>JBAMLU010000085.1:18307-19325 GCA_039793385.1 bacterium
CTTCAAAGAAAGCTTTTCAGAAAATAGAATCACTTGAGCCCATTGACCCATACGAGAGAATGCTCAAGAACGAAGCGAACTCGATCATGTCAAAGCTGCAAAGATAAATCTCTATGCAATTCTTAATTCTCATTGCGTTTTTTTTACCTTCGCTAAGTGCAGAACAAAACGGTATAATCTTCACAAGAAATGGTGAGGAAATTCACGGGAAAATACTCAAACTGGACACCTTATCCGTATCCATAAAACGGCTCGACAACCTCGAAACAACATTCTCCTGGGATTCCCTCGTCAGCATCAAATTCATTCGCACATTCGGTCCCGAGTGGAAAAGCAAAGAAGAAATCACCGATTCAATCCTTGAGCCAATTATTGAAAAGTATTTGGGGAAGAAGCTCAAAATAAATGCGGGCGCATATATCCTTTATGACGAAAAAGACTGGATACTTAATGAAGATACATCATTTATTTTCGAGCACAGAAGAATTGTTAGAATAAACACTGAGGAAGGAGCAGATAACGAAAACAGCAGGTTTTATTATTATTTCCCTGACAATTCAAAAATAGAAATCCTTTTTGCAAGGGTTATTTCTCCTGATGGTACAATAACAAACTTAACCGAAAACTCTGTCGAATACTCATCTCCTTTCGGATACACAAGCCAATACGATCGAATAAAGCGGCTCAAATTCTCCTTCGGCGGGCTTTCTCCAGGGAGCATTATGGATTTCAAAGTGCGTATAGCAAAGAGTAAATCCAGCATCTTTGAACCATTCGCCGCTTGTGAAACATTATTAGAAAAATACCCTATTCTTAAAAAAGTTATAAGAATAAACATCCCTGAAGGACTTAAGATTAATATTTTCATTTCAAAGGGGGAGTTTTTAAAAGCGGAAACAACGAGCACCGCAAAAAGAAAAGAATACACAATAACGCTTACACATGGCAAACCTCTTGTAGAAGAACCGCTAAGACCACCAGAAATATACATATCGCCTAAAGTGTTCTTTTCAATATA
>JBAMLU010000086.1:0-3666 GCA_039793385.1 bacterium
TAAAAAGAACCTTTCCATCAAGCAATCTTTTCGCATTTAATAATGCTAGTCCAAGAATATTTAAGAAATTATGAGGGAAGTTGTGATATAGATATGATGCTATTTTATAAGGTTCAACGCCAAGCCTTACAAGTTTTGCTGCTGTTTTAAGAGTTCTTTCGGTCACATTTTTATAAGTGAATTTGCCTGTGTCGGTAATAAGTGCCGTGTATATTCCCTCAAGCGCCAGGCGTGGGAGTTGCATATTAGAAAATATTTCGAAAATCATCTCGCCGACGGAGCTCATTTCGGGCTCAACCCAATTTATATCGCCAAAATATAGATTAGATATGTGGTGGTCAATATTCACGATGGTCATATGTTTTAGTTCACTGAGTGAAAGCCCGGCAATTCGGCTAATGTTCGAGCAATCGAGGATAAAAGCAACATCATGATCAAGGTTTTTGATTTTTCGAGCAATATTCCTTCTCTTCACCAGAAATCTCAACCTTTGAGGAATATCTACGGGATAATATGCGGTGCATCTTTTCCCTTTTATAAAATTTATTCCCTCAGCAAGAGCAATAACGGAGCCAACCGAATCGCCATCAGGCTCTATATGTGAAAGCACGAGAAATTTTTCATTCTTTTCTATTATTTTCCGAATCTTCCGAACCATGTTCCTTTTTATCGAGTTCATCGAGGATTTTTTCTATCTTTGAGCCATATTCAATAGAGTCGTCGTAATCGAAACTCACTGTGGGGGTAAATTTTATCTTAAGCCTCTTGCCAAGCAAAGCCTGAATATATCCTGATGCTGCGTTAAGCGCATCAAGAATTTCTCCTCTCTCTTCGCTTTTAACAATTGAGCTTATAAATGCTCGCGCATGCCTTAAATCATTGGAAATCCTAACCTTCGTTACGGAAAGAAGAACATCCTGAACACGAGGGTCATCGAGCTCCGACCTGATAATCTCGATAAGCTCTTTCTGAATTTGATGCTCAAGTTTCTCCTTCCGTTTGCTCACTTATAAACCTCTTCACTTAAAAATTCTCTTTTTCTTAATACTCCTCAAATGTCATATCAATTACCTGTATTCGCTTCTCATCCCCGATGAAATCAGCGACATTTCTCAAAAGGGATTGAAGGTTCTGCTTTTCTTTGGATACAGCGGCAACAGCAATTTTAGCGCGCTGCCACAATGAATGGGAATCTACCTCAGAAACCGAAACATTAAACCTGTTCCTTATTCTATCTTTCAGGCTCTTTACCACAAACCTTTTAGCCTTCAATGAGTTACTCTCTGGTATAAAAATATCCACGGTCAATACCCCAACAAACATGGCTTATTATTGTTGCTTTTTAAGTTTTCTTGTGGTTTCTATTCTGTCGTAAATATCGACTATGTCATCAGGGAACAATTCCGGGAAACCATCAAAAGCGATTCCACATTCAAGTCCTTGCTGGACCTCGTTAACATCATCCTTGTATCGTTTCAAATTGCTCACTTTACCAACAGCGATAATCTCACCGCCCCGCTTTAGCTTGGCAATAGCACCCCTTTTGACCATACCATCCTGGACATAACAACCGGTTATAGTAACATTATCGTCACGCCTGAATATGTTTTTTATTTCAACAGTACCTATATAAGTTTCAGCGATGATAGGTTCAAGACGACCTTCCATAGCCGAAATAAGGTCGTCCTCAAGGTCGTAGATAAGCTTATAAGTTCTAATTTCGATACCCTCTTTTTGAGCGGTCTGTTTAGCGACCCTATCGGTTCGCACGGCGAAACCAAGAATTATAGCATTTGAGGATGCAGCGAGAAGAACATCAGATTCGTTCACATCCCCAACACCTGCATGAATAACCCTCGGCTTAATCTCTTCAAAATCGAGCCTTTCAATAAGGTCACATACAGCCTCGCGAGTACCGTCGGAATCGGCTTTAACAATCACATTAAATTCCTTAGCCTTGTTCTCCTTTAATCTTGCTTTGAGTGTTGATAATGTTATAGGATAGGCTCTTTTTAATGTTTCTTTTGTGGTTTCAGTGCGAATTTCAGCGAGTTCTTTAGCTTCCTTTTCATCAGCCACAACCATGAGCTTATCGCCAGCTTGTGGTAATCCATCAAGCCCGGCAATCACGACAGGGGTTGATGGTCCTGCTTCTTTTACCTCTTGAAGTCTCTCGTTAAGCATAATTCTCACTTTGCCAGGCACAGCACCAACAATTATCGGGTCACCTTTATGAAGCGTGCCGTCCTTTATAAGCACCGTGGCGCAAGGACCTCTACCCCTATCAAGGAAAGACTCAATAACCACGCCCGTTGCTTTCGCATTGGGATTAGCTTTTAGTTCGAGCGTTTCCGCAAGAAGAGCTATGAGTTCGAGAAGCCTATTAACACCATCACCCGTTTTCGCTGAGATAGGCACCCACAAAGTATTTCCGCCCCATTCCTCAATAATAAGACCCTGCTCCGCGAGCTGCTGCAATGCTTTATCGGGATTAGCACCGTGAATATCCATCTTGTTAATTGCAACAATTATAGGTACACCTGAGGCTTTAGCATGACTTATAGCCTCAACAGTCTGTGGCATAACACCATCATCCCACGCGACGACAAGAACAGCGATATCCGTTACCTGTGCTCCTCTTGCTCGCATAGAAGCGAAGGCATAATGTCCTGGGGTATCAATGAATGTCATTTTGCCATATGGAGAATCTACCTGGTATGCGCCGATTCGCTGTGTTATACCACCTATCTCACCTGCAACGATATTCGAGCCGCGAATGTAATCGAGGAGCGTAGTCTTCCCGTGGTCAACATGCCCGAGAATTGTAACTATAGGGGGTCTCGGTCCAAACCCTTCAACCTTCTTCTCCTCAACCTCACGAACCCCAGCCCAAGGCACAGCCTTATACCCATAGTCCTCAACCAAAAGCGACATCGTATCAAAATCGAGCCGAGAATTTATTGAAACCACAATACCAAGTTCGATACATTTCATTATCAACTCTGTTGGATCAATATTAATCTTCTCTGCAAGACTCCTTAGCGGAAGAGCTTCAGGAAGCTCAATTACTCGAATCTCCTCCTCAACTAATTCTTTTTCTTCCTCTTTTTTCTTATATTTCTTTGTCGGTTTCTTCGTCTCTATAAAAGCGAGCGTCTTTCTAATAGTTTCATCCAATCTTTTTTCGTCGACCTTTTCACGCCTTTTGTTATAAGTGAATTTCTTTCGAGCGGCTTTTGGTCCGCCTTTCAATTTAATTGGTTTAAAAAGCGGCTTCTTATATAATCTTTTCTTTGCTTGATATTCCTCAT
Source organism: bacterium (assembly GCA_039793385.1). Classification (GTDB taxonomy): domain Bacteria; phylum UBP14; class UBA6098; order JBAMLU01; family JBAMLU01; genus JBAMLU01. The sequence continues at coordinate 3,312 of JBAMLU010000086.1, forward strand.
CGACAGCGTGACGCTCCTCAAGATACCTTTCCTGAATCTTCTGCATCATCGCCGGGGTAACAAGGCTCATATGACTTTTAACCTTGAACCCCATTGAACGAAGAATATCTATAAGCGCCTTGCTTGAAAGGTTCAATTCTTTTGCAAATTCGTATATCCTTTTATCCATTATCTTCCTTTACGCTTTCTTCCTCCTTGATAGTTTCCTCGGCTTTACTTATAAATCCATATTCTTGATTAATCTGCTCGACAACCTGTCGTGCTGAGGTGATAAATTCCCATGCCTTTTCATCGCTAACTCCGGTAACCATTCTCACAAATTCTGGCTTTGCCATAGCGAGTTTCTGAACTGTAT
>JBAMLU010000086.1:3676-5495 GCA_039793385.1 bacterium
TCATGTTTCTTCAGGCGCTCTGATATTTCAGGTGTAATTCCCTGAATGCCATCAATTCCGCGCTGTATCTTTTCATACTGGCTCTTGCTAAAAAGAGTTATTCGCCAGCCCGTTAGTTTTGCTGCAAGTCGGGCATTTTGTCCGCCCTTGCCTATTGCAAGTGATAGTTTATCATCCTCAACCACAACAGTTATCCTCTTCTCCTCCGGATAAACCTCAGATAATAGGACATTTGCCGGTGCAAGTGCACTTGCAACGAACTTCTCTGGGTCGGTCTCATATGGTATAACATCTATCTTCTCGTTGTTCAGCTCCTTAACCACAGCCTGCACCCGAATACCTTTTAAACCGACACAGGCACCAACAGGGTCGATCTTTCCGTCAACCGACATCACCGCTACCTTCGACCGTTCCCCGGCTTCCCTTGCAATTCGGACAATCTCAACCCTGCCCTCATATATCTCCGGAACCTCAAACTCAAACAACTTTTTCAGGAACTCTGGTGAACGGCGAGAAAGGATTATCTGCGGGCTTTTCGGGTCGTTCTTTACATCAAGAACATATGCCCTTATCGGTCTACCTTGTTGATATTTCTCCTGAGGAATCTGCTCGGAACGGGGAATTATTCCCTCAGTTCTGCCAAGATTAACTATTATATCACCACGCTGGATTCTCTGAACCGTGCCCGTAACTATCTCGCCTTTCTTGTGCTGGAAATCGTGGTATACCTTATCACGCTCAACCTCACGGAGCTTCTCGATAAGTCGTTCCCTTATGAAATATATAGCATTCCGTCCAAGGCTTTCAAGTTCAACAGGGACTTCAACACTATCGCCCAGTTTTGCATTAGGCTCTACCTTCTTCGCTTCCTCAAGCAGAATCTCCATTGATGGCACAGAAACTTCTTTAACCACGCTCTTTGTAGCGATAAGTTCCAATTTCCCTTGATTAATATCTATCTCCACCCTGAAATTTTCAGCATGCCCGAATCTCTTCTTGACACCCTGCAAAATTGCCTCTCTAATACAGGTTTCTACAGTTTCCGCGTTCAATCCTTTCTCTTTAATAAGGTCCTCAAAAGATTGAACAAGATTGAATGATTGTGCCCTTTTCATTTGAACTCCACTATGATTTTACCCATAGAGACCGAACTCCATGGGTAAAGTTTTTTTTCATTCTCTTTAACAAGTTCAACTCCATCAAGCGAAACATCATTTATAACGCCAATATCCTCATTGCCTTCTACAGTATATAAGGTTATCTTTTCGCCAATTGCCCGTCTGAAATCCTTGAGTGTTCGTAGTGGTCTATCAAGTCCTGGTGATGAAACCTCAAGATAATATCGCTCCTCAAACAACTCCTCACCATCAAGTATATCAGATATGTTTTCGCTAACATTCCTGCAATCCTCGATTGTCACCCCACCATCTTTCCATATGAAAACCTGCACAACTCTTCCTTTGCCCGCGCCTACAACCCTCAACTCAACAAGCTCATATCCTTTTTTCTCAAGATATGGTAGTATTAGTTCTTCTAATCTTGCAAGAATTTCCACTTTACATCACCTTTATTTAATTTATCCCTTTTCCACAAAAATGCAAGCGTTTATTTTTTTACTTGACATAAGAATTTATTTTTCGAATTTTATAATAAAGGAGGTTATATGAAAGCGAAGTGTTTGTTAGTTTTGATTACTTTTGGGGTCTCTATCAGTTTGGTGCCAAGGGTGTTGAATTATCAGGGGAAGATGCTTGATTCATCAGGTGTTGGTATAAATGATACCCTTGATATTACATTCAGGCTTTACACAAGCGAAACT
>JBAMLU010000086.1:5505-34636 GCA_039793385.1 bacterium
GATATTATCGTTAGGCAAGGGATTTTTTCAGTTGAGCTATCTGGGTTTCCTGATTCTGTGGATTTTTCTCAAGAATACTGGTTAGAGGTATCGATAGGTGAGGAAAGATTTTTGCCTCGTGAGCGGTTAACATCAGCACCATACAGTATAAGGGCAAGCACAGTGGAGCGTGCGATTCAATCTGTTAGAAGGCGTGGAAGTAGAATATCGAGAACGGGAACGATCATACTCTCAGAGCTACCTGGTGCAACAATAGATGAGGCTGGGGATTCGATATTCATCTTTTTTGGTGCGGGTGGCGGTGCTTTAAATTACTCATTATCGGTTGAACCACCTGTAGACACGGTTAAAGCTGGATTTTCGAGGTATCCGCAGGTGAAATTAGAAAGCATGGGATGTGAAGCGGAGTCGGTGTCATTGGCGATTGAGGGTCTTCCTGAAGGTGTAAGTGCGACATTCACGCCATTATCCTGCCTCCCGCCTTGCAATGTTACACTCCACATAGCAACATCAGAAAGCGTTACAGCAGGAATATACCCTCTAACCATAATCGCAAATTCTATAAGCGGGCTTCGTAAGGTTGCTGTTTACACATTAACGATAACCCCACCATTCAACTATGCTATGAGAATTGACCCATCATCAGCAACACTCGACCAGGGTGATACAGCCCGAGCAGTCGTTACAGCATCACTTATAACGGGTTTCGCGGAGAATGTTGCCTTTTCTGTTTCTGGCTTACCAACAGGAGCATTCGGAACATTCTCGCCTAATTCCTGCCTTCTCTCATGCGGGTCAAATATGACCATCTCAACATCAACCACAACGCCAATCGGCAATTATAATATAACCATAAGTGGTATGTCAACTGGTGGACTTGTGAGAACAATAACATTCCCTCTTACAGTAAATCCGTTCAGGTTCAATCTTACGATAAGCCCGGCATCAGATACAATTGCGCCTGGGGCACAAGCCCAGTTCACTCTGCGCAATTCCCTTATATCGTTTGTTACGCAGAGGGTTTTATACTCTGCACCAGACCTGCCATCAGGAATATCGGTAACATTCAACCCCGACAGGTGCAGTCCCACATGCTCATCTACCGTGGTTGTTTCGGCAGATACCACGGTTCCAACAAATAATTATACAATAGCCATCGTTGGTACTGCAATTGGTGGTGCAACGGACACGGTAACATTAGCCCTTCGAGTAACCAAATACCCTGACAAGATAACCAACCTTGCTTGCACTCCCGGTCCCGGAGCAGCTTCAATTTCCCTCACATGGAGTGCGCCTTTTCAGGGGGCATCTCCCATAGTAAGGTATAGAATATACAGAGGTACAAGCCCTGGGGGTGAAGTTCTTGTTGATTCTACAACCTCAACCAGCTACACAAGCACAGGATTAACCCCAGGAACACAATATTATTTTGTCGTATCGGCGGTAAATAGCCATGGTGAGGGACCAATTTCAAATGAGGTAAGTTGTATCCCATTCTACTACCCGAGCTGCAAACGGATATATGATGCCGGGGCTGGAACAACTGATGGTGTTTACTGGATTGACCCGGATACAGGAAGCATTTCTAATGCCTTTCAAGCTTATTGCGATATGACAAATGGGGGGTACACCCTTATTATGAAAACATCAAACTCAACCACATTCAGCTATTTCTCAAACTACTGGACTACCAATAACACATTAAACGAGAGCGATTTGACCCTAAACGCCAATACAGTTAAGTATCCTTCGTTTAACTCGGTTCCTTTTACAACGATAAGAGGGTGTGTAGGAAGTCCAACATCAAACTGCTTGACACATACATTTGGAAGCACAATGGCATCAGCACTCTCTCTTTTCAGTGGCGGATACAGAAATGAGGGTCCTGATAGAACTGCATTCCAGAACACATTCAATATGAGGACACAATGTTATTGCGGAAGCAGAGGATTTAATGTTAATTGCGCCTGGGTTTATGTTAGATGGGGTACAACAGGAAACCAGGAAAACGACTGCGGAAGCTGTGATACTGCCATCGGATGGGGCATCGCTTGGTCTGGCACTTCATCATATGATGGAAGTGCTGGCGGGGTCCAGTCGTGTTGTTGTGATGGTTGCTGCTATAATCTACCTCTCGGTTTCTCCTATAGAAATACCTGGTTATGGGTTAAATAAAATCTCCCTTTTATTCAGTCTCAATATACTTTCCAAAGGGGAATTGCAGGAATCCTAAAAAATCAATAAGCGGTTTTCGTTTTATAATTAGTTCCGTGAAATCTGAAAATGAGGTTCCTATAGAGAAGAAGTATTCTCTTTTAACTATTCGCCAGTTTGAAGTAGGTCGTCGTGTGGAATAACCAATAGCAATATTTAAAGGATTCTTTGAACGGTATGGTGTAAATGTGAGCCAGTATATTATATTGTCGTAATCATCTGCGGTTTGTGCGATAATCCCTTTTAGCTTGAGCGGACTTTTTTTAAAAGATATTCGAAAATCCAGTGCCTGAAGCTTGGGGTTAAGAAGCCTTGCCGAGGAGAATCCCGCACCAAGCGCATTAAATATAAGGTCGCTAAAACCGAATCCCTGTGATGGATTATAAGCATCAATGGGGTACTCAACCGAAAATAGCCATAGAAACGCAATTGATGAGCCAATAATTATGGATGTCTTTGTCGAAAAGCCATCAAAACGAGCGAGCAAATAACCAAACTGTGTCATCTTATAAGCATAGAAAAAATGGCTTAGCTCATCTGTCTGTGCGAGAAAATCCCCATCCCAGTCGTCCTTGAAATGGAATTTTCCACGAGTCCGTCCCCAGGTGTCCATCTCATAGTCAATAGCATAAGCAGCAATCCCAATTCCAAGCGCTGATGTTATAGCAAGCCGTCCCCAATGGATATTAGTCCTATCAGGTTCAGGCTCACCCCTCGCAATACAATTCTTCAAAACAAGCAATATGAATAAAACTAAACTACTTGCTAATCTCATCAACAAGATGTTCGAAACTGCTCTTTAATCCCTCAGAAAATCCGACCATAGATTCCCGTATAATACCATTTTTATCGATAACAATTGTCTGCGGCGTAACATTGACATAGAAAGAATTAAGGAAAGTCGAATCATTTTGAGACACAACGATGACAGGATATTTAAGCGAGCGTTGTTTAATAAGTTTCTTTAGCTCCTCCTCCTTGCCCGTATCAATCGAAACGCCAATAACAGCACATTTGGGTTTTTCTGAAACGGATTTTATCCATTCGAGCTCCTCGATACATGCCTCACAGGTAAGGCTGAAGAAATGGATTAGAAGGGTTTTGCCACGGTAATCTGAAAGGGATATTTTTCTTCCGTCAAGTGAGGTCAAACTAAAATTGGGCGCGGATTTACCAACAAGTTCATTTCTCTTTTGCGTCCACTTTGCTTGAATGACCTGCAACCATGCTTCATGTTCGACTTTCTCGATATTCTCCATAGTCTCCTTGAACTCACGCGTAACTGCGTTATGAAGCTCTTCCTTTTTGCCCTCAACCCTGCGCACAATTGGATATTCAAAGAAAGCATCAATAAAAATGAGAATAACATTAATCTTCTCGCTCTTTTCGTTTCTAAGCTGTCCAGTTACGACATATCTAATTCCAAGTGAATCGCCCCATTTCCGGATGAGTTTATCCGTCTCAACCTTTTTGTAGTTTGGGTCAGAAAGTATTTTTTCAACAAGCTCGTCAGACTTAACAACCTTAAACCGCTTGAGTTCGCGGGCTTTTTCCGCGACAGCGACCGCAAGTTCATACCCAAATTTCTGATCCTCAGCCTGAAACATAAGAACAGCAAGCGTTGAATCCATATATGATGGTTCAATATAGGCGTAAACATTTAAAGTGACTATTGGCTTAACTTTGTCGTTGCTCTCGATGAACAATGTTTTCTTCGTCTCACCTTTCTGGATTGGCGCAATAAATTTGAATTTTAATGTATCCTCTTTCTGAGGTGGAACATAATGGGGCACATGTTCGACAAAAATACATTCGCAATCTGACCGCACCTTCTTAATAATAAGCTCATCCTTACCCAGATTTTTCACAACAGTATAAGAATCAACGGTTTTTCCGGCTGAAACTCGTCCAAGCCTAATTTCGCTTGGCTTAATCTCAATAACCCCGCTACCGCTTTTCTTTGCGCAAGAAAACAAAATCAAGATAATGAAAAACGGTAAAGCTCTTCCTGTAAATTTCATAAACCACCTCATTATATCCTTTTTCTCCATATTGTTCCTTTAGGCGTATCCTCAACAATAATGCCTCGCCTTAAAAGTTCATCACGAATTTTGTCAGCCTCGGCGTAGTTTTTATTTTTCCTTGCGATATCTCTCAATTCCACAAGCCTTGCAATCTCAAGATCATCAAGCTCAGTTTTAGGCACTATACCGAGCACTAAGTCAAATTTTGCAAAAAGCCCTTGAACTCGCTTGGCATCATTTCTGGATATTCCTTTTGTTCTAATAATTATGTTAAGATGCGTTAATGATTCGAAAATCGAACCAATAGCAGGAGCAATATTGAGGTCATCGTCGAGATTTTTTTCAAAATCTTTCTTCATTTGCGTGATAATGTTCGCTATATCTGGATTATCCTCAACCTCATCGCTTGAAAGATGTTCAAGCATATGGATGAACTCTGCAAGCCTATCGAGTGCGGCAGATGACGCTTTTAGACCATCAAAAGTGAAATTCAAACACATCCTGTAGTGGGTTGATATAAGTAGGTATCGAATTTGCAATGGGCTATAACCCATTTGAATGATATCTCGTAATGTATAGAAATTTCCGAGCGATTTCGACATCTTCTGCCCATTAACTATAAGATGCGCCGAGTGAAGCCAATAGTTGACGAATTTCTTGCCTGTAGCGGATTCGGATTGAGCTATTTCGTTTTCGTGATGAGGGAAAATGTTATCGACCCCGCCTGTATGGATATCGAAGCTTTCTCCGAGATATTTCATAGACATAGCTGAGCACTCGATATGCCAGCCTGGTCTACCACGCCCAAACTCGCTTTCCCACCAAACATCACCATCATCCTCATCCCATGCTTTCCATAGGGCAAAATCGTATATCTCCTCCTTAGCATATTCATCGGCTTTAACCCTACCACTTGGTCTTAGTTCCCCAATTCTCTTTCCCGATAACATCCCATAGTTTGGGAAGCTCGATACCCTAAAATATATAGAGCCATCATCAGCCTTGTATGCAACCCCCTTCTCAACAAGTTTTCTTATAATAGCGAGCATCTCAGGAATATGTTCGGTTGCACAGGGGTAATACTCAGCCCTCTCAATCCCAAGCGTATCGATATCCTCAAAAAAAGCCTTCTTATACCTCGCTGTGTATTCTCCAAGCGAAACCCCTTCCCTTCTTGCACCCCTTATCGTCTTATCGTCAACATCTGTTATATTCATCACCTGAATAACCTTATACCCCTTATATTTCAGATACCTTCTAAGAAGGTCCTCAAATATATAGGTTCTGAAATTCCCAATATGAGCATAATCATAAACCGTTGGTCCACAGGTATACATTCTGACAATCCCGTGCTCAATGGATTTGAACTCCTCTTTTCTCTTTGTTAAAGTGTTATAGAACTGAAGTGCCATATTTTATTTCACCCTTTTTTTCTATAGTGATAGCCTCAAGCATTGCGGCAAGGATAAAGAATTCCTTATTTTCGCCAATAGTGCTACTGAACATCGCGCTTATAAATGTATAAACGATAAGAGATAAGCACAACCCTGTTATCCTTTTTGTTTTTGAGTCATCGCTATGTTTCACAAGGAAGATTATATTTTTTATTACACCCCATAGGAATCCTATAAACAAAATTAAACCGATTAGTCCGAGTTCGGCAAGAATTTCTATAATTATATTATGAGGATAGTTTCCGAGTAAGAATTGCCCGAGGTTGACCGAGAAACCACCTGTGCCAATTCCTGTAATAGGGTTTTCGATAAAAACCTTAAATGCCTCTTTCCACATAACTAATCTTAAATAAACTGATGCATCAATCACCGCAATAGCAAGAATCCTATATTTTGCGATACCTTTATGACCAAGCGTAATAATCCCTACGACCCCTATAAGAAGCAAAAGCAATATAAATCCCTTTTTCATTATCGAGAGCGGAGCAAAAAAGAAGAAATAGAACAATAATCCAGCAACAAGCGAAACCAGCGCTCCTCGGGTTCCGGTAAGAAAAAGCGAGATAGCTATAAAAACTAAGCTTATTAGATAAAAATACCTTATTGTTCTCCGCTTTTCATAAAAATAACTTTCTATTCCGAGCAATGCCGATAAGCCGTAGAATCTGCCGTAAGTAATAAGACCTTTACCAATAAGACTTGCGCGTTCTTTATATGGCGTCCAGGTTGGAAAACATAGAGTCAAAAAAGCAAGAAGGCTTGCTATGATAAATGTCCAGCGAAAAATCTTAAGCGCGGTCTCACGCTCTATAAAAAGAAGCAGATAAAATGGAAAAAGTGTATGATAAGCAAAAACTGCCACCCTACTCATCCCAACCTCTTTAAGAGGCGTATAAAAAACCCCTGTTACATAATAGATGAAAAATATTGTAAAAAAAATGGTAGTGAGGCTTAAACCGGGAAGCAGTTTGGTTTTTCTCTTCCTGAAAAGGTAAATCAGGAACGATAAAAATATTATCCCTAACCTTGCAAAATAAAAAGCGGTCGCTTCCTCAATTCCAGCTGCCGCTACTATAGAAGGGAACAGAAGAGAAAAAGTTATACTTCCAGCAAGACCAAATTCAGGGAAGATGTAAATGAATATGAGCGAAAGTATCACTGCGCCAAAAACCGCTAAAATCCTTATATCGAATATGACTGCGAAAACAATAAAAAGACCAATAAGTACGATACCCAATATAAAAAGGAGCGAAATTTTATCGTTAACGCTCATACCGGTCATATTCCCGCATGATATTGGTTGCAAATATCTTTTTCCTGAAGCGAAAAACAATGGGTAAAAGAAGAAGGAAATTGATTGTTAGTGCGAGGAAGAGCCTTGTTATATAATTTGCCGTAATAAGCTTTATCCCTGAAGAAAGAGCAAAAACAACCCCTCCCAGGATGATTCCCCAGAGGAGAGATTTAACAGGAAAACCGAACGGTAAAAACATTCTGCCTCGTAGATAAACTATCACAAACGCAAGGATAAAAGAAATAAGGTTAGCAATAGCGGCACCCATAACATTGAGGCGTGGCACGAGCAAAAAGCAGAGCACAACCGAGACCACCGCAGATAACCCGAAATAAAGTGCCGTTAGCGATGTTTTACCGCTCAACTCAAACCCTTTATTGTAAATATACGCAAGATGAGCCATAAGAGATGAAAGGGAAAGCGGGAAAACAAGTCCTGAGACAACAAGATATTCTTTCCTTGTGAATGTGAAAAGAATCTCCCCACTCATTACAGAAAAAAAGAGCACCACAGGGATCCCGATAACTATCGACCACCACGCCATAGTAGTGACATAATCACCAGCTTTGTTTTTCCCCTCAGTCTCGAAAATGTGGATTACAGCGGGCGATGTCTGAAGAAGGATACCGGAAAGGATGGTGAGAATCGCTATCTGTGAGAAATTAAGCGCAACAGAATAATATGCTACCTCAGTTGAACTGTAGAAAAGGCTTATTATATATCTGTTTGCATATTGAAGAGCCCAGTTAGAGATACCCAATATACCGAGCGGAAACCCATAAAAAATCAACTCCCTCGCACACCTCTTTACCTCACCATTTAATTTTATCCCACCCAAATAAGGTAAACTCGATATTACCACAGGCAAAAGAATTATAAGGGTCAATATCGATGATAAGAGTATAGATTCAACCCTCAGTTTCAAAAGAAAAACCATAAGTAATACCATGGGTATTCTCGCACCACTGAAAATTATGGAGAAAAGCAGATAATGCCCCGATTTGAAAGATGCAAGCAAAACCGCAAGCGAAACTGTGAAAATCCCTAACAAAACTATCTCTATATGTGAGAGGATATAAAGTTTCAAAAGAATGGGAGAAAGATGTCCGTTTAATACGAAAAATGAGAGCAAAAAAGCCACAACACCAACAAATACCAGATAAATTAAGGCAAGTGTTGAATAGTAGAGATTTAATTTCATCTTTTCCTTATAAGGGATGAAGAAGCGGAGAGCCGAGTTCCCGACAATAGTTGATGGGAAAATTGCGAGAAAATTTAAATAAGTCTGGACCAAAGCGTATGAGCCATACTCGTCGGGCGGAAATATCTTGGTATAAACGATTATGCCGATAAAGGAAAAAAACGCCGGAACAGCCTTAGCAAAAAAATATTTTAAACTCTCTATACCAGCTTTTTTATAAATTTCAAGGCTCAATTTCACACCCTACTAGTTTCGTGTAAAAATCCTAATTGCCTGTTCGAGCTCTGTCTTATCGAATGTTGTATTAAAACAGGGACCATATGGTCTTATATTCGGGATTCCATACACGGGCACGGGATAAGCATCGTTTATCCCACTAACGAGGTCCCTTTCGCAAGCGACTGCAATCACAAGCTCCGGTCTAACATCAACAACAACCTTCCTCGCCACACTTCCACCTGTCGCCACAGATACCCTCGTAAATTTATCAAGAAAATCCGTCTTTATATCTGCTATGATGCATTTCCCACAGAGTTTGCAATTGTTTATATCCCAGGTGATTCTTTGTGCACACTCCGACCATTGCAAACAATGCGGCAATAACAAAAGAATCCTTTTAGCCTTTATCCTTTTCTTCATAGCCAGTAAAAGAGAATTGTTGAGCCCTACATAGCTTGCTCTTATCCTATCAGGATGAATGCGGAAAACCATCCCCAAAAATGTGACAATAGGAAAAAGCACTCGAACGGTTATCTGCTTTTTATTATGTGGGTAAAGAAGATCGAGCCCCGTTATTGAGGTTAATGTAAGAAGAGAAAGTCCACCGCCTATTATTATAACTGAAAGTATGGAAGATAGAATTAAAATATAAGGCAATATCCTATTTAAACTATATAGCCTCGGGTATACAAGATAATCGAGCAGGATAATGGCTAAAACAAAAATTAAAAAGGCTACCCAGCTCAATATGAGGAAAAGAGTTGGTTTTAGTCGAATCTTTCCCCCTTTTTAATTCTAAACCCATTCCAAAAATCAAGTCCGGAGATAATGTTTCTGTTTTCGGGTTGAAGCTTGGTGAGGATGATTATTCCACAACCCGTTGCAACAAGAATCCCTTTATCTTCCTTTGATACACCGAGAATCTCACATGGAGCTCCTTTGCTCTCACAGAGTCTTGCTACCTTAGAACGAATGACCTTCACAACTTTTCCCCTGAATATGGTAAAGGCTGATGGAACAGGGGATAGTCCTCGAATAAGGTTGTTTATCCGTAAACCATCATCACCCCAGTTTATTTTTCTGTGGTGTGCCTTTATCTTTGGTGCAAATGTAACTAAATCAAGATTCTGTGGTAAAGGATTGAACCCGGGGCTTCTCAATTTCTCTATGCCATCAATAAGAATCCTCGGGTAGATCTTTTTCATCCTCTCCCTAAGCTCACCTGATGTTTCATTTTCAAGGATTTCTATCTCCTCCTGATATACTATCTTGCCAGCATCAACCTTCTCCTCAATCAAAAACACAGTAAGCCCTGTTCGTGACTCGCCGTTTATAATCGCCCAGTTTATAGGAGCAGCGCCACGATATCTTGGAAGCATTGATGGGTGAAGATTTATTGTGCCTAAACGAGGAATATGGATAAACCTTTTGGGTAAAATAGTAAATGATATAACAACACCTAAGTCAGGCTCAAGCGAGCTTATCTTTTCTGCAAGTTGTTCATCTTGAAGTTTATCGCGTGGGACCTCAATAAGATTCAGTCCAAGTTCAATACAAGCGCTTTTCACCGGGGTAGGTACTTTGCTTTCACCTCTTCGTGAAGGACGGTCATCATATGTTATAACACCAACCAATTTGTAATCCTGCGCAAGCCTATAAAGCCCTGGCACCGAAAAATCATCCGCACCGTAAAATATTACCCTAAAATTTTCGTCCATATCGCTCGGCAATCTTCTCCAGTTCCCCCTTTATTAGTTCCCGTTTCGTCCTGCTAACCCTATCGATTATAAGAACTCCTTTAAGATGATCCATCTCATGCTGAACAGCACGAGCCAGTATACCCTCAAATTCAATCTCTCTCTCCTGCCCGTTGATATCGTAAAATTTTAGTTTAACCTTACCCGACCTTTCAATATCGAGGTATAGTTCGGGGAAACTGAGACATCCTTCCTCTCGCCTTTCTCTGCCTGATGTCGATATAATCTTTGGATTTATAACCTCAATAGGCTCGCCTTTATCCGAATCGCGAATAAGGAAGACCGAAAGGTCAACTCCAACCTGAGTAGCAGCAAGTCCAAGCCCATTGTATGCTACGAGGCTCTCTCTCATATTTTGTACAAGTTCCCTAACCTTATCATCAATAACCCCTACCTCATTTGCGCTCACTCTAAGATATGGGTCAGGATAATATCTCAGTTTAAGTATCATCGCCTTTCCTTTTCCATTAAAATATAAGAATTTAACTCATTAAATCAATAAAAAAGATTTTTCGATGTACTGTGAAATTAGGGCTTGACAAAAAAGATGGCATCGTTAATTTAATAAACAAACGAAAGGAGGCAAAGTGAAAAAGTCGGTTTTAGTGACAGTGTTAATTTTTAGTCTGGCGCCAGTTCTTCTGGGTCAGGCTGCTAAGCTGGGGGGTTCACTGACCGCAGAATTAGGCGTGAGAACATCAGCAGCAGGTCCTCAGCTATTGAGTGTTGGTGGTGGTTTGGCGCTTTTCCCTGTGCGATATTTCGGCGGTGGAGCAGATCTCATATACGGATTTAAAACCTATAGTCAGGAGGCAACCTCAGGCTCTTACACTGAAAAATCCGACATTGATGTCGTCTCAATTGCTATCGACGCATATTTTGCGCCACATATCGATTTCGAAAGAGGAAGATTATATCCTATGGGCGGACTTACAATATACAGTTTAAAAGTCGAACAATCCACAGGAAGCACAACTATAAAATATGATTACGGAACAAATGTTGGGATTGTTGTCGGTGTTGGGGCTGAGGTTATTGTGAAGAAGCAGATTGTTCTCGGCGTGAAAATAAAGGAAAGGCTTGTTACAGGAAAGGAAGAAAGCGTAGAAAATAGTGTGAAATACACAACTGATACACCTGTTGGAGGTCCTGAGGCTTTATTCACAATCGGATTGAACTTCTAATTCTTTAACTATAAAAAGGTGGGGTGCAATAATAAGTACCTCACCTTTTAATTATTTTGAAAGAATATTTTTAACTGTTTCAATGAGATTTTTTGTTCTCTCAGGTGATGATGTTTCAGCGATAATTCTCGTAACTGGCTCAGTATTTGAAACCCTTATGTGAACCCAACCATCATCGAGTGTCAACCTGAGCCCATCATCCTTGTTTATCAAAAAGGGCTTTAAAACGCTTATTAATTCTTCCTCATTTTCTTTTAAAAACCCCTGCCTGTTGACATGCTCCTTAATCATAAAAAGCCGTGGGAAATCATTAACAAGCGCTGAAACATTTTTATTCTTTTGCCTTATATAAGCAATAATTAAAGCAGAGGCTACAAGTGAGTCCCTGCCTATATGTACGGGCGGCACAATCACCCCGCCATTACCCTCACCACCGATAACCCCGCCAATTTTCGTAAGAATCCGTGCAACATTAAGTTCGCCCACCTTAGTTCGGTAAACAGGCACGCCGTAGTTTTCAGCGACATAATCGATAAGTGATGATGTTGAAAGGTTAACAACAACTGGACCTGGGTTTTTTGAGAGAAGATAATCGGCAGCAAAAGCGAGAGTGAATTCCTCGGAGATAGGATTGCCAGTTTCATCAACGATTGCAAGCCTATCGGCGTCGGGGTCAGTAGCAAGACCCAAATTAGCCGTAACTTCTTTAACCGCCTCCCCAAGTTCATAAAGAGCATCAGGAGTTGGTTCAAGCTTATGTGAAAATCTCCCGTTCGGTTCACCATTAATCACAACAACATCACACCCAAGTTCCCCAAGCAGCCCTGGAATTGCAACACATCCCGCACCATTATTACCATCATACACGACTTGCAACCGCATCGACCGAATCTCATCTAAATCGAAGAAGGGCAAATTCAAGACTTTTCTTATGTGTAAATCAATAGCGCCATCCCAATTTCTGACCACACCGAGCTTGTCGTATTTAGCCCACTCGAGCTCCCCCTTTTCAGAAAATTCAGCAATACGCATAATCTCGTCCTCCTCGATCCCACCTCCATCCTCTTTAAGAAATTTTATCCCGTTCCAGTGTTCAGGGTTATGGCTTGCGGTTATCATAATACCGCCACAAGCCCCGAGCTCTTTTACAGCAATGCCGCAAGTTGGCGTAGGAACAACCCCAATATCCACAATTTCGCTACCCATCGACTGCAATGTACCAACAATAAGCTTCTTAATTGGTTCGCTACTTATTCTCGTATCACGCCCAACAACTATTTTGCCTTTCCTATATAGCGCAAAGCTCGCAGCAAACCTAATTATTCTCTCAGGCGTTAAATCTTCACCAACAATCCCTCTAAAACCAGACACACTTATCTTTAGCCCGCCATTCACCGTAAAAATTTAAATTCCAAAAATTATATCGTCAAGAAAAAAAGCGAATGATTCTGATAAATTTTATCGTCAATTACTATGTGATGAGATGTAAGGATGTAAAAAGGCTGCTTTGCTCATATGCTGATGGCGAGCTTAGCGAGGATATTCGCTTGAAGCTCGAGGACCACCTTAAACACTGCAATGAATGTCAACGCGAACTTGACGCCGAGAAAGCTTTAAAGTCACTTCTCCTCAATCTTCATACCCCCTCTCCATCACCAAAACTATTTGTAAAAATTATTAATTCAATCGGAAAAAAGAAATCCGTTTCGCCCGCAAAAGAGCTTGTTTATGTCTTTGCAGCGCTTGTTATTATTTTTATTGGGGCATTATTAGGCAATATCTTAAGCAGAAATATAATCCAATATGAGCGTGGAAAAAGGCTCGAGAAACTTATTCTATCAAGTGAATCAGTTGTTTTAGGGGAAACCGATTATCTTATCTCTAACATAGTGATATCAAGCAAGGGGGAAAATGAAAGGTAAAATTTTAACGATATTGCTCGTGATATCCGTATTACTCAATATTATCGGGGCGTTCACGCTCGGGTATCACATTTCGAGAATGAGAAAGGTTGTGCCGCTTTTTAGCACAAAAGGATATGCACAAAGGTTTATGCATATGCGAAATCTTGCAGGAGAAGATGAGATTGAAACTATAAGGGCTTTACGCGACTCACTCCTGTCAGAGCGTGAAAAATTGCTCATACTTTTTCAAAAACAAACACCAGATACCGTTGAGCTCGAGAACACATTCTCCCGGATGTCGAAACTCAGAAATAGAATTGAAAGGGAATGTTTTGATGTAATGAAAAATCGGCTATGTTCTATCCCACCGGAAAGAAGAATGAAGATTTTAGAAAGATTAGAGAAAAACCGTGGGAGAAAACCTTTAAAAGGAATTGAAAGGAGGAAAAAATGAAGAGGTGTCTGTTTATGACATCTGTGGTGGTAATTCTTTTTAGTTCAATCCTTTGGGCACAGAAACCGCATATGTGCGAAAAAATGCACAAAGGAACAAGAGAAATGAAACACAAAGAAATGCCAGGGAAGATAGAAAAACTCGATGAACTTGGACTTACCGATGAACAGTTAAAATCCATTCAGAATTTAAGGCTGGATTTTATAAAGAAAACAGCGAATACCAAAGCCCAGCTTGAGATAAAACAGGCTGAACTAAAAGCCCTCTGGGCAGAAAGCGAACCAACTAAGGACGCAATTTTAAAGAAGATAAAGGAGATAAGCGATTTAAAGGGTGAAATTGCTATGAGCCGTGCCGAAATGAAACTCGAAATATACAAGATTCTCACCCCTGACCAGAAAAAGAAACTCAAAGAGATAATGAGAAAACATCTTCATATGAAAGATATGATGGAATAAAATCTCTATTTAACCTTTATTTTTAAGGTTCAAGCTATTATATTGCGAATAAGTTAAGGTATTATTCAAGGCGAGGTTTTGCGCGGATAACCATCTGTATGATCTGGCGTGTATATGTTGATGTTTCGTCAGGGGCGATAAACTGTAGCCAAAGGTTGTCTCTGTTGTCGGGGTTAGGTGGTGGTGGTATGTTAAATCCCTTTGGACCAAAAGTATTAGCATCAGCCCATAGTATCTGCATCTTAACATAATCACGCCCAGGCGAGAAATATGACGGTGGTGTCGAATTATCATCAAACCGAGCCCTCAACACGAATGTATTTCTACCATTAGTATAACCTGGCATCCAGAATGGACCCGGGTCAGCAACAAAAAGTCCAAGGTCTATCGCAATATTACCACAATCGTTTGTAACCGTAATAACATCAGAAGCCCTCATCGTGCTTGTTTCACCAAGGTTTATGCTATCGTTTCGCCCAACATGCCAGGCATTACTCGATATGTTGAAACAAACCGTCGCATAGATGGAGTCGTAGTATGCGATAAATGTATCGGGTCTCGTTACTCGTGGCGTTACAAATGACGTATCACCAGGAATACCATCCTCCCACCTGTTGAACACATACACAAGCGAAGGTGCAATATCATAATAAGAAACGCCAAGCACATATGATGAATCCCGCCTCGCCCAGAAAGATTGCTGCGCTACCCTATCGTAAACAACGCCCGCTATCGTTATGGAACCATAAGCCTCAGGTGGATTTTTTATCACATAGCATTTATAATAAGGTTTGTAGTATGCGGTAAGTGTTAAAGGACCAGTAAGTGGTCCAACATCATGTGCTATCGCACCACCATCGCTCCACCTGTCAAATATATACCTATAGAAAGGATTTTCATCTGGCGAGCTAACAGTCACAGTGTGAATACTTCCCTCAGCAACCCAAATAGCAACACTACAAACCCCGGTATAAGTAGTCCTATCTATATCTATCCAGCCTATGTTGTTTTCTATCGGACTCTTAACTATCTTCAACTTATACTCTTTAATATAGAATGCTGTAAAAATTGTATCCCTTAAGACAAGAACATTCTGCATTCGAGTACCGCCATGTGCCCAATGAGAAAAGAGATATCTTGTGCCTGAGGACGAATCTGCCTGAAAAACCCCAATATTGTGAGATGTTCCAGCAACAACCCAGAAATCATAAGAAGAAACATCATAAACCGTATCCGAATCAAATATTATCCCACCAAAAGAATGGGGTGGCTCTTTCGTTATTGTAACCCTTACACCAGCAGTATAATAAGCAACAAGAGTATAAGTAGAATCAACATATACCCTCGTGTTAGCTCTCATTGAGTCGGCAATTATCGCCCCTGGGGGGTTCGAGCTCCAGTGATGGAATACATAGTGCACTCCGCCTGATTCAACAACCTGTTGTGTCGATATGTTCGCCCAGTTACCCTCAGAATAGTATCCTGCTCCACTCTGACTTGCTGATGGTGGACCTGTAAATGTGAGCCTTATCTCGTATTCATTGTGCCACAGCCAGATTATTGTTGAGTTGGAATTTATAGTGAAAGTTATATGAGCATCAGAGCCAAATGGCGGGACCACTGAACCATCACCAATATAACCATCACATACCCGCCTTATACCAGCACCATCAGGATATATCGAGTCAACACTTGCATTGACAATCGTCCCGGCAACATAATAAGTCGTATCTGATGGCACAGGGTTTCCATAAGGTGTTTCAACTATCAACCAGTAAACCTCAGCCGCTGGTGCCCAATTCCAGGTCACCGATGATGGCATTCTAATTTCAAAGGAGAAATGATTATTCGAACCGCTAACAAGCGAACCGGTTCCTGTATAACCGACACAAATCATCGTGTCAACCCTCTCCTGAATATACCCATAAACCACAGCAGCATCATCATACCAGTGGACCCCAACCGCCGGAACAGGTGAACCAAATCCCTGTGGATTGTTCACAACAAACCTGAATTGGTCTCTCCACCGCCACTCCAACTCGCTATCTTCTGTTATCTGGAACCTCACACGAGACCCGGTCCCCGTAGCAGGAACACTACCACTACCTGTCCAGCCAACAACAAGATGCCTTATACCATCCGTTTCATCATAAACTGTATCCTCAACCATACAGCTTATCCAGCTATCAGCAGGATAATAACTTGTATCCGATGGCATCGGATGACCATATGGCGAGCGAACAATAAGCCTGTATGTCCTTGTTGGTTGAGGAATCCATCGCCATGTTATGCTTGATGGTTCTCTTATTATAAATGAGAATGATGTTCCATAGATCGTGTCAGGAAGAGAACCGGTGCAAAATGCGCCAATACACATATACCCACCTGATGGTGATGTCACATATCCTGAAACGGTTGCTCCCGCTTCATACCAGTGTTGTCCAGCAGGTGGCTGAGGAGTATCATATCCACCAGGGTTATAAACATCAAACCTTAGCTCAACGGTCCATGTCCATGTAAGCGTTGAGTTTGTTGCTAACACAAATGAAACCCTGTTAGAATCCCCTCGAGATGGCACAGAACCCGTTCCAATCCAGCCCGTATTGTGAGCCCTCAAAAGCGAATCTGATCTATAGTAAATCGTTTCAACATAGGCAACTATGTTTGTCCCCGGAAGATGATATGATGTATCGCTTGGTACAGGATGACCATAAAGCGAATTAACGATAAGCGTAATCATCGGCGACCATTGCCAGGTTATGCTTGATGGCTGAGTTATAACGAAGGAGAAAGTTGTATCAGAGCCACCACTTGCAAGGTTTCCTGTCCCGGTGAAACCAGTGCAATATCTATGAGCGTCATCATCAATAAAATTAACATAACCCTCAACAGTTGAACCACTCGCATAATAATGCCTTCCAACCGCGGGCACCGGCGTTCCATAATCGCTAATAACATCAAACCTGTACTCCATTGTAAAGTAAGCGGTAAATGTCGTATCCGAGACCGGAACCACAATGTGCGAGCGCGCCCCACCATCACTCCACGACCCAAAATGATACCTCACAAGGGAGTCAGATGATGGATAATAATACTCGAATGCCTCTATCGTATGACTGCTTCCGTATGTCCAGGAAGTTGTATAAGGTGAATCATACTCAACACCATCAACAATAACACGCCCGCCAAAATCATTTCTGATTGTAACTGTAACCTCAGCAACCCTATAGTGAACCGTATCAATTATTGGCGCATTAATAAAGAATGTTCGCTCATCTATAGCAACATAAGGCGGGGTTCCTGTGGTATATTCGCTAAAAGTAACAGAGCTTCTTCTATCCGCCCAGTCGCTCCATATGCCGAATAATCCGCTTTCAAGATGTTCTCGACCATATTTGCTGTGTGATTCGGTTGCTACGGTATGAGTCTCATCGGTACCCTCAAGATACACTGTTGAATGGTACTGGTGATAGTATGTTGCCAGACGCAAAGAGGCATCATTTATGGTCCAACCTGGCGTAATCGAATCTGCTGCAATCCATCGTTCGAGCTCGGTTGATCCGCTTGAGAGAAGGCTCATTGATGCCACAGTACCGGGTATAACCGAGATTACAGCATACTCACCTGTCCAAAGGGTGTCAAAGGCTTGTGTTTCCCGTGATGTCGAGTAGTAGCTCAGCACAATGAAATTCTCGCTTGTAAGCGGCTCTCCACCTGATGCAACCTGCACAGCAAATGTAACCTTGAAATCAACAATCGCTGAATCCTGTGAAGCGCTGTCCCAAGGCGCAACATTAGTCGCTAAATCCCTCGCCCTTATTCTAAAATAATAAGTCGCGCCCGGTCGACCTGTAAACACACCTGTCGTATCTGTTGTTGCTGTAAGCCAATCGTGCCATACCGTATCGCCTGATTCACGATATTGTATGTCGTAGTTCCATATTCCCCAGCCCCATCCATCCTCATGGGTCGTATCTATACCGGTCCAGGTCAATGTAAACACGCTATCGCCCATATAGTGCACCGTCGTTGTGAACCACGAAAACGGATACCTCAGGTCCAAATCGATCATCCTGAATCCGGGGTAAAGCCTATAATTTGATGATGTTGAGTGAAGTCTATTGTGCCCGACAGGCGTCGATTGCCCAAGACAGAATGTCAACCTATAGCTCGGCGAACGCAAACCCTCACCCTCAATACCGCCACCATCAAATGTATGCCATATTAACCTGTAACTTGAACTTTCCTGACCAAGCAAAAGAACAGGGCAAAAAATAATCAATACTAACCATTTAAGCCTCATTAAACCTCCTTTTTTATGAACCCACCCCCACCAATCTTCATCCCCAACTCATTATCATTATAAAAAGATCTTTACCACCTGTCAAGCATATTTATCATTGAAAAGAAAAAAATATTTTGCACTAATAAAAGCGCTTGTGAAAACTAATTTGTTGATTATAATTAAATTATGCTAAAGTTCATCGTTTTTTTCTGCATTTTTATGAGTTGCTACAAACAGCCGAAAATCGAGCATTATGAGCCTGCCGGGAAAAAAATAAATGAGGAAGATATTATAAAAGCCCTTAAATTCTCTGCTGACTCGATCCAGACGCTCATTGCGACAGGAAGCGGAACCTATAATGGTAATCTTTATGCCGGGGATTTCGAATTCGAGATATCCTGGAAAAACCCCGAGCGATTTTATGCTATAATAAGAGGACCATTCGGGGTTGAGCTTGGACGAATCTGGATAAAAAACGATTCACTTATGTTCTATATATCACAGAACAAAACGCTCTACTATTTCGTCAATGATTCCTCTTTTGTTTACCTTGGTGATTTTCCCGAGTTTAGCACGCTCGTGCCACTTCTATTCGGAATAGTGCCCGTTCACACAAACAAGGAGATTTCGCTTTTTAACGATGAAACCAACAGGCTCAAGTTCGTTAAAAACTCGCAGAAAGGGATAGAAATCATAAACTTGAGCTACAACGGAAGATTAACAATAAATTCTTATCAGCTTTTCACAAGAGATACTCTTCCTATTGCTGATTTCTCATATGATTCCTTTGGCATATATGATGGGAAATTCCTTCCAACCTCAGTTACGATAACCGATTTTAGAGGTGGCGATTGGGTTCAACTCAGGTACAAAAAGTTCAAAATAAATAAAAAAGTTGACGAAAATCTTTGGAAAATAGCGTTACCCGAGGATATAACAAGAAGAAAAATTTACAGGTGATATGATCGAGACGAGAACAAGAAAAGAGGGATTTCCCTGGAAACCATTTGCTATAATAGGGTTGGTATTGCTTTTCCTTTTGATATTTCCTATAACAATAAAAGAGCATTCACCCGTGAAGGTTGAATTCTCAAAGGTGCCTACAGGAAGCGAAAGCGAGAGACTTGAGGCACTTGTGTCGATTTACAGGACCAGGGGATTCACGGTTAAAAACTATTACCCATCATATATTCAGGTCGAGAAAAGCAAGATTGAGGAAAATCCATTAAAGCTCGCTCAGGAACTTTCAAGGCTTGCTTATACCTATCTTGGAATGCCAGTCAGGATTATACTTGTTACAGATGAGGGGCGATTTGTCGGATACTACAAAGGAGAATAAAAGCAGAAGAAACCTCAAGGGAATTATTCTTATCGATAAACCCGAAGGAATAAGTTCATTCGGTGTAGTTAGAAGGGTCAAGCGTATTCTGAATGTGAGAAGAGCCGGGCATTTAGGTACGCTCGACCCATTCGCTACAGGGCTTTTACCAATACTATTAGGTAGCGCAACAAAATTGTTCCCATTTTTATCGAAACTAAACAAAAGATATATCGGCCTTATTGAACTCGGCAAAAGAACCACAACCGCTGACCCGACAGGCGAAATAATAGAAACTCATCCTACCGATAATTTAAGTGTACAAGAAATTGAACAAACAATGCTCTCTTTTGTCGGGGAATTCACACAGGAAATACCCATATACTCAGCAAAGAAAATAGATGGCAAACCAAGCTACAAATGGGCTCGAATGGGTATTCAAAAAACCCCCGCTCCGCAAAAAGGGTTCATTAAAGAATTGAAAATTATTTCTATAAACATCCCCTTTATTGAATTCGAGCTCGAGGTATCATCAGGAACTTATATAAGAGCCATAGCCTATATGTTAGGCAAAAAACTCAAAACGGGTGGTATTTTAAAAAGTCTTAGAAGAATATCATATGGGAAATTCAGCATTGATGATGCAATTAAAATTGAGGAACTTGAAAATTTATCTTTGACAAATAGGGATAAAATTCTTATAATTTTACCATACGATGCGCTTGAGTTTATGCGTGAAGTTGTGGTTCCATCAGGTTATGTGAAATCTGTCCTGAATGGCAAATTAATAAATCACTTGCCTTTTGGATTTGAGCCTGAAGAAAAAGAACTCATAAAACTTACCGATAACAATAAAAACCTTCTCGCTATAATAGAATATACACCAAAAGAAAAAACACCTTATAGGTATAAACGGGTCTTTAATCTATGAAAGTAAAACGAATAGAGAGACCGGAAAAAATCCTTGAGCGTTCAGTAATAACGGTCGGGGTTTTTGATGGTGTTCATTTGGGGCACAGGAAGATTCTTGAAAGGCTGCGTCTCGAGGGCGAAAAGAGAGGGCTCGAGACGGTGATGGTCTCATTTGAGCCACATCCTGCAAAAGTAGTAAACCCACCAATAAAAATTCTAACAACAACCGAAGAAAAGATAATGATTCTTTCAAATTCCGCTATAGCTCCTGACTGGCTTGTTATACTTCAATTCAATGAGAAACTGGCAAGAACAGGGGCAGAGGATTTTATAAGGCTATATCTGAAATCATCACTTGGGATGAAAGCGCTTGTTGAGGGCGAGGACCATAGATTTGGATTTAAGTCTGAAGGCGATATGAAACTTCATAAGAACCTCTCCACAATTTACGAATACGACATCATTTTGGTTCCAACATTTCACATAAACGGCTACCCTGTAAAAAGCGGGAAGATTCGCGAACTCATTGAAAAAGGGGAGATTGTTCAGGCTAAAAGGATGCTCGGCGGTGGATACATTATAAAGGGTAAGGTTGTCCCTGGCGATAAAATTGGAAGAAAACTGGGCTTCCCAACCGCTAATATAAGCGTTTGTGAGGATAAGCTTCTGCCAGCTGATGGGGTTTATCTTGTAAAAACTACTATAAATTCCACCACATACCACGGGCTACTTTACATAGGCTATCGCCCAACAATTACGGATAAAAAAGAAAAAAGGACCGAATTATACCTTTTCAATTTCAATGGGGAGCTCTATAATTTAGCTCTTAAAGTAGAGCTCATAATGAAGATAAGAGAGGATAGGTATTTTGAAGATATTCAACTTTTAAGAAAACAGATGGAAGAAGACAGAACCTATGCAATGAAACTCATAAAAGGACCGGGAGGTATTAATGATTGAAAGGGAGAAAAAAGCGGAGATAATCAAGAATTTTGCGATTCATCCCGATGATAGGGGTTCGCCTGAGGTTCAAATAGCGCTATTAACAACAAGGATAAAGGAGCTTGAGAAGCACTTCGCCCGTCATCCTAAAGATTACAATTCAAGGCGCGGGTTTATGATACTGATAGGGCGAAGGAAGAGGCTCTTGAAATACCTTCACAGAATAGACGAAAAGCGCTACAAGGAACTGATAAAAAAACTTAGGTTGAGGAAGTAATATGGCAACATATGAGTTCACACAAGGCGGGAAGCGAATAAGGCTCGAGTTTGGAACATATGCGAAGCAGGCTGATGGTGCTGTGATGGTCTCGATTGAGGATTCTTATCTTCTCGTTGCTGTGACCGTAACCCCGGAGCCAGTTTCAACAGAGGACTTTTTCCCATTAACAGTTGAATATAGAGAGAAAGCATATGCCTCAGGGCGAATACCTGGTGGATTTTTCAAGCGTGAGGGTAAACCAACAGAAAAAGAGATACTCTCATCAAGGCTCATAGATCGCGCAATAAGGCCCTTGTTCCCAAAGGATTTCAGGAACGAGCTTCAAGTAAATCTCAGCGTTGTTTGCTATGATGGGGAAAATGACCCTGATATTATGGGCATCCTCGGTGCATCAGCGGCACTTGTGAGCTCAAGTATCCCGTTCAACGGACCTATTGGCGGGGTGCGCATTGGATATATCGACAGCAAATACATCATAAACCCAACATCACATGAACAAAACGAATCGCTCATTGATGTTGTTATTGCTGGAACTGGCGATAGCATCCTTATGGTTGAGGGTTCAGCAAAAGAGATACCTGAATCTTTACTACTCGGCGCTTTTGAGTTCGCTCTACCATATCTTCAGAAACAGGTGGAAATCCAGACACAAATCGCCAGTGAGCTCGGAAAACAAAAACTCATATATGAAGTTAATCTTCCTCCGCCTGAACTCGTAGAGCTCGTTAAGACAAAGGCGAACGAATCCTTTGAAACTATTTTCTCCTACCGAGAGAAAAAGGCGAGAAATAACGCTTTAAGAGAATTCAAACTCACTTTGACTAAAGAACTTGCTGAACAGTTCCCGGACGCTGATGAATTTATTGGCTCAATCGTTGAGGAGTTGAAACGGGACTATATGAGGAAACTCATAGTTGAGAAGGGGATAAGGTTTGATGGTCGAAAACCTGATGAGATTCGTCCGATAAAATGTGATGTGGGCATCCTTCCAAGAACGCACGGTAGCTCAATATTCACACGGGGCGAGACACAGGCATTCTGTGTTCTCACACTTGGCACGAAACTCGATGAGCAAAAAATAGAGGACATTGAGGGAGAGTCATTCAAGAGTTTCCTCTTACATTATAATTTCCCGCCTTTCTCTGTTGGTGAGGTAAAGCCGATACGGGGTCCTGGGCGAAGAGAAATCGGACACGGAGCGCTCGCTGAACGCTCCCTTCTGCCTATAATACCAAGCGAGGATATTTTCCCATACACGATAAGAATTGTCTCAGACATACTCGAATCCAACGGTTCATCATCAATGGCATCTGTTTGTGCTGCAAGCCTTGCACTTATGGACGCAGGAGTACCAGTTAAAGAACATATAGCTGGAGTTGCTATGGGGCTCGTTAAAGAAAACGATAAATCTGTTGTCCTCACAGATATCATAGGCGACGAGGACCATCATGGCGATATGGATTTCAAACTTGCTGGCACAAGAAATGGGCTCACAGGTTTTCAGCTTGATGTTAAACTCCCGGGGCTCTCATTCGATATAATATCTCAAGCTCTTAGTAAGGCTAAGGATGCAAGAGCAAATATACTCGACATAATGTATAGCACGATCGATAAACCCAGACCAACTCTATCGAAATATGCACCCCGAATAGCTACATTACAAATCCCTACAGACAAAATAGGTGAACTAATCGGAACGGGCGGGAAAATCATAAGAAACATACAGGAGGAAACAGGTTCAACAATAAGCATTGAGCCCGATGGGAAGGTCCATATATCATCAATGAGTCAGGATGGTATCGAAAAGGCGATCGAGCAGATAAAGTTGATAATAGCGGAGCCTGAGGTTGGCGCTGTATATGAAGGTGTGGTAAAAAGGATTGTCCCTTTCGGAGCATTTATCGAAATCCTGCCCCATTGCGATGGCTTACTCCACATATCAGAAATTGACCATAGAAGACTTACAAGGGTTGAGGATGTGCTCAAAGAGGGTGAGCGGGTTATGGTTAAGGTTATCGGAATAGATGAACAAGGAAAAATCAGGCTCTCCAGAAAGGCTTTAATCAAGAAAGAAGAACCCCAAATAAAGCCTAAAGAAAAAGATAGAGAAAGAAGGGGACAAAGATATAAACTTTAAAACAGGTTTTAATGAACGAACAAGAAAAACCCGGGGAACAAGCTCCTGCGCCATACAGGAGAAGGTATTTCAAAGTAGGTTCGCTTTTATATCCATTGGGGTTGCTTGATGGTGTCGATGGTAAAAGTGTCTGTGGATTTTGTGGGCACAAGATAGTAATCTATTCATCATCATTTGTTGGACAAAACGAAACTCCCAAAAACATATTCTACGGCTGCAGTAGAACTAATTGTGGCTCACTTCCTTTTTATCGAGTGCGGTTTATTGATAGAAAGGTTTTTCATTTTTTGGTTTCCAAATTACAGGAATACCACGAACGCCCCAAAAGCGCAGATTCGGCAGAGATAATGCGAATATTAAAAGGCTACGATAACCTTCGCACCCTAATCGATGAACATCACAAACTCCTCCTCAACCTTACCAGAACCATCTACAATATAGAACAACTTTTAGAAAAGATAAAATCACTTGAGGAGAAAATAGAGGAACTCCAAGTTAATCTTAGCCCAAAGGAAAATCTAATCCCACAAGAGGACCCATTCTACAAACCTCTATGGGAAATCCCACACGAAAAATTAGATGAACTTCCACTACCATATAAAAGGAAGGTTTACTCGAGTCTGGTTGTGAGGACGAGGTTCTACGATACATACCTTATCCTCAGGCTATCAAACAGGATACCCGTGGGAGAAGGCGAAGAAGAATTGGGCAAAACGGTTGCTTTATCGCTGAATAGATGAAAATTCGCTAAAATTAGTTTGGGGGGTTTTATGGAAGATAGTGGATTATTAAGCGTTCTTTATGAACACAAAGAGGAAAAGGGCGCAGTAATACCGATTCTACAGGGTATTCAGGAAAAATATGGATACCTCCCGCCAGAAATTCTCGAGCGATTCTCAGAATTAACATCAATCCCATTAGCCCAGATTTACGGCGTTGCTACATTCTTTGCCCAGTTTAGATTTGAACCCCGCGGAAAACATCTGATACGAGTATGCCACGGCACAGCATGCCATGTTAACGGAGCAGAAAGAATCTCATCAGCAATAGAGGAATATCTCGGCATAAAGGAAAAGGAAACCACACTAGATGGCAAATTCTCGGTCGAGAATGTCGCTTGCCTTGGATGTTGTAGCCTTGCTCCAGTCGTTATGATCGACGAGAAAACATATGGAAGACTCACAGGTGAACAAATCAAAAAGATTTTGAAAGGATACTGATATGAGTTACGAGGTAAGGATTGGATTAGCATCGTGTGGGGTCGCTGCAGGTGCACAGGAAACATATGAAATATTTGAGAAGGTTAAAGATATAGCGAAAATCAAGCGCGTAGGCTGCCTCGGATACTGTTATGCAGAACCCCTCGTTGAGATAATCGATGAAGACGGAAAATCCTATATCTACCGCAATGTTGACACAAAAAAGGCTGAACAAATAATTGAACAACATATCAAAAATGGCTCCGTAGTTGAACAATATCTACTTGATACAGCCGTGGTTCAAAAAAAACTGTTCAGGATAGCGACAAGAAACTCGGGAGTAATCGATCCGGAATCAATAGATGATTACCTTGCTCATGGAGGATACGGTGCACTTGAGAAGGTACTCAAAGAGATGAGACCTGAGGATGTTATCGAATGCATAAAGAATTCCGGTCTTCGTGGCCGTGGTGGGGCAGGATTTCCAACAGGCAAAAAGTGGGAACTCACAAGAAAATCGGGTGGAGATGTTAAGTATGTTATATGCAACGGAGATGAGGGTGACCCTGGCGCATTTATGGACAGAAACCTTCTTGAGGGTGACCCACACACCGTGCTTGAGGGAATGATTATAGCAGGTTATGCAATAGGTGCTCACGAGGGATTTTTCTATGTCAGGGCTGAATATCCTCTTGCTGTAAAAAGGCTTTCTATCGCATTAGAACAGGCAAGGAAAAGAGGATTCCTTGGGGGAAACATATTCGGAAGCGATTTCTCGTTTGATGCAAGAATAAAGGAAGGTGCCGGGGCATTCGTTTGCGGTGAGGAAACAGCACTTATATCGTCAATCGAGGGCAAAAGAGGAATGCCACGCCTCCGTCCTCCATATCCAGCGCAAAAGGGATTATGGGGGAAACCGACAAGCATAAACAATGTTGAAACATTTGCCAATGTGCCATGGATAATCCTTAATGGGTGGGAGAAGTTTGCATCAATGGGCACGCATACAAGCAAGGGGACTAAAGTTTTCGCACTCGCAGGAAAAGTCAAGCGAACAGGCACTGTTGAGGTTCCTATGGGGATAACGATAAACGAGATAGTAAACGATATTGGCGGAGGAGTTCTGAAAGGGGCAAATTTCAAGGCTGTGCAACTCGGAGGTCCGTCGGGCGGATGCCTTCCTGCAACCCTTGGAAATACCCCGATAGATTATGAATCGCTCGTGGCATCAGGCGCAATTATGGGCTCAGGCGGGCTTATTGTGATGGATGAATCAACCTGTATGGTTGATGTTGCAAGGTATTTCTTATCATTCACACAAAACGAGAGCTGTGGAAAATGCACATTCTGCCGAGTTGGAACAAAAAGAATGCTCGAGATACTCAACCGTATATGCGAGGGCAAAGGAGAAAACGACGATATAGATATTCTCGAAAAACTCGGCAACCAGATAAAAACAGCTTCTCTTTGCGGGCTCGGACAAACAGCACCTAATCCTGTGCTCACTACTATAAAATATTTCAGGGATGAATACGAAGCACACATAAAAGAAAAAAGGTGCCCCGCTCATCAATGCAAAGCTCTCATACGATACTTTATAATTCCTGAAAAATGCACCGGATGCCACTTATGTTTTAAGGTTTGCCCGGTTAAAGCAATAAGCGGAAAAACAAAAGAAATCCATATCATAAACGAGGATATATGCACAAGATGCGGTGCTTGCTACGAGGTCTGCAAGTTCGATGCAATCGTTAAAGATTGAATCTTAAGGATTGGGGGAGATGTGAAGGTAAAAGTTGATGGCACAATATACGAGGCTTACCCTGGAGAAACGGTCTTAAAACTTTGTAGAAGGATTGGCATAGAGATACCAACGCTTTGCTTTGACGAAAGGCTCGAACCATTCACATCATGCTGGGTTTGCCTCGTTGAGGTTAAGAATAGACGGGGGCTTTCTCCCGCTTGCGGAATATATCTCGAATCGGGTATGGAGATTCGAACACGAGGTGAAGATATATTCAATGCGAGAAAAACAGCCATCGAACTTCTCCTTTCAACCCATTTCGGCGATTGTTATCCACCCTGTACTCTAAGATGCCCATCAAATGTTGATATTCAAGGATATATTGGGTTAGTTGGTTCTGGTAAGTATATTGATGCTGTTAACCTTATACGGAAAACTAATCCGTTCCCAAGCATATGCGGACGGGTTTGCACACGCCCGTGCGAGGAATCCTGCCGAAGAAATATCTTAGATATGCCCGTAGGAATTGACTACATAAAGAGATTCGCCGCCGATCTTGAGCTCGAAAACCCATCATACTTCATCCCACCAAGAAAACCTTCAACAGGTTATAAAATCGCCCTAATAGGCGCCGGACCAGCCTCACTTACAGCAGCATATTACCTTTCCTTAAATGGGCATAAAACAACGGTGTTTGAGGCTGAAGAGGAGCCAGGCGGAACTATGAGATACGGAATCCCTCCGTATAGATTGCCTCGGGATGTTATAAAAAAGGAAATAGAAATAATTGAGGCAACTGGAGTAGAGATAAAAACAGGACGCAAACTTGGTAAAGATTTCACCCTCGATGACCTTTATAAAGAAGGATATAATGCGATATTTATCGGTGTTGGTGCCTGGCGTTCTATGCCGATGGATATTGAGGGGGAGAAAAGCGACGGTGTTTTTGGAGGAATAGATTTTCTGCGTGAGGTCGCCAAAGGAAATATCACAAAACTTCAGGGGAAGGTGGTTGTTGTTGGTGGAGGAAACACAGCAATAGATGCCGCAAGAACAAGCTTAAGACTTGGCGCTAACGAGGTTTCTATTCTATATAGGCGAACTGAAAAGGAGATGCCTGCGAGAAAAGAAGAGGTTGAAGAAGCTATTTATGAGGGGGTTAAAATACAATTCCTTGTCGCACCAAAGAGGGTTTTGTGCGATGAAAAAGGAAGGCTGAAGGCTCTCGAATGTATAAGAATGGAACTCGGGGAACCAGATAGCTCGGGGAGAAGAAGACCGGTTCCAGTTCAGAACTCGGAATTCGTTATCGACTGCGATTACATAATCGCAGCCATAGGTCAAAAGCCCGATAAAGCACTTCTTGAGAATGCACTTGTGGTGAAAGGCGAGCCAGTTAAGTGGACGAAATGGGGCACTATTGAGGTCAACCCCGAAACCCTTCAAACAAATATCCCCAATCTTTTTGCGGGTGGAGACGCAGTTACAGGTCCTGCTACTGTGATTGAGGCTATCGCCTCAGGACGAAGAGCAGCATTCTATATAGACCGAGCACTGAAAAACGAGCCAATGACCGGGTTCAATCTCCCCATTAACACATCAAAAAGAAGCGAAACCCTTCAGGATTTTCCACGAGAATTCTACAAAGATCTGCCGACCACTCAAAGAAATATGCCAAAGCTAACAAAGCTCAGCGAAAGAAGAAATAATTTTGATGAGGTGGAGTTGCCATACACAGAGGAAGAGGCATTAAATGAATCGTTAAGATGTTTATCCTGCGGGTGCATTGCGGTTGACTATTGCGAGCTAAAGCGATTAGCAGACCAGTATGGTGCAAACTCATATGCTTTCACAAAGGAGCGTGAAATCAAAAAAATTGACTCGCGCCACCCTTTCATCGAATTCGATATGAACAAGTGTATACTCTGTGCAAGGTGTGTGAGAATATGCGACGAATTGATGGGAATCACTGCGCTCGGATTTATCTATCGCGGATATAATACAATTATTGCCCCTGCTATTCAAAAACCACTTCAAAATACCGATTGCATCGCCTGCGGACAATGCATAGATACCTGCCCCACAGGCGCAATAATCGAAAAACCAGATATAAGAAAACCAGCGCCCTTTAAATATGAAGAGACAAAAACT
>JBAMLU010000086.1:34646-50131 GCA_039793385.1 bacterium
ACTACCTGTGGTTATTGTAGTGTTGGATGTTCTCTTGTATTCGAATGTATCGATAGTATACCCATAAAAACAAAACCAGATAAGGCTTGCGCCGTCTCCGGCGGTAACCTTTGTGTTAAGGGGAAATTCGGGCTAAAACCGCTTATGGAATCCCGCGCTGGTGCTCCTGTTCTGCGAAATAAAGGAAAACACTCAAATATACCTTTCGATAAGGCTTTCGAATTTCTACCAGAAATACTTAATAAAGGCGAAGGCAATTGCGTATTTATCTCGCCAGCACTTACTAATGAGGAGATATTCCTTTCCATAATGCTTGCGAAAGAAGGGTTAAGAAGCAAGGGGATTTATTCCTTTTACCTATCCCCATTGAATCTCAAGAAAAAAGAGGAATTTCCTATATCAACGATAAGTTTGAACGAAATAGACAAAAACAGCCTTATCATCCTGCACGACTTAGACCTGACACGCACCGCACCTATTGTTGGTGTAAAGGTTCGCCAGGCGGTAAAAAATGGGGCACTTCTTATCGCAGTTGACTCGTCAACAAAGATGTTCAGGATGCTTGATAATGTTGTTTCAATCGGATTTGATACAAGAGCAATAAAAGAGATAATAGAAAAGAATGCGAAAAACTTTAATAATGCAATTGTAATTTCTAAAGCAAGACCATCATCAAACAAGCTCACAGAATGGTTCACAATAAGAAATCTCCAACATGAGTTTTCGCTTGAGCTTGCCTGGGGATATCTATTTGTTGGTGCACCAGCGAATATTCAGGGATTAATAGATATGTTTATTCCCATTGATAAGGAAGAAATGATACCATTTGATGAATGTATGAGGATGCTAAAAGGTGGAGAGCTTTCTGCCCTTATTATAGGCGAGGACCCTATTGGGGCTCAATATCCTTATAGAGTGGCACTTGAGGGAGCGTCTTCCCTTGTGGTTTTAGATGGATATCTCACCGAAACTGCGTCACTTGCCGACCTTTTTATCCCAATCTCATTATGGCACGAAACTGCAGGTACATTCACAAACCTCGAAAGGAGGCTCCGAAAACTGAATAAAATAACTGAACCACCTTCAGGCTATTCAACAATAAGCATTCTCGAAAAAATTGGAAATTCCTTTGGAATAAAGCTTCCAAGCGACCCGGTCACAATTTTTGAAAAACTCTCCGACGAAATCAAACAATATGCTGAATTTGAGATAGATAATGTTTATGATTTAAACTTATTAAGTGTTAACTGCGAAAAGCTTACAATTCCTCCCGCAAAAGAGGATTTCGAACACTCAATACCGGAAAGCGACACCTCATATTTTCAAAAGGCACTTATCAATTATCTCAAACACAAAGGGCTCAAAAACCTTCCAGCCTGAGCTTATTTCATCAGGATTACCTTATGTAATACCTTTTTGTCCTTATAAGTTATACTAATAAAGTAAACGCCTGACGGAAGATTTTCGGGTACGGTATCCCATTTTAATGATAAGCTGCCCGGGCGTTCAAATTGATAATAAGCGGAGTGAACCGTTCGTCCGAGTATATCGAATACTTTGAATTCTACTTCCCCTGGTGCGGGAAGTTCAATCTCGGCAGTAAGTTCGGCATTGAACGGATTGGGATAAAGAGTTACATCAAAACTCTTAGGAATATATGTTTCCTTTTCATTAACTGGGGTTACACCGCGCAAAAGGAATTGAAGGTATTTACCGAAAACATAGCTTCCGGTATTCGGGAATGGGGAAGAAGCCATAGCACCTATGTAGACAGAGGAGAGTACTGTCCTATATGTTTCTGTCTCAAACGCTGTAGCTCTTATGCTTGAGCGGGAAGGTTCAGGTGGTGTCTGCGACCACAAAATGGGCGTTGCTATATCTGCGCTGAGCTCGTCAATAAACTGGTCTGCCATTGTCCTATATGCGTAAGAAACATTGATGTCTCGTCCAAAGAAATCTGCGTTCCCTCGAATAGACCGAACATTACCCTCACTATACGGAAAACCGTCGAACTCGAAATTTACACCAAAAAGCCCAAAGAAATTCCTTGAAACCTCATCACCCTGAAAATAATAGGTATATCCAGCATCAGCGCCTTCCCAGTAAATCCGTCCACCTGCAAGAAGGTATTTTGTAAGTTTGATAATGTCATCGTTTCTCATTCGCCTGTTATTTTCATCAAAAACGCCGGTGCATATTATAACAAGTTCATACTCTAAAAGATTGTATGTGTCGAGTGTTGTATCCTGTGGCGTGAGCGTATAGTTCAACCCGTAAACTGAGAGATATGTCGTTATATAATGCTCGGCACCAAATTCACCCTGGATGAACCTACCACCATTATCAAAATCGTAAACCAAAACCTCGGGATGCTCAGGATTAGGTCGAGGATAGCCTATTGCCCAGTTGCTCCTCCCACTTTCACCCTCATCATAAACAACCGTCACAACATATTGATATGCATAATAATCTGTAACATCACGGTCAATATAAGCATTACAGGTATAAGGTGTTTCAGCAATAAGCGCATATGAAGAAAACGGCGGAAATGCACGGTATATCCTGTATTTCAACGGATGAAGTCCCAATTCCTCGGGTGGGTCCCATTCAAGAGGAATCCGCTCGTGAAGACCATTTATTGCTCTGAGGTTTCTTGGTGCAGGGAGCTTATGAAGTGTAACATTAACCTCAACATCACCAGAAACGGCAATATAAACGCTCGTATCAAATGGAACATAATTATCATGCCTGAAAGATAACAAATAAGTATTTGGAATTTCTAAATCAGAGAATTCATAATATCCAGAGTTATCGGTTATAACGGTATCTCGCTCATTTAATACCACAAAACTTCCCGCGTGATTCTCAACATCCTCAAGTGTGCAGTGCCCGTATATCCTACCTTTTAGCCTGCGAAGCTCATATGTTCTTTCTATATTAGAGACAATTTCTACCGTATCAGTTGTATCAGCGTAACCGGGATAACCTAATATCCAAACGATATACCAACCAGAATAAAGGTTTTCGACGCAGAATCTTCCATAATCATCGGTAGTGGTTCTTGATGTATCGTGAAAGTCGAGGGTAAAAACCTCAACCGGAACACCCACCAATGGCTCACCGCTCTCATCTAACACGCTTCCACAAAAAGAAAACACGAGCCTTTGAAGTTCACGATTTATTGTGATATTGTGATTGACAAACAATGTAGTATCAAATGATGCATATCTGGTGTGAGTAGCAGTAAACCTATATTCCCCAGTAGGTACATCAGCAAAGATAAAATACCCGCTACTATCGGTAGAAGAAGTTCGGTCACCAAGGGTTACAACCGTTCCATCATAGTAGGGTGTATCAGAAAGGGTTATGTACCCGTCGACAGTATAAAGGATTGGTGTAAGTGTAAGATTGAGTGTTGTATCGCTAACGAGGGCGAAATTTTCGATAAGGCGCTGTTCATAACCCTGATGAACAATCGAAATCGTATAAACACCTGTAGGCACATCGCAAATAGTGAAGCTTCCGTCATCATCTGTAGTATCAGCGAACTCTGTGTCAAGCAGGCGGATGATTGTATTATCGTGTCTTTCGGCACCATCAAGTGTAATCCGTCCGATTATACAAAATGATGTTGCTCCAAAGAACTTTCGGATTGTGAAACTCGTTGCGCCGAAAAGATTAAACCGATCAGTTTCACGCATATTGGCTCTTCCAATAATTGTTGAGCTTCTCCATGCTGTAATAATAAAATTCCCTTCAGGAGTTAACATATTTCTATCCCAGCTAACCCAAGCTGCCCCTTCACCCGATTGAGGGAAATTGATAAGCGTTGCTTTCCATTCAACATCATCATCATAAATCCACCGAATATCCTGTCCAAGCACATTCCATACTGTATCCTCAATGATAAGGAAAGCATAAGGACCAAAAGGGGGTGGCGGTGGAAGAACAGCATCAAGCGCAAAATCGAATCCGTCAGTCCCGTATTCATCAAGCCCTATAATGAGCTGCATCCTTACCGTGTCAAGTGTCTCGTTCGTAACACCAATATAAAGTGTTTCTGTCCAGGCAGGCGCGAGAACGCTTCCGGTACGAAAGCTCACCGTATCGCTTGCCGCATTCCGCAGATAAGAGAGGTCATTTGCAGAAACTATAACCGTTATCCTCGACAAAAACGGCAACGGCTCAACTGGTTGATAAACCACATTATACCCGTAAGGAATCTCCGTAATACTCAATCTCGAACTAACATTCTCCCCCTGTACCCACATCATAATACTGCTTCTATCAACCCCGCTTTCATAATCAACTATATCGCAGCTAATTCTCGTATTTACAATAATATTCGTTGCACCATCAGGTGGATAAAAGTTTATTATTCTTGGTGGCGTCCAGTCTATCTCGGGTGTAGCCGATGCACGAATATATATTACATCACCCCTCCTGAATTCATAATGAGAAATCTCTCTCATATTAACGAAATCTCTTTCAGCGGGAGGAAGATCAAAAGTTCCCTTGCCAATTTCGAAAATCCAGCCTTCAAGCATGAACTCCGGGAACCAGACGAGCCCACAGTTTGCGCCGCTATTGTCCACCCTAATTTTCCATATATGAGCCGGTTCACCTGAATTCCTTATATCCCTCGAGAGCATCGATATAAAAGGATACTCGCTATCCGAGATGATAAAATAAGCATACGGAGCAAGAGGAGGGATCGCAGGAACTGGCAGATCATATCCAATATCATATCCGGCTCCACAAACGGGATCAAGTCCCAGCGAAAGTGTCTGAACTATAGAATCATCTTCAACCTTTGTCCAGACGAAAAGCGGGAATTCAAACTGAGCTCGCTCAAGCTCAGCGCCGGTTGTAAATTCAATGCTTATGCTTGCATTGTGCGGCGGATATGCAAAATCTGAGGCATAAATAGTAACAACATACCTCCGGGCTCCATCAAACGGCTCGGCGTGAATATATCTAACAGAATAACCATAATCTATTTCCGTTAATATTATGTTTGATGTCACATCGATGCCATTTATGTATACCCTTATACTATTTCTGTTAACTCCAGTTTCTCTATCGAACACAGAGAATGAGAGCGGGGATACAACAGAAACCCCTGTCTCACCATTATTGGGTATAAAGTCAGAGAAATATGGTGGTAGTGATAAGCGATATTCGGTTGGGATGTACCTTATATATAAAGCTTGACCCGGAAGAACAGTGGCAGTTGAATAGGTTCGCATATTTTCGTAAGATGTTGGACGATTGGGTAAAAATGCTATACCGAAACCGAATTCGCCTTGCGGAAGGAGTGATGGTTCCCAGCTGAAAATCATATTGGTTCGCCCGCGAAATTCGACTGGAAAAATGATGGTGTCAGATTGGTCCCATCGTATATCTCGCTCAAGCATTGTGAAATAAGGAAACCGAGGGTCATTAATGGAGAAATAAGCAAAAGGTTCATCACCAGGAGGCGCAAGAGGTATTGGTATATCAAGGGTATCGTTATATGCATCGCTTCCTAACGGATCGGCTCCGAACTCGAGCCTACCATGATAATCCCCGCTTTGCCATCTTAACTCAGCTCTCCATGGCTCTGCAAAAAGGAGCACGGGAAATGCAAGCACAACAATTAAAAGAACCTTTGCTTTCATATTAAACCCCCTTTCTTTTTCGATTAAAAAAGGTGAGAAGAAGAGAGTTTGAACTCTCCTCTCCCCACCTTTAAACGAGCAACCTTTTCTACAGGTATCCCTATTTGAGATATATGAACTTCCTCGTTATCCTTTCTTTGCCAAATTCGAGTGTATAGAAATAAACACCGCTTGTCATTTCTGATGGTGTTGTGAGGTTAACTGTATACCTTCCGGGTTTGAAATCACCTTTCGTCACTGTATAAACCTTTTCCCCAAGAACATTGTAAACCGAAAGCTCAAGTTCGCCACTTGTTGGAATAGCGAACTCAACTGTAGTGGTGCTATTAAACGGGTTGGGATAGTTCTGATACAGTTCAAGCGAGTGAGGTAAAGAAGCTGCTTTTTCGTAAACGGCTGTATTAGGAATTCCGAAGAAGTTCAGTATTGAGCCAAGGATTCGTGCCCTGTGATTATTTTCTGGTGGCAAGCCTGTATCCATTGCACCTATATAGACAGCTGACTCAACGGTCTTATAGCCTCTTGTTCCTGGTGCAGCAAACGCTGTCATCCTAACAATACCCTCCTGTGACCTCATTATCGGGGTCGCACCGTTAGAACTAAGCTCATCAACATAGTGATCAGCCATGCTCTGATACTCATAAGTAATGTTGAATGTTCGACCAAAGTAGCTCCAGCCGGGATTAGTTTCAAGCGACTGAACATTACCGGTTGATGCTGGCTGACCATCAGCATCCCAGTTTGTTCTGAAATATTCCCAGAAAGCCATCGATGCTTCAGAACCAACAGCAGAAGCGTCAACACATATCCATCCAAAGTCCACACCCTCAGCATAAATCTTCCCACCCTCATCAAGGTAAGCGGAAAGCTTATTAAAGTCAGCGTCAGAGAAATAACCTCTTTGCGGATATGCACCCGTTATAATGAACACGGCATTATAATTTGCCGGGGTGAGCTCAAACCTATCGAGGTGTTCATTCTGCGCAGTCACAAGTATATCAGTAACCCCAATTGAGTTAAGAAGCTCAACGATCAAAGCGCTCTCCTCGGTTGTGCCACCATTTGCAAGAGTATCACCATCATCCCAGTCTACTATAAGTATTGTTGCTGGTGGGGCAATTCCCACACAAGATCCCGAATCAATAGGTGAAAGCTCGCTCTCACCCTCAACATAAAGCGCTGTTACACCATAATAATAAACCACACCCGGCACAACATCGCCACTATCAACATATGCCAGGAAATCGAGGGTATCGACCGAAAGCTCTGCAATGAGCTCAGCATCTCCCGGTTCCGTAAATGGTGAAAGGCTCCTGTAAATCTTGTATCCCGTGAGAGTCGAAAGGGTCCTTGATGGTCTTGAGCGTCTGTAGGATAAAATATCATGGCTGGCGTGAGAACCAAATTTCAACCCGCCTGTTAAAACCTCTTTCAATGCTATTGCGCTTCTACTTTGAGCTATCGCACTATAATCCGCCTCCTCAGAACTACCATCCGGAGCAAGCTCGACAATCTTGCCTGACGGTGTTGCAACTATCGCTCTTATCATAAGATCAAAAGTGTTAAATGGAGCGGAAAATGCTGAAAGCGGATTCCAGCCATAATCAGGGAGGAAAACCCATGATACACTGTCGACATCATCCGTATCAATGCCCACCAAAACGGGATTATCCGTTTCTTCCCAGCCAATGTAGAATTCAGCTGTTGGTATAGGTATGTTAGGGATAGATGCTTCGTACCAATAAGTTCCAGTATCACCGTAAGAATACCACGCTGGCAACAAGAATTCCTCACCAGGTGAACCATCAGAACCTGTATTATCCCACCCTCTAATTATCAAGTAGGCGTTAGTTTCAGGGAAAGTGAGCATCGCCTTGAACCCCACAAGAACACACCCAGGTCCAGGCGTTGTAAACTTGTTTGCTATATACCCACCAGGTTCGCCAAGATATATGAAGGAAAAGCTCCCACCAGTTGAACTAACAGTATCAACCTCTCCATCATCTGATGATAATTCTACAATA
The DNA here is from genome assembly GCA_039793385.1 of bacterium. Taxonomy (GTDB): domain Bacteria; phylum UBP14; class UBA6098; order JBAMLU01; family JBAMLU01; genus JBAMLU01. The sequence continues at coordinate 42,331 of JBAMLU010000086.1, forward strand.
CTTCCCGGGCTTGGCAAGCTCGGTGGTCCCCAGGTAATTTCTATCTTATAGGTCAAATCCTCAGATGCATTAACCCAGCTTGGTGCCGGAAGCGGAGGAACGCTCCTTGTTAAAGTTATTTCAACCTCAACATTATGCGTAACCTCAAAATCTTCCTCCACATAGCTTTCGTACCCGGTGTGAGATGCAGAGAATGTGTATGTTCCTGTAGGTATATTTGTTAGTTCAAAATATCCTGTTGCAGATGTAGTTGTTGATCTATCTAAGGTACCGTCATAGATTCTAACCGTTGTTCCAGAATGATTTGTTGCACCCTCAAGATAAATAAAACCGAACACACTCCAAGTCTCCGTCGGGATTCTCGAAAGCGTAAGATTTATTGTGATATTAGAAGTTGCGGTGAATACTGTATCACGCCTCACAAAGCCGGGGTGAACAGCGCTCAAACTTATAATCCCGGGCATCACATTCGATATCAAATACCTTCCCAAAGAGTCCGTCACCGTTGAATCAATTCTACTGCCGTGTATAACTGTAACAACTGTTCCGCTATGGTTCGTCTCACCCTCAAGGGTTATGGTTCCAGAAACCCTTATCATTGTTACTTCCCTGAGCAGGTGGAAATTGACAGTAGTATCAGAAACAATATTAATCGTTAAACTATCGGTTCTATATCCCGGGTGATACGCTATTATCGTGTGCATCCCTTCAGAAATCCCACTTATAGAATACATACCGTCAGCATCCGTTGTATCCATACCACCATCGGAAATAAAAACAATCGAACCGGAATAATCACTTGTACCTTCAAGTGTCACCTGACCACTTACAGTAAAACCAGAGACAGCGCCGGTGGTGACAAATCGGATTGTATCGCTCATAATGTTATGAGCATTATCCCTTGCAGTAAGAACTACCTCAATAACCGTTGCCGGTGGGAATGATATTGGTGGATCAAAGAAAAGATGGTATCCACCCGGGATTGGGGTCAATTCAAAATATAAAGATGGGACAGGATATCCTCCGACAGTAAGTCTTATTGAACTTGAATCAACACCGGAACCATCATCAAGTATATCAACCGATATATTAGCATCAAGCGCAACACCTGTATCACCATCAGAAGGTGACCAGTACATTGTATAAGGTGGAATTGTATCCGCCGGGGTAACTCCTTCCTTGACATAGTGTATCTGAACATAATTGTAGCCAATGGGTATATTGAAAGAGGAAGTTTCCCTCATATTAGCCCAAACTGTAACTGGGCTACCCTCAGCCGCAGAACCTATCTCGAAAGTGCCTGAATCTGGGAGCTCTTCTGGGTTCCAGCTCAACGATGCAGTTCGAGGAAGCGGGGAGCCAAGAAATATTATATCCCACCTCAATTCCGCTGCCTCTGAACTTCTAATATCTGTTGTCAATCCCTGTATCCAGGGATGCGAAAATCTGAACTGGAGCACTGCACCACTTGGCGGTGGTGGAGGTCCTGGCATATCAAGCCCTATATCAAACGAATCGCTTCCAGCAGGTGAGACACCAAAAACAAGATAATCCTCAACACCATCGAGATTTGTTGTCAATGTCACCTGCCATTGCGCTCCAACCACACCAAAGAGAAAAACAATCCACACCACCCAAAATTTCTTCACTTTCATCTTACCTCCTTCTTTGTTTTTCATAACACATTTTAAAATTTAAGACATCCCCTTTTTTTGTCAAGCAATTTCTTAAATAAAAATTGTGAACCCTCATAATTAAACATATTCGAGTTCATCCTCTCGGAATGTCTTAAGTGGGAGTTCCTCTTTTAGGCTTCGTCCGGGTTTGTAATTGAATATCGCTTGCACATGCTCCCCTACTCGCTTGAATATGAGTGAAAGGGGTATATTCCTCGGGCAAGCTTCCTCACATGCTCCGCAAGAAACGCAGGAAATCGCCATATGGTTCAACCTTCCAAGGTGAAAAAGAATGGTGTCATAAGGAACCCTTGCACTCCCCATTCTTCTTGCGAGCCCCAAAAACTTACAAGCGTCGTATCGCATAGCCGCAGATTCAAAAAAGCACTCTTGACAATAACATATCGGGCAAACCCTCATACAATTGTGGCAATTTATGCAAGCCGAAAGTGTTTCAAACAGGTTCTCCGCAGTTCGAATGTGATTGTCAAAATATTCGTATTCTCTTGCTTTATTCGCTTTTCTCTTCTCCATAATGTATGATAAATCAGGCTCATCAAGCTCGCTAACCTCGCCAAGAAGTTCTCTACCCTTTTCAGATAGTGCGAATAAGCGCGGCTCGGTTGTAATCGCTGAAAGCCTCAAATCAGCTCCCTCACCCGGTATGAAATCCTCACACATACTGCAGGCTCTTCTCATCTTTTCGCTCAAAGATTCGAAAGAATTTAAAAAATCATCGCCATTTGGAAGCCCATTTGCTGATATATATGAGTATTTCAAAGCACCTGGGCAATCCATCGAGAGGAAGAGGATGTTGTCGAGTTTCAACTGGTTCAGTTTGAAAAGCTCAACTACCGCTCGTAGTTCACAGGGTCTCAGGATAAAAAGCACATTTTCCTCAGATGGCGTGAGGAATGTGAACCTCTTAACTATCTCTGCGCATTGAACAGGATAATCTGGCAGGAAGGGGTCAATCTCCTTTATGCCAACTCTATTTGTGGTAAAAACGAAAGAAGCGGAATTTGGCGATGAACGGCGCAATCCGATAATACCTTTAACCTTACCAGAATCAAATAGGCTCACCAAAAAATTTCCCAAAAGCTCTTTGACATTGCCTTTCCCAAGGTGGCTCCCGTATTTCATTTTACATCCTCCAATCGGCAGTAATTTTAGGTGGACCCAGCTTTTCAAGCCTTTCGGTGAGTTCGGTAACTACCCTTGCAAACTTAGCACCCTCACTTGCAGAAATCCACTGAAGTTCAACCCTTTCGGGTTCGAGACCAAGAACATTAAGAATCTCTTTTAGTATTGCCACACGCCTTCTTGCCTTGTAATTTCCGTTTATATAGTGGCAATCCCCGGGATGACACCCACCAACAAGAACACCATCAGCCCCCGAAAGGAGCGCCCGAAGGATATATGATGAATCAACCGCACCAGAACACATAACCTTAATAGGTCTTATAGTCGGCGGATATTCTATCCTTGATGTTCCAGCCATATCAGCGGCGTTGGATGTGCACCAATTACATATGAAACCTACTATCTTTGGACTGCTCATAACTACCTCCGATAAAGGATTTAATATAATATTAAAAATCTTTTTCGCAAATGAAATTTTCTATTGCGTATTAAAAAGGATTATTTTAAATTAAATGGCAAAAAAAGGAGGATAGATGCATAAGAAGCTTTTTATACCTGGACCGACAGAGGTTCGTGATGAAGTTCTTCAAGCCTCAGCAAAACCAATGGTAGGGCATCGTTCAAGCGATTTTGCCGAGCTTTATAGGCGTGTCATCCCAAAGCTTCAAAAATGCCTTTACACCGAGCAATATGTTTTTGTTTTTACATCAGTTTCATCTGGTGTAATGGAAGGTTCCATAAGGAACTGCGCCTCAAATAGGGTGCTTTCTTGCGTTAACGGGGCTTTTTCACAGAGGTGGTATGAGATGGCAGTGGCTAATGGGATAGAAGCTGACAAGCTTGAGGTTGAATGGGGGAAAGCTATAAAGCCGGAGATGGTCGATAAAGCGCTATCAACAGGGAAATATGATTGTATCACTTTCGTGCACAACGAGACCTCAACGGGGGTGATGAGCCCGCTATATGAGGTTGCTGAGGTTATGAAGAAATATCCTGATGTGATGTTTCTTGTGGATTGTGTTAGCTCGATGATGGGGGTTAAGGTTGAGGTGGATAAGTTAGGGATTGATGTTTGTCTCGCAGGGGTGCAAAAATGCTGGGCTCTGCCGCCAGGAATCACTGTCGCAAGCGTATCGAAAAAGGCTATCGAAAAGGCGAAGACGATAAAACATCGCGGATACTACTTCGACTTCCTCCAATATTTGAAATACTATGAAGAAAGGGGGCAAACACCAACAACTCCAGCTATATCACTCATTTACGCATTGGATTATCAAACGGATAGAATCCTTGCTGAAGGGCTTGACAACCGCTTCGCCCGACACCTCGAAATGGCTAAATGGACAAGGGAATGGGCAAAAGAGCATTTCACCCGAAATGGTCAAAAAGCTCTATTCCCAGAGGAAGGATATGAATCTATAACTTTAACGACAATTAATAATACCGTTGGAAAATCCATCGCAGACCTCAACAAAGAACTCGGCAAAAGAGGATTCCAGATATCGAATGGGTATGGAAAACTAAAAGAGCTTACATTCAGAATTGCCCATATGGGTGACCTCACACTTGATGAGGTTAAAGAGGTATGTAAGGCGATAGAAGAAATCTGGGGCATATAAAAAATTGATATTGACATTGACTAATAATTATAGTATGAAAGCAAACTTAAAAGAAGGGGGTGGATAAATGAAAACTTACACCAACCGTTTTGACTCTTGAGGTTTATCCTAATCCTTTCAATAGTACCCTGCGAGTCATAAGCCCAGATAAAGCAAAGGTGAGCGTATATAACTCTAACGGTAAGAAAGTAGCCCAATTACCCGGCGGAAAGATTACATGGATACCCGAAAAGAAACTCTCATCGGGGCTTTATCTTGTAAAAGCAGAGCTTGGAAATCAGGTTGTGACGACACAGGTTATCTTTATGAAGTAGAAAAATATGATTTTATCAGTTCTCATACTACACAACGGTATTTATAGATAGATTGTGTCTTGGTTGTGATATATTATTTTGTAGTTATTAAATGTTTGGCGTATTATATTTACTTGTTCCACGGAATCAAGAATGGTTAAAATAATTTTACACAAAATTGGTTGCACTTTATAAAATTGCTTGAAAATTTTATAATTTTTTGTATAATTTAATTGTGGGAGGTTAAATGGAAACATTGGGAGAGCGTGTAAAAAGGTTAAGAGAAGCAATGGGGCTCACACAACGAGAACTTGCTAAACGAATTGGCACAAGCTCTGGATTAATTTCTTTTATTGAGCGGGACAAGAACAAACCGAGTTATGAGGTTATTCGGCGATTAAGCGAGGTACTTGGAACATCAACAGATTATCTCATTTACGGGAAAAGCTCATTAAGCAGGCTTGAGGATCTTCTGGAAAAAGCCCGGCTCGAAGCGAGAGTGCCCTATTTTATTGATACTAACAATGGGAACGAACTTAAGCCTGAACAAAAGAAGCTCCTTGCTGAAAATATTCTCGCACGTCTCTCAAGGCTCAGCCGTGTTGACCTGAAAATTATCCTTGGCATTCTCGAGCAACTTGAAAAAGGGGCATGTAAGTGACAAAATGTAGAAGACGCTTTTTCCTTTTGTTTAAGCTTTAATCAGAAAATAAAAAGGGGGAATATTTTATCCCCCTTTAATTAAGTTATATTTTTAAAAAGGATTAGTACATATCGCTCATTCCAGGTGACGGAAGTCCGGATTTCTTTTCCTTTTCAGGTATCTCTGAGATGAGCGCTTCAGTAGTAATAAGAAGACCTGCAATAGAGACAGCGTTTTCAAGAGCGATACGAGTAACCTTTGTAGGGTCGATAACACCGGCATCCATAAGGTCACAGTAAATCTCACGCTCAGCATCAAACCCGAAAGCACCAGAGGCTTCTCTAACCTTGTTAACTACCACAGAACCCTCATAGCCGGCATTCTCAGCAATCTTCCTTATAGGTTCCTCAAGAGCACGAGCAAGGATTTTTGCTCCTGTTTTTTCATCAGGGTCCTCAAGCGTTTCCGCAAATTTAGCTACCGCATCCTGACATCTCAAAAGAGCTACTCCACCGCCAGGTACAATCCCCTCTTCAACCGCAGCCTTCGTGGCATGAAGGGCGTCCTCAACACGAGCTTTTTTCTCTTTCATAGCGGTTTCAGTTGCGGCACCAACCTTTATAACAGCAACCCCACCAGCAAGCTTAGCAAGCCTTTCCTGAAGCTTCTCTCTGTCGTAATCTGAGGTTGATTTCTCTATTTCAGCCTTTATCTCATTTATTCTCTTCTTTATCTCTATTTCGCTTCCGGCACCCTTAACAATTGTAGTCTTTTCCTTATCGACGGTAACCTTTTCAGCTCGTCCGAGGTCCTCAATTCTGGTGTTCTCAAGTTTAAACCCGAGCTCCTCAGATATGACCTTGCCACCCGTTAAAACAGCGATATCCTGAAGCATAGCTTTTCTTCTATCACCGAACCCAGGAGCCTTAACAGCAACGGTTTTGAGTGTACCACGGAGCTTATTCACAACAAGTGTAGCAAGGGCTTCACCCTCAACATCCTCAGCAATGATAAGAAGGGATGCCCCCATTTGAGCTATCTTCTCGAGTATCGGAAGAAGGTCCTTCATAGCGCTTATCTTCTTATCATGTATAAGGATGTAAGGATTCTCAAGCACCGCCTCCATAGTATCAGCATCAGTTATAAAATAAGGCGATAGATACCCCCTATCGAACTGCATACCCTCAACAACCTCAAGCGTGGTCTCAGTTCCCTTCGCCTCCTCAACAGTAATAACCCCATCCTTGCCGACCTTTTCCATCGCCTTTGCAATAAGCTCGCCTATTTCTTTATCGTTATTTGAGGATATAGTCCCAACTTGAGCAATCTCCTTATACCCGGAAACCTCTTTCGACATCTTCTTTAATTCTTCCTTCACTACCTCAACCGCTCTATCGAGCCCGCGCTTGATGCTCATAGGGTTGGCACCAGCTGTGACATTTTTTATACCTTCAAGGAAGATGCTTTCTGCAAGTAAAGTAGCCGTAGTGGTACCGTCACCGGCCACATCAGATGTTTTTGATGCTACCTCACGGACAAGCTGAGCACCCATATTCTCCATCGGGTCCTCAAGCTCGATTTCCTTTGCTACCGTAACACCATCCTTCGTAATAGTAGGACTACCAAACTTCTTCTCCAGAATAACATTCCTTCCTTTTGGACCGAGCGTGACAACAACAGCTTTTGAGAGTTTAATAACACCTGCTTTTATCTTCTCACGAGCTGTGCTTGAGAATTCGAGTTGCTTAGCCATAGTTACCTCCTTTACTCAATCACTGCAAGGATATCACTCTCACGCATAATTATGAACTCTTCACCCTCAATCTCGATCTCATTTCCTGCGTATTTGGAGAAAATTACTCTATCACCCTTTTTAACCTCAAGGGCGATTCTCTTGCCGTTCTCGTCGAGTTTCCCACTACCAACCTCAATTATTGTTCCCTCTTGTGGACGTTCTTTTGCTGTGTCGGGAATAATTATCCCGCCCTTCCTCATCTCTTCTTCTTTCTTCGGCTTCACCAATACCCTGTCAGCCAAAGGTTTTATCTTCATATCTCAACCTCCTTTTTTCAAATATAAAAGGTTAACTTTATAATATAAAATGATTTTTTGTTTTGTCAAGAAGAAAAACTTAATTTTTTAAAAAATAGCTAAAGAGCTATCAATTGACAAATATAGTAAGCCGACTAAATTTAAATTATATGATAAGAATATATCTTTTTGCGCTCCTTATTTTTTATGGGGGTGTTATTGCGGAGACGATTATTGAAACGACATATTCAGATTTTTTTGATGGGGCGTTTGATAACACGGTGATTTTGTCGCCTGATCCCGATGGGAGTGATGATGGTGCTATTTCTTTTCCTTATTATATGCCTGTTATAAGATTGCTAATAGTTTATCCGCCTACTGCATATCCAGCAGAAC
>JBAMLU010000086.1:50141-56981 GCA_039793385.1 bacterium
TCTGGCGATTGAACCTTTATGAAAGGGATGGCGAAATTCCTTTGGATATTCAATGTTATGGCATAACCATAGGTGAATTCAATTTTGTAAGCTCTGCATCGGAAAGGATTTATGTGCTCTCGTTCGAGGATGGATTAAGATATTCTCTTTCGTTAAATTTTTTTGATGGGATACTGTTTGGGGTTGCTGATGTCTATGGGCACAATGATTTATCAGCATCATCTGTGCTTGCTGTGAGGGAATTTTTCGCAAGTGGGAATAAAGTTGTGATATTCACACATTCCACCATTTGGCACTCTGACACCGACAGGCATGCATTCTTCAACTCGCTCGTTGATATTCATAATATCCTTACAGCTCCACAGGCAATATATGATACATTCAATGTTGTGTACAAATATACAAGAGCAACACATCCTATACTTAGCCGACCATTTGTTCTGCCAGAAACACTAAATACTTCTTACACCCACAGGCGAGGACAAATCCCTTACGATAACGAAATCATATATGTAGGGCTTGGATACACGAATTATGAGGGGATTTATCTTTCCTGTCATAGAGATGATATGTTCGGAAGTTATGGCTTATTTATAAACTATGGGCACGAGAGTACTTCACCACTCGAATGGGAAGCAAAAGCCACGATTAACGCATTATTCCTCACGCACAGGGATACGCTTGTATCTGGTATATATACATCAAATGTTTTCGAGCTTGATTTGTCAGGCGATTCGCAAATAATTCTTTTGGATTGTGCTCTAAACCTTACAGGGAATGGAACCGCAACAATAAGGATTAGAAGTTCGCCTGATGGCACAACATTTAGCGAGTGGATATTAGTTACGCCCGAAATAAGGTGCGATATCCCGGTGAATAGGTATTTTCAATACCAGTTACTTCTTGCTGGGATGACCGTTAATCCGCCGGTTGTTCATAGCGTGAGTTTCCGTTTTGCTAAAGTATCCATTCAGGCTGAGATTTTGTATCCGCTTCCTAATTCCATAAGCGCCTGCCCATCACAGGATATAAGGTTTAGGCTAAGAAGCACGAACGGGCTCGACAGTTCATCTGTGATGCTTGAGATAAACGGGGAGGGTTTCACGATTAGCTCGCCCCAGATTGAACTCGATAACGATACTGTTTTAGTTTATTATCCTGAATTTCCTTACACACATGGTCAAAGAATAACGGCAATTCTTTTCCCATTCCGAGATACATTAGGGTTTTATAGCGAGGATACAGTATCAACCATGTTCGTAGTGGACTTGCAGCCGCCATACGTCGATAATTTCTACCCATCAGTAGGAGCGATACTTGAGAGTTTCCCAGAATCGCTATGGTTCAACATATTTGAGGATATAAGCACGATTAACTGGGATTCGGTTTATATAATTTTAAATACAGATACATTCAGGATAGGTTCGCCAGAGCTCCATATAAATGGTTCAATGGTGGTGCTACAACCCAATCCTGCATTGTATAATCGAAATGGAGAGTATGAAATAAGAATTGGTGGTATAAGGGATTCACCGCAGCTATGCGAACCCAATAAGATGAGGGAGTTCAGTTACAGGTTTTTTGTTGGTTCTTATATATTTTCGCTACCCGAAACAACGGCTTTCCCCGGAGAGACGCTTTTTGTTCCACTTTATAGCGCTGGAAACGAGGGATTGTTCGATAGCATAAAGGTAGGAATAAGCGTTGATTCAACAGTTTGTTCTTTCGTTGGTGTCCTTAATGATGGCTGGGCATCAGAAAACAGGCTCACACTACAAAGGCTCACATCTGGATTTCTTCAGTTCGTCGTTACGGGAAATGTGCTTGTAAGGAACGGTATTATGTGCCATATCAAAATAAAGGTTCTCGATAATGCGCATGGATGGGATTTTTCGCAGCTCAAACTTGAGGAGGTCTTAGCAAACGCGTCATACAGCCTTCAAACAAGGAATGGATTTCTCGGTATTCGGTTTGTTCCTGTTGATTGGCTTGTCGATATACGAACCGTATCAGCCGAAAATAATGCTTCAATTATAAGTTTTGGATTGAGCATTAACGGTACAAGTGGGTTTGACCCGGGGCTTGACAGGATTTATCTGCCTCAGCCACCTGGATGGCTTTCGGCATATTTCAGGATAAATGATGAAAGATACCCGTTTATTTTGGGATTATCACGGGATATAAGGGGGCGAGAAACTATTGTAATCTGGGATATCCACATAACAAGCGGAGATGGTGAATTTCAATGGGAGCCACGAGAACTTCCTCCGGGTGAGCTCATCATTAACGGGCAGGATATGCGATTCTACTCTTCGATTACAGTAGAAGAGGGCGATGAGATAAGGATAAGCTTTCGTGCACCCGAGCTTTTACGGTTTACGGGCGAACTAAAAGGGGGCTGGAATCTCGTCTCTGTTCCATTTTCGCTCGCTCGTGCTGATGAACCAGAACGGATCTACCCGACAATGATTGGACAACCTTTTCACTATGTGCCCTCAGTAGGGTATAGAACTGCAAATGTTCTCGAATATGGTAAAGGCTATTTCATTCTCTCCTCAATGAACTGGACAATAGATTACGCTGGACGAGAAAACTCAGCATTTACAATTGTTCTTCACCCCGGCTGGAATATGATAGGCGCACCATACCGCTCAATTCCGTTTGAAACATCACTTTTCCGCCCATCAGGCGCTATTATTGATGGCATGCTTTACGGATACTCGCCAGAAACCTTCTCTTATTTCAGCGCCGATTCACTCATCGCAGGAAAAGGATATTTTATCTTCGCCTTAGCAACCTGCACACTTAGCACCGAATATCGCTCCTCAAGAAGGAACATAGAAGAGGATTTCATAAGATTCAATTTCTTAAACGGCGCTAAGCTTTATCTCTTTCTCAAAAGTAAATTTAATATTCCAATACCACCATCAATAGGGAATCTTTCTTTTATTGCACCCCGTTTCCAGTTCGACGGGGAAAACTACCTTGCACTTCCAATATCATACACAGATGAATTCAACCTCATTCTTGACGAAAATTCAGGCTTTTATGTCGAGATACCTCCGGAAGAACATTTATCACTTGATTTAATTTCCGAAAATTATATATTATCAATAGAGGATAGAAAAGAATATCAACTACAAAAAGGGGTATACAGGATAAAAATAAATAAGTATGATGAGTCTTTAGTTTTAGAGCTTTTTCCAAATCCACTCAATGCTGAAGGAAAGATAAGGATAAGAGGTTGTGATGGAATGTGGAGGATTGAGGTTTTCAATATTTTAGGGCAGCAGGTGAGAAAAATAGAAGGCAATGGAAATGGGATTTATTCTGTGGATATGAAACAATTTCCATCAGGAATATATTTCTTTAAGCTTTTTGCCGGGGGTAAGGTTATAGGGAAAAGAGTGTTTGTTTTGCGCTAAAAGGGAAAGAATAAAGAACCCGGAAAAGCAAGAAATGAAGAGACAAAAAGGGAGTATAAACATTAGAAATGTATATTTAATAAGCGAGATTTTCATTCTTCTTGTTTCATCAAATCTTTTTGCGAGGCTTGAGCTGAGGCTTGAGAATAAAGGCGCCTGCTTTTTGCCACCAGAGGGTAGATTCAAGAAGGAATGCCTTAACCCAGTTGATACTCTCATCCCACTTCTGAGCTGGGACAAAATTCCAGTTAAAGTATACTCTTACACAGATTTTGATGAGGGCTGGGTAGTGTTTCGAGAATTCATCTATGATAGGGATGAAATATACCAGAGAAGGGTAATATATATAAAGGATATTCGGTATGATGATATACTCTGGAGAAAGGTATTCCTTACAGATATTGCGAGGGAGAGCGGGAAAAGAAGAAGCCTTTCATTTGAGATACCATTCGAGTTTCCGAAACCCCTTCAGAGGCTATTTGGCGAGGGTGGTGCAGGTCTTCATGTAAGCGGGTATGAGAGGATAGAATTTTCTGGTAGAAGCGAGTGGACAGAGGGTGAGGTTCAAACAGCGTATACGAAAAGGAGCAATTTTCCAAGCCTACAGATGAAACAGGAGTCGGCATTTGCAATCACAGGAACAATTGGCTCCAAGATAAGCGTTAAGGTTGACCAGGACACGAAACGCCAAACAGACCTCAAAAACACGATAAACCTGAGGCATGTGGGCGAGGAGGATGATGTCATTCATCTCCTTGAGGCAGGAAACACAACAATAAGCCTTCCGAACACGAGATTTGCCGGATATAGCGAGAATGTCAAAGGATTATTCGGAATAAAATCGGAGCTTCAAATTGGACCATGGAATATAACCCTTATAGCGAGCCAGGACAAGGGAGCAAAGGAAACAGCACACATAGTTGCCGGCGCCTCACAACAAAGATATACCCTTAGAGATTACGAATATCTCGAACGAACTTACTTTTACATCGACAGTGTCTGGGCGTTCAGAAACTATCGTGAAGGTGATTCGATATCATATATTGAGGTTTATATTGATGACCAAATTTCTGGAAACGATTTAAGCCAGGGTGCACGAGAAGCATTCGCTGTTCTTCACCCCAATATCATTCCACCCGACACCCTCTCACCAGAATCGCAAAGAGGATTTTACTACCCTCTTGATATTACAAAATATTACATCAATCGAACTGAGGGTTGGATTCGCCTTGAATCTGAAATACCAGAATCCTACTCACTGGCAGTAAGATATGTTGTTAAACATTCGAATGGCACATATGATACAGTTGGCGGAATTTGGAATGGGATTCCCGTTTTAAAGATTATCAAACCGCCAAACAGAACCCCGAATATGCAAACATGGCACTATGAGTGGCGAAATGTTTATTCATTAAGGACGAGGGATATAGACCCTGATGGGCTTGATGTTCAAATATATCTTGGACCGCCTGAGAACGGGGTTAATGTTGATGCTACAACAGGAAAACAATATATACAGCTATTCGGGCTTGATAGGATGAGCGTTCTACCAGGAGGTCAGGTTTCAAGTCTTCCTGATGGCAAAATTGACCCAATAGTTGTGGACTACGGGCTCGGTGAAATATTCTTCCCCACCCCACATCCTTTCGCACCACAACAAGCCGACATAGAGATTCTTCCCGATTTAGCACACCTTCGTGACCAGGTACCCTCAATATACAGCTCAACAGACAGAACATTTATAGTATCTCAATCCAAATATTACATACAGGCAACTGTGAGGTCAAGGCAGCAAACACTCTCATTGAATAGGCTAAATATCATTGAGGGAAGCGAAACGGTATACCTTAATGGGCAGAAGCTCGAGAGAGGGAAGGATTATCAGATAGATTACACAATAGGGCAAATAACATTTTTAACTGAAAGGGCTAATGACCCGAACGCCGAAATAAAAGTCGACTTCCAATACGAACCATTCTTCCAGGCTGAACAGAAAACACTTTTAGGAAGCCGCGTAGTATATAATCTTTGGGAGGATTCTTGGATAGGAACAACGGCTCTTTACCGCTCTGAAAGCTCATTCGATAAACGACCACGAGTAGGTCAGGAACCATCAAGGACTTTCCTATGGGACTCCGATATTGCCCTTCGGTGGGACCTACCAATTTTAACAAAAGCGGTTGATGCCATTCCACTACTAACCACAGATGCCGACAGCAAAGTAGATTTCACAGCTGAGGTAGCCCAGGTATTATCGAACCCCAATACAAAAGGTGAGGCATATCTCGATGATTTTGAGGGTGTTAAGGATGTGTTTAGTTTAGAGATAAGAAGAACAGCGTGGACCCTCTCAAGTGCACCTTATGGTTATGCACAGGAGAAACGAGGAAGGCTCTGGTGGTATAATCCTTATGATCAGGTAAACACAAGGGAAATATGGCCATCAAGAGAGATTATAAGTGAGAACAGCAAGACAAATGTTCTTGCGCTAACGATAAAGGACACTGCGAGTGTGGGCATGGATTGCTGGGCAGGAATTATGCGTCCTATACCGCTTGGATACAGGGACCAAAGAAAGGCTCGATTTCTGGAAATATGGGTAAAGGGGGAGGTTGGGGTTTTGAATATCGACCTTGGGCAGATAAGCGAGGATATAAATGGCGATGGAATATTGCAGAGCGAGGATAAACCGAGAAATGGGTTCCGTGATGATGTACTTCAAGATGATGAGGATACGGGACTTGATGGGTTGTGGGATTATGAGGAGTCGGGATTTGATCAGCAAAGAAATGTTGACCCTCATGGTGATGACTGGAACTACAGCAATCACTATGACTATAGCCATATAAACGGGACTGAAGGAAACGGCACAGGACGACACCTTTACGGCGGCAACAACGATGCCGACCCTGATGGTGGGCGCAAACCCGACACCGAGGATATTAACAGAAACGGCAGACTGGACACATTCGAGAACTATTTCGAGTATCAGGTTGACCTTTCGACAAACAATTTCGAGGTTCCTGGGACACGGAGCCCCGCAGGATGGCGACTAATAAGGATACCGATAAAAGACAGCCTCTTTACATTTGTGCCGCAAGGAAGGGTATTCAGAAGGATTGAGGTTGGGAACCCGAACTGGGAGAGAATAGATTTTGCAAGAATATGGATAACAAAGCTTCAAGCAGGGATTGACTCAACAACCATAATGATTGCATCAATAGAGCTTGTTGGGAATAAATGGGAAACCACTTCCCCTTATCTTGAGGTTACAGTTAAATCAACACAGGAGAACGCTGATTATGTTTCACCACCTGGCATTCAAGAGGTCCGTGACCCACAAACTAACCTTCTTCTGCCTGAGCAATCGCTCGTGCTAAAATATAAGAACCTGCCTGTGGATTCGTCAGCTTTG
>JBAMLU010000086.1:56991-79783 GCA_039793385.1 bacterium
GGTTCTTTATCAGAAAGAGGATTACACATTTTATGAGGCGCTAAAGGCTTATGTGTACCTTTCGCCATCATATATAGCATCATCGCCTGTTGTATTTTTAAGGCTCTGCTCAGATATAAACAACTATTACGAATACCGCGTACAGATTCAACCGGGCTGGGCACCTTATAACAACTCAATCGAGATAAACCTTCCAGAGATAACGGCATTCAAAAACGAGATTCAAACACTTATTGCAGAGAGTGTGCGGGTCAATCCGGACACGATACTCAAGCCTGCCGGAAGGGGATTTTATCGAGTCAAAGGTAATCCATCACTCACAAATATAACGAGGTGGGAAGTAGGTATTTACAATCCAGATAGGCTTTTCCCGATAAGCGGTGAGGTATGGATAGATGAGCTTAGGCTTAGTAATGTGAGACGGAATCCGGGCAATGCCCAGCGCGCAGACCTTAACCTAACACTTGCCGATTTTTCAGCATTATCGGGCTCTTTTGAAAGGCGGAACTGGGATTTTCATGACCTTATTACATCAAAAGGAAGTGGGGTCACCACAACATCAGGAACAGGTCGAGCAACTTTCCAGTTGGGGAAATTTTTCCCAACTCATTGGAACTTATCAATGCCTCTCGCTTATTCCTATACAAAAGGCGTTTCTCTTCCGAGGCTTAAGGTGGGTTCAGATATAGTTCTTCCGGATACGCTTAGGGATGAGAATAAGAGTGTTAATGTCAATAAGGCTTTTAACATAAACCTTGCAATGAAAATGGCGCCAGCACCATTATGGGTCGCATGGACACTCAACAGGATGCAACATTCGTACAGCTTAAGCCAGGCAACAGCAACAAGCCCAACAGTGCCAAGCTCGAAAACGAGAAACGAAACAATATATTCGACCTACGATTTAAGCCCTGGAGTTGAATACCTACTTGCTCCGCTCGGATTTGTGGGAATAAGCTCATTGAGCCTCACTATCCTTCCATCACGATTATTTTTCACAAATACTATCACAACCTCAAACTCCCAAACACTGAACCAATACGGCAACAAATCGGAGACAAAGAGAAAGGACCTGAACCAGAAAATAGAATCACAACTAAGACCCTGGAAACCGCTTTCAATATCGAACACATTTGAGTGGAGAAGGGATATAAGAAGGGGTGAAAACATAACTTTAACTTTAACTAAGCTGAGGCTTGGCTTACCGGTGGAGAAAAGGGTTACAACTCAAATCGACTGGTCGCCGACATTCTTTTCCTGGTTCCTAACGCAAAGGTATGCGTACAATTCTTCATATATGGACAACTCCGACCCCGAGAGAAATATCGGATATTTCGGCTCATCAACGCGAATACAGCGCTTTACAGCAAATACAACATTGAATCTCAAAGGGTTATTCGGAAGCTCTTTGCGTGGTGGCAAGGGAAGTAAGTTTGGCAACACAATCTTAAACAGCATCCTTCCAATAACCTCAACTTACATTCATGAGCGTCAGCAACAACTGACTGGGCTCAAGAAGCGCCCGATAGCCTGGTATCAGCTGGGTTTCACCAATAAGATAGGTGCTGAGACAATGCCGGTAAGAACGGTTGGCACCTCTACATCAGGCAAGCGCATCCTCGATGACCTCAATGCTCAAACTGGAGCAAAATTGCCTTTCAAAACAGATTTGAACCTCTCTCTTCAGGCAAGACGAGAACACAACATAAGTTCAAGCGAATTCCTAAAAAACACCCTCGTTTTCCCAAATATGACCGTAAAATGGGGCTTCATCTCGGATATCCGTTTCATAAAGAAATACACATCATCTATAAGTCTTTCATCATCGTATTCCAAAAGAAGAGAAACGGAATATCAACAGAAGATAAAGACCAAATTTTACACCGAAAACGGTTTTAATCCGCTATTTGATCTTTCGATTGGCTGGAGATTTGGACTAAGAACACAGGTGACTTATAGGCTCAGTTCATCGAGGACAGAAAATATGCAAGCAGCATCATACACAGGCATAGCGGATATAAGGCAAAACGATCTCAGTATAGATAACAGTTATTCCTTTAGGGCGCCACACGGTCTAAAAATCCCCTTACTTGGAACACTCAAGATAGAGAACAACCTCAACCTTGGTTGCCAAATCAGCCGTAATGAGCAGAAAAGACTTGAATATCCCAAAGGGGGTGAACCTGTTCCAATACAGCATCTTATAAAATTCGCACTTACCCCACGCGGAAGCTACGATTTCTCAACAAATTTGAGAAGCGGGTTGTCGGGCGAATTCTCGGATACAAGGGATGTTATGCAGAAAAGGACTACAAAAGTTAGAGCCTTGACAATCTGGTTCGAATTGAGATTTTAATAAGAAATGGGAAAACAAAAGGATAAAAACTTAAAATTATATAAAAAATTGCTCAAGTTTCTGAACATTTTGAATACAAGGTTAGAAATAAAAAGGGTGATGGAATTGGCGGTTAAAGAATTATCAGGGTTATTTAATGTTGAACGGGCATCGATATTCATAGTTGATGAGGAAAGTGGTAAATTATGGACTATAGCAGCCATAAACCACGAAAGGATAGAATTGAATAAGGACAGGGGAATAGCAGGATATGTTGCAAGAACAGGAAGAAAATTAATATCGTTCAACCCCCAAAGTATCAAATATTTCGACTCTACATTCGACCAGAGGAACGGATTCCATACAAGAGATATATTTGCTTTGCCGGTAAAATGGAAAGATGGTAAAGTTATTGGAGTTATTGAGTTCATTAATAGAAAGGGTGCGAAACCATACGGAAAGGATGAAATAAAATTTGCTCGAGTTGTTGCGAATGAGCTTGGGGTAATATTAAAGAATACACTTTTAATAGAGGAGCATAAGGAGATATTCGAGAGCCTGATTGGTGTTATGGCGGCAACAATCGATGCGCGGCATCCGATAACTACAGGTCATTCTGAGAGGATTGCGAAATATGCGGTTGAAATAGGTAAAGAGTATGGGTTGAGTGATGATAGGCTTGAGGTTCTCAAGTATGCGGCTATCCTTCACGACTACGGGAAAATCATCGTCCCAGACCATCTGCTAAGAAAAACCTCCGCACTTACACCCGAGGAATTCGAGCTTATGAAGATGCACCCGATTGTCACATTCAATATTCTTAGTAAGGTCCGTTTCCCGGAGCATCTTAAGGATGTTCCATATGTTGCGGCATTTCATCACGAGCGGGTTAATGGTCAGGGATACCCGTATGGAAAGAAGGAGAATGAGATACCTGTTGAGGCTAAAATCCTTGCTGTGGCTGATGTTTTTGACGCTATTACAAGCGAGAGGGAATATCACAAGGCTTATTCTTATGAAAAGGGCAAGGAGGAAATTTTAAAAGGGAGCGGAACAAGGTTCGACCCTAAGGTAGTTGAGGCGTTCATGAGATTTTACGAGAAAAATTTCGGCAAGGTTCAGGATGTTGAGAAACGAAAGATTAAAAAGAATATTTGATAAGCTTTACGAACATTTCGGTCCGCAACACTGGTGGCCTGGTGAAACAGGGTTTGAAATTATGCTCGGCGCAGTCTTAACCCAGGCAACAAACTGGGGCAATGTTGAACTTGCGATTAACAATCTCAAATCTCGAGGACTTCTCAACCCAAAATCCATAAACGAACTACCGATAAATGAGCTTGCACAGCTCATTCGTCCTGTGGGATACTATAACCAGAAAGCCAGAAAAATAAAGAACCTCGTCAAATACCTCATAGAGAGATACAACGGCAACATATCTCTTATGAGCAAAAAACCTCTTCATACCCTTCGTCAAGAGCTCCTTTCGATTAGCGGTATTGGCAATGAAACATCCGACTCTATCCTACTTTATGCCCTTAATAAGCCCATATTCGTGGTTGATTCATACACATTCAGGGTTTTGTACAGACACGGGTTCGTGGGTGATGAAGCCTCTTATGAGGAGATACAGGAACTGTTTATGAATAACCTTCCACATTCCGTTGAACTATTCAACGAATTTCACGCCCTTTTTGTGGCTTTAGGAAAAACTTACTGCAAAAAGAACAACCCAAATTGTGATAGTTGCCCGTTGAAATTTGACCTTGAGGAAAGAGGATTTATCTAAATCTATGGCGAAGATAAAGGTGAAAAAATCATCAAAGAAAGAAACAGTCGAACTAATTCTTATTGGATTTCTCATTCTTGTTGGCGGTGCTTTTGGAGTTTTTCTCATGACGAGAAGCAACATAAATAAATATACAGTTGAAAAGCAAACGACCGAAGAGCAGATTTCAGCCCTAATCTACCGATACGAGGAGCTCTTAAGCATAGCACCTTGGAATTCGTCAATCGACGAGTTCAAGAAATTCATCGCTGATTCGCTCGAAAACATTGCCTCGATTAAAGTGAAAAGGCATATCCTGAACTTAAAGGAAAATTATAACCTGAAAAACGAAAAACCCTATCCCGAGCAGGTGGAAATAGTAGAAATAAAAACAAAAGGCGAATCAGTCTATTTCGTTTCGGTAAAAGAATATTTCGGGGCTAAAGGATACTATCCTGTTGATTTCATAGTGCGCAAGGAGGAAAACAATTTTGTGATAGAAAATATCATTAGAGGAGAGCTCATTACACAAGAGAAAAAAGAATAATATCATCATATTTTCGATAATACTTGAGCCTCTTACTAAGATATATATCTGGTTGACATAGAAAAAAATATTCTTATTATTAAAATGGAAAAGATGATATAAAAGGAGGAAATATGAGGTTTTCAGGTTTAGCGGTTTTTTTTGTTTTATTATCAGTTCAATTGGTAAATGCACAGATAGATACGATATTCACAGAGGATTTTGAGGGCATATTCCCCGGAACAAGATGGGTAGTAGGGGATTCTAATCCGAATAGTGGAGAAGACTATTGGGATGATGTTAACTATAGGGCATATCCTGATGGAGGGTATTGGTCAGGCTGGTGTGCAGCGATTGGCGAGAATCAGGATTATGGCTGGAATAACAATTTAACCGATTATGATATATACGACTACTCTTGCGTTACGAGCCCTATAACTATAAACTCTCAGGCGGTAGGAAGCTGTGATATAATCGATTCTATATTCGTTCGCGTGGTTATCTACCATACTTATAGGGGTGACCTCATACTAAGGCTTCTATCCCCGGAAAATGCCGATACATTTCTTCTTTTTCGCAGAACGGGCGGTTCTGCTGACAACTTGGATACAACATTTGTGCTAAAAGGTTCAGGGGTTGCAAGGGTTGACAGTGTGAACGGAACCTGGCGCCTGGTCGTTTGCGATAGTGCATTAGACGATATTGGGTATCTCGACTGGTGGTCACTCGGAATATACTATCACCAGGGGAACATTTGCTCACACCAATATGATAACTATATGTATTCATATATGACAACCACCATAAATTTCGACAGCCTCAACGCAGCGGGCACCGACATACTCCTTAGCTTTTACCATATAATACCGTCAATCGAAACCAACTGGGACTGGGGTGCAGTATATATCGACGAGCGCCAGATAGGACCAAAATACAGCTCACCTATACCATCCTGGACAAATGTCACATTCAATCTCACGGATTCCCTCTCTATCCTTCCTGTCGCTCGCGGAGAGCATAGGCTAAAATTCCTCTTTTATTCTGACTACTCAATAAGATCTGAGGGATGGTATATCGACCGTATACAAGTGATATCGAGAAAGCCGAATTTACAACCTTACGCTGCTTTTACAGGCGGATACATAGTTCCATCAAATGTTACTGGAACACAAACAGTTTCACCGACACTCACCGGAAATGGAACCACATACCTTGACGCCTGGACTTGCAGGAACAATTCCTCATATGATGCCACAGATACTATTATGGTAAGGGTCCTTCTTGATGGTGAACCGATTACCACATACGATAGACTGGTTCCACGAATGAACGCCGGTGACACGGTCTTTTATGTTGACAGGGCGATAACAGTTAAAGGAGGAAGGCATACGCTCATGAATGTTGTTGATGTTATGAACAGGATAAGGGAGTCGGACGAAGCGGATAATTCATATTCAGTTCAATTTGTGTGGAGCCCTATGACACTTTCACAGGGGGTTCCTATAACGCGCACAACACCACCATCAAGAGGCACAATGCATTATGCCAATTGTGATGGTTTCACATACCCGCAAACCAATTATTACTGGTCAGGCTGTGCTATAAAACCACCTGCTGATGCCGACTATGACCTGCAACTTTACTATATCTACAGTAACAGCACAAGCGGGTTTGATTCTGTGCTAACAGGTTCTTACTATGGAACGGGGCAAGTGGATTTTGTCCTTCGGGATGGCAACCATTCAACAAGCACTAACTATGTCGGCGTATACAACTATAGAGGAAGCGGGAATTTCACCATCGAAGCAGATTATAATGCAGAATCCATTGAGGCTGGAACAAACGGACCATACACAATTGGCGCTGGAAATATAATAAGAATATGGGACACACGGCTCATATCAGGCACCCGATACAGCTTCTTACTTCAGAACAATATTGATGGTACTGGTGATGCTGATCTCGATATATACCTTTTCTCGAGTCAGGATGGGATTTACACGAAATCGAGGTATGATTATATCGCTTATTCAGGCTCAAACGGACCGGGCGGCGATGAGATGTTTACATTTACAAATAGTGGTGCCGATGACTGGTTTGGCTTTGTTGTTGTGAATAAGGGCGCAACACAACCCACACGATACACTATAACAAGAACAACAACGGCTCTGAAGAAAATAACGCTTATTGTCAACGGACTTGATGCTGATGATTCAACTATGGTAAGATATGTGCTTCTCGGAAATAATCTTACAAAAAGGGTAAATGGAACCTGGATTGGGTATGTTGATAGCAACTCGGTTGTCTCAGTCGATGGTATAGTGAGTTCGGGTGAGGAAAGCATGAGATATGTGGCATCAGCACCGCATTGGTGGATTATAAGGGCTGATACTGAGAAAACGGTTAACTATACTCGCCAATATAGAATAATAGCCTCAGTTGAGACTTCGCCAGCGGGTTCAGGTGCAAGCACGCTCAACGATACAAACAGCGTTAGCGTATGGAGCGAGACCCCGAGCAGGTTTGAGGATATATCGAATTATCCCGGGCGACAGGAAATATGGAATGATGGAGCTAACCATGATGACGAGAGTTTCGGTCCTTTGCCTATTGGGTTTGAATTTCCATACTTCGGCACAACTTACTCGAGCCTCTATATAACATCGAATGGGTTCATTGTGCTTGGCATAGCTTACCCAGCATCAGCCCCCATCCCATATGAGGGGTGCTTGCGTGATGGTGGGCTTTTTAGCTTCGCTATAATGGCTTATGGAGCAGATCTTATTTACAGAGCAGGAACCTCAAGGATCTTCTACAGAACCCTTCAAAATCCAACGCGGCTTGTAATCCAATACCATAATATGTACCATTACGGTGAAACATCAGAAAGCTGCTCATTCGAGATTGTTCTTTATAGCACGGGCGAAATAGGCTTTTATTACCTGAGCGTAATGCCATCATACCTGCCAGATGAAATAGGAATCTCCGAATACGGCGGGAAATATTTCAATGATGCATTATCCACTTATATAACAAGTGGCTCTGGTTATTCACTTTTCGGAAGTCAATATAGATGTTTTGATGGCACAACGGACACACTATGGGTGAGTGATGGTTCTCGATACCATTTTGCAAGCATATCTAACTACTCCAACAGCGAACATCGATGGGCAACAAATATGGATACCACTTATTTTGCATCATCCCCTACTACACAAAACCTCATATATTATGAGCAATTTGCATGTGAATTTGGAGCATCGGTTGAACCTCCTGGTATTCCTATGGCACCAGATAACGGAATAATTGTTTATGCTAATCAATTTGGTTCAAGGGAGGCTGTTGCGTTTGTGTATGATGGTTATTCTGAGATTTCATGGGTTGATGCTTTCCCGGCGGACACAAACGAATACATATATTTCTCGCCTATTTCCACCGGTTCATCATCAACTGAAAGGTGGGTTCATTCTCCAACGGGGGCTGGTTCACCACGATGGTATTGCAATGGAGCTTATGTATATGAAGCAACTTATTATAATCAATTGAGAGATATTGTTAATGTTTCAATAAATCCACCAGGACAAGCCCTTGATGCGATGAACTATGTTGGACTATGGTATAGCTCATGTGGAGGGATACAAAGCAGGATATTATATGATGATATTGCTGAAAGTGTATGGGTAGATAATGGGGCAACGGTAAAGGTTCATTATATTTCATCGGGTTCTGAGGCTACATTCACAGGGGGAGAGAGCGGAAACCTTGCACCACTTGCGACCGCATCATCATCAGGCGGTGGCACAGAAGAACACGCCATTTATATGATAAACGACAACGACACATCAACATATCACTGGGTTACCCCAGCTCCAGGCTCATTTATCATGCTTGAGTGGGAAAGCGAAAAAGTCATAGGATGGATGAGAATAACCACAGGTGACTGCGAAAACACTTTAACAAGAGGTATACTCGAGTACTGGAACGGGACAATCTGGGTAACCATCGATACGATTAAAAACGAAAAAAGTAGTTTCACATATGTTATGAGAACGCCCGTAGTTACAACCAAATTGAGGATAAGGGAAATAACTGGTTATGGAAGTGGCGAACGGGATTCGTTGCATCCAAAAGTAAACGAATGGGAGATTTACAGCACTGACGGATACAATAATAGACACTGGTTTTACTGCGGTCCATCATCTGAATTAGAGTTTACACCATCGGGAGGCGTTCACTCTTTCACATTTTATGACCAGATACTTGTTAATACTCGTGCTATCAAAGGTAACCCGCCCGCCTGCACAGATACCATACCAAGCTCGCTTTTGATGATTTACAGGCAATGCGGAGAAGAATTAACCGACACTATTGGAAAAACATTCTGGCAGGACACAAACGACACAATTCGATTCGATAGCCTCTTCATTGAAGCATATTCTCGATGGGTACCACTAACCGGATTTGCTATTGCTACATCCCCAGGAGAAATCACAGAAACTTACTATCATCAGTATAATGTGAGATTTAACAGTCCAGTCAAGATGAATGAACCTGCTTGCACACACACGGTCCCGACATTTCAGGTCACAGAGAGATACGAAAAAGGGATGAATACGCCTGTTGCTGCCAACGGAACCTCTCACTGGACGGACTGCGGAAGCCATTATAGCTACGAGGACCCAAAGATAGTAAACGAACATGAGCAATGGGATATATCAAGCTTTGGTGAGGGAACAATAAGAACAGCAACAGTAATAGAACCTTTAGTCTATCACCAGTGGAAACCAATAATATTCCTACCTGGAACTGAAAACCCGAATTACCTTGTACAAACGCCATATCGCTATTCGCTTGGCATAAATATTGATGGTGAAAACAATTTTGGCACATTTGAGGACTGGGTCGATTGTGGACAGACTCTTGAATTCGCTCAATGCACTCATCCAATTATTCGATGCACTGAGGACGAACGAAGATGGGAAATTATAAGCTCATTCTTCACAGATACAATAAGATATGGGTTCTTTGAGGTCATGATACAAACGGACTATGCTGGTGGGCAGGTTATAGTTGATGGCGATACATTTCCAAGCCCTTACACATCAATATGGGGACCTGGTTCAGTTCATACGATAGGGGCTATTTCTCCGCACACGCTCGGAACCACAAGAAAAGTATGGCGAGCATGGAGCGACGGAGGGGAACTAATACACTCAGTTGTGGCTGATGAACGAACAACATTATATGTGGCATATTTCAGTAATGAGTATCTTTGCAGAGCTACGAAAGAGCCACCACAAAACTATGGAAGCCTCACAATAAACGGCACAATATACGATAGAACCTCATCCGTGAGTTTCTGGGTGCCTCAGGATAGCACAGCATTAATAGAGGCATCAGAGGTGGATTATGGCACAGTGTATTTTTACACATTCTCGAGGTGGAGTGACGGTGGAACGAGGTCTCACAGGACAGCCCCGATAACCGCTCCAACAACATTCACCGCCTATTACGATTCCACCCTCATCCAGCTGAATATAATCCTCAATAGAACAATATGGAACATCGGAATGCTCGACCCGTTAACAACTGTTGTTGCCGAGGATACACAGATGGTTTTCATCACAAATATGGGCAATGTTCCGATAACACTCGGACTAAGGGCACAGGATTCAACTGGGGTCTGGTTTGCGTCGCTCTATCCCGACAGCAACAAATTCGTTATGCGAGCGTTATTCAATGATTCTTATGCTCATCCGCCAGCGTCAAGTTTCAATCCAATCCGTGATGTTATTTACAGTTCAAGTACAAGATGGGCATCATCAACTGTATTCGGTCCCGGTGGATACAATATCCCACCCCCACCATCCCGTGAAAACACCGAAAACCTCTGGCTTATGTTTATTGCACCATCATACTCATCTGACTGGGAAATCCACAAAATCATATTAACCGTTAGCGCAAAACTATATTTGCCTTAAGTATAGAAAAGGAGAGTAGATGGCATTCAAGAGCTTTGATGAAATAATCGATAAACTGGAGAATAGCAATTATCCGATGGTAGTTGCCGACCCTTCAGGTGAAGAGGTTATTGAGGCACTTTGTGAGGCTCGCTCTCGCGGGATAATTGAGCCGATCCTTGTTGGCATGAAGGAGAAAATTCTTCCACTTATTAAGGGAACAAATATCGAGGATGCTGAGCTTGTTGAGGTTAGTTCGCAGGATGAGGCGTGTTCACGCTCGGTCGAGCTCGTTAGAAACGGAAAGGGGAAAATCCTTATGAAAGGGAAGGTTTCAACACCTGCTATTCTTAAGGCTGTGCTCGACCCGGAAAAAGGAATTAGAAAAGGAAAACTACTAAGCCACATCGCAGTGATGGAGATCCAGTCATATCATAAACTAACAATTCATACTGATGCGGGGATGAACATATATCCTGATGTTAGTAAGAAAGCGGAGATAATCAAAAACGGTGTGTGGTTTAGCAAGAAGCTCGGGATAACAAAACCCATTATTGCGGTGCTTGCCGCGATAGAAACGATAAACCCCGATATGCCAGAAACACTTGATGCTGCTATGCTCGTTAAGATGGGGGAGAGAGGAGAGTTTGGGGAAGTCACTATTGATGGTCCTGTAGCATTTGACCTTGCCATTTCAAAAGAAGCAGCGAAAAGAAAAGGGATAGAAACTGCGATCGCCGGTGAAACAGATATATTCATTTACCCAAACATATCGAGCGGGAATATCACGGTTAAATCCCTCATTTACCTAGCAAACGCCAGGGTTGGCGGAATCGTTGTTGGGGCAAAAGTTCCAATAGTTCTTCTTTCACGAGCTGACACCCCAAAAGAAAAACTCGCTTCAATCGCCCTCGGAGCACTTGTTGCATAGAAAGAAAAGATTATGATATTCTGGGCAATTATACTTTTCTTCCTACAACTTTTCACGCTCGTTATTCTCTACCTCGACTTTCCTTATGATAACATCATCGTCGCCATATATCTCTCTTTAGTTGCAACTGTCATGCTCATCTGGAAAGGCATAAGAAAAACCAAAGAACATCGCATAGAAAAACTTGAATCTCAGGTTCGTCAGCTGCTTGGTGAAATTGACAGGCTTCGCGAACAGGTTGGAAGCAAAGGAGAAGAGGAATGAGAATTGCAATTGGGGCAGACCATAGAGGATTTAAGTTAAAACTGGCTATCATAGGATTTCTCAAAACTAAAGGGATAGAAACAATTGATTTTGGTACGAACACAGATGAAAGAAAAGATTATCCCGATTATGCTTTCAAAGTTGGTGAGGCTGTCGCCGCCCGAGAGGCGGAATTCGGTATACTCATATGCTATACCGGAATTGGTATGTCAATTGCGGCAAATAAGGTTAAATGTATAAGGGCAGCGCTATGTCTGAACGAAACAATGGCTGAGCTCGCAAGAAAACATAATGATGCCAATGTTCTTTGCCTTAGCGGCGGATTTACCAAAGAAAATGATGCCATGAAAATAATTGAGATGTTCCTTAAAACGGAATTCGATGGTTATAAAAAAGGGGAAGAAAGGCATAAAATAAGGGTAGATAAGATAACTGAGTATGAAACGAAAAAAGAGGAAGGATAATATGTATATGCAAAGGCTAAAAGAACTTGACCCTGATGTATACGAGGCGATACAGCTTGAGACGAAAAGACAATATGAGAGGCTTGAGTTAATAGCATCAGAAAACTATGTTGATGATGCTATACTTGAGGCTGCGGGTTCTGTACTTACTAACAAGTATGCTGAGGGGTATCCGGGGAAAAGGTATTATGGTGGATGTGAATATGTTGATATAGTGGAAGATCTTGCTCGTGAACGGCTGAAGAAACTGTTTGGCTGTGAGCATGCCAATGTTCAGCCGCATTCTGGAACACAGGCGAATATGGCTGTTTATTTTGCTACGCTAAAGCCTGGCGATACATTTATGGGGTTGAACCTTTCACACGGTGGGCATCTTTCTCACGGGCACGCGGTGAATTTCTCCGGAATACTTTACAATGTCGTCCATTATAATGTTAACAAGTATACAGAGATGCTCGATTATGATGAGATAAGAGATCTTGCACTAAAAACACGCCCAAAGCTCATAATGACAGGCGCAAGTGCTTATCCACGGAAATGGGAGTTTGATAGGTTCAGGGCTATTGCTGATGAGGTTGGAGCAATACTCGTTGCGGATATAGCGCACTTCGCTGGTCTTGTTGTAGCAAAGCTTCACCCAGACCCTATACCTTACTGTGATTTTGTCACAACAACCACACATAAAACCCTTCGAGGTCCTCGCTCTGGCGCCATAATGTGCAAGGAAAAATACGCCAAAGATTTGGATAAAGTCGTTATGCCCGGAATGCAAGGCGGACCACTTATGCATATCATAGCCGCAAAAGCTGTATGTTTCAAGCTCGCTCTTCAACCAGAGTTCATCGAATATCAAAAACGAATAGTAGAAAACGCTCAAACACTCGCATCAGAGCTCATAAAGCACGGATTCAGGCTTGTTTCTGGCGGAACGGATAACCACCTTATGCTCGTTGATCTCCGCCCAATAGGGTTAACAGGCAAACAGGTTGAGGAGGCTCTTGATAAAGCAGGAATAACCGTAAATAAAAACACCATACCCTACGACCCTCAAAAACCTTTTATCACAAGCGGAATAAGAATAGGAACCCCTGCTATTACTACAAGAGGTATGGGTAAGGAAGAGATGAAAGTAATAGCCGAATTTATTAAGCGAGTCGTCGAAAACTACGGTAATGAAAATGTTTATCAATCTGTAAGGGATGATGTTAAAGCACTGTGCGAAAAATTCCCAATATATAAGGATAAACTGGAAATCCTATAAATGTTTTCATTCAAGAGGCTTATTGAAGAGGAAATCGTAAAAATTAGGCTGAAAAAGGTCAATAGCGGAATATTATCGTTCCCACAGGTACTAAAGATAAAAGGAAAAAGAACAATAGTTTTGGTTCCGAAGGATGAAGAAAAGAAAAGGATAGAGAACTTGCTCAAAATGAAAGGTTTAGAGCCGCTTATAGTAGAGTGGGAGAATTTCAGTATCCTTTCTGGTGAATACAAGAAGATATCGAAGGAAAACAGAACCAATAGATTTGAATTAGCCATACTTCTTAAAGAACCGAGCCAGTTAGCAAGCCTTGCCCTTCCACTTATCCTCAAGATTCCAATTCGAGTAGGTATAGGCATAAAACCTCAAAATGAATTCTGCAACATCTATATAAACACAAATGATATCACAAAAGGACTAACCTTTTTCCTAAATTATATAGAAGTTCAATGAAAACAAATCATGAGCCTGAATGTTTAGGTGAATATTTTGCGAGAAGGTAGTCAAGTTTGACATTGTAAAGTGCGTAGTATATATTCCTTTTTATACCGGGGAATTTTCTTTCGAGTGCGGAAAGAAGGCGTTTTACAAATCCTCTTTTGGATTTTAAAGCAAACGGGCAATTATAAGGTGTGACCGGGAAAGATAAGAGTCTAGCGTATCGTTTGAGATACGATTCGCTTATGAAAACAAGCGGACGAATGATGTGGTATCTACCGTCAAATAAACTTTGTTTGGGCATCATTGTGCTAATCTCTCGTCCGAACATAATGTTAATAAACAAGGTTTCAATTGTGTCGTCAAAATGGTGAGCGAGCGCAACCTTATTAGCACCAACACGGCTTGCCTCCTCAAACAATGCTTTGCGTCTCAGCCTTGAACATGTAAAACAGGGGCTGAACGGATTAAGATTTGAAAAAGCCTTATTGTAAATATCAGCCTTAACTATTCGAATATCAAGTCCATATCTTTCTGAAAAAGCCAAAATAGAATTGACCCTTTCTCTTTCGTAAGGTTCGCCACCTGCAATGTGAACAGGGATTATCTCGATATTAGCGTCTTTATAGCCAGATAGCGCTTGAGGAAGCAGTCTCACAAGGGTAAAACTATCGCTTCCACCGGAGCATCCAACAATTATTCTATCTCCGGGCTCAACGAGCGAGAAAATCTTATTCGCCCTCTTTATACCCCGTAGAATTACCTTTTCAAGCTTGCTAAGGCTGAGCCTATCAATAATAGCCATAAAATTTCCCCACTAACCATTTGCCCTCAAGATAAGGTATTACCTTGTAAATTCCGACCTCAGCGGCAAGTCTTATATCCTGCTCGAACCCGAGCTCACAAAGATACCGCCCGTGAGCAGAATTTAATAACGCTCCAGCAATATCCTTTTTGAATCTCTCATATATAACGAGCGATGCATTAGCACCGTCACCCACAGGTTCAAACTTTCTTTCAACCATAATAAAATTTGTAAGCATCCCCGCACAAATGGAATCCTCAAGCGAGAACGAATT
The DNA here is from genome assembly GCA_039793385.1 of bacterium. Lineage (GTDB taxonomy): Bacteria > UBP14 > UBA6098 > JBAMLU01 > JBAMLU01 > JBAMLU01. Next base: position 72,018 of record JBAMLU010000086.1, read on the forward strand.
AGCCTTGCCTGCACAAACAATAACAACATCCTTTCTAAGTTCTTCAATAAGTTTTGCTACAGAAGGAAGATTAACAAAACCGGCGATATATGTAGCATCAGCAAGCTTTCCAACAAGAGTGATTGTCGGGCTTCCGTTTGTGCTCGCATATATAATGGTTTTACCCGAAACAATTTCAGGTTTATACTCGAAAGGTGAATTGCCCAGATCGAAATTGGGAAGCTTTTTCCCATTTCGTTCGCCAGCAAGCAGAGGTCTAATTTCAGCCAAAACCTGTTTCAATTCATAAGCCTTTTCAATCGAACTCACGGGTATTATTTGCTTTGCTCCGTTAGAAATAGCCACTATCAATGTGGTTGATGCCCGAAGAACATCAATAACAATGGCTACTTTCCCCTTTAACTCGCTCTCTTTTATTTCAAGTGGCAGGAAATAAACCGATATTTTCATATGATTATTTATGACTTGCGTTTTTCCAGAATGGTGGTTTAACAACAACAGCCGGTATACCTCGTCCCTTTATTAAAATCCATAGTTCAGTTCCGAGCTCGGCGAATTCAGTATGAACATAGCCAAGCCCTATTCCCTTGTTAAGGGATGGTGAGAATGTTCCGCTTGTGACCCATCCTATTTCTCGTTCATCTTTTATAATCGGGTAACCTTTGCGGGGGAAGCCTCTTTCACGAAGCTCAAAAGCGACGAGTTTTTTCTTAACCCCTTCGCTTTTTGCCTTAATAATTGCCTCTTTTCCGATGAAATCGCCTTTGTCAAGTTTAACTATCCAGCCAAGCCCAGCTTCATAAGGGTTTGTTGTTTCATCAATATCGTTTCCATAAAGGCAATATCGCATTTCCAATCTTAGTGTATCACGAGCACCGAGTCCAATAGGAAGAATCTCGAACGACTTTCCCGCCTCATAAACAGCGTCCCATAGCTTCTCTGCTATCTCAGGTTTCATATACAATTCAAACCCATCCTCGCCTGTATAGCCCGTTCTTGAGAAAAAGAGCCTCTCTCCTGCAACAACATCCTCAGTAGCCCAATAATACCCGATTTTTGTAAGATCAGCTTTTGTTAACTTTTGCATAACCCTTTCAGCAAGGGGACCCTGAATAGCAAGAAGCGCAGTTTCATCGGAAACATTGATGAGTTCAACACCCTCAGTAAAAAGATTTTGTTTTAGCCAGGCAAAATCTTTCTCTATATTTGCGGCATTAACAACCATCATATAGGAGTCATAAAGCCTGTAAAGAATAAGGTCGTCAACTATCCCGCCCGATGGATAACACATACAAGAATACTGTGCCTGATAAGGCTTAAGCAATGCCACATTATTCGTTGTCATCAACTGAAGAAATTCGAGTGCGCGGGGACCTCGGATAATGAACTCACCCATATGCGACAAATCAAACATCCCAACCCTCTGGCGAACGCGAAGATGTTCAGGCATTATACCTTCATAATAAAGAGGCATCTCAAACCCGGCGAACTCAACCATCTTCGCTTTAAGATCTATGTGCTTCCTGTAAAAAGGCGTTCTTTTCCCAGCCATTCAGATACCTCCTAAAAAACCTTTATCTTTATGTATTTTGATGGGTTCTTCTTTATATCCCTCACAAGTTCGTTGAATTCGTCTATTGCTCTTATTAGTTTTTCGTATAGCTCTCGGTCCGAAACAACTGCGCCAGCAGTACCCTTTCCGACGTTTATATTATTGACAACGGTTCTAATTTCGTATAGTGTATTTTGAATCTCATTATAAAGGGAATCATTTGTGATAAGTGTCTGAAAAGTTCCTCTTGAACTCGTGAGCATCTCGGAAAATTCGTTCAGTTTTCCCAGAAGAACGATAAGGCTATCATAGAAATCCCTTTCGTTGAAAAGCGCTGCCACAGTGCCTTCACCGCTCTCGATCTTTTTCCACAGATTTGTAATAGGGGTTGTCATTTTGGATAAATCGTAGTAAAGTGAGGGGTCATTGAGAAGGAGGGCAATTGTGCCTCTACCTTTATTTATCTTTTCGCTTATTTCTCGGATATTTTGAGTGCTCTGCTTGAGGTCATCGAAAGCATCAACCCCTTTATTTATAATCGATTCAACATCAAGCGGTGGAGATGCTGGAAGATAATCGCCATCAGAAACCGAGGATGCAGCAGAACTACCTGATGTAATACCCAGGAACTTATCGCCGAGAAGCCCGAGCGTACCTATAGAACATCGTGAATCTTTCTTTATATACTTCCTCACTTTCGCGTTAACCTCGAATGTTATCTCGAGCATAAGGGAATCGTTTACGGTGATGAAGTCGATGTTTGTGACTGTTCCGACACGATAGCCTTCAAGCCTCACGGGGGCACCCGTAAGAAGTCCGCTTACATTAGGCATACGAGTCTTTAGCGTGATCTGAGTGGCAAATACCCCCTCCTCTGTTCCAACGGTAAGTATTATAAATGCTGCACCAGCAAGCGCGATTACAAAAAGTAACCCTACAAGCCAGCTTCCACGACGCCTTCTTGCAAAGAATTTCTCTTCCATTCTGATTGCCTCAAAAATTCTTGAACCTCAACCCTATCCGACTTTAGTAGCTCATCACGGCTACCACTAAAAGTTATTTTACCATCGTGGATGAAAGCGAACCTCGAGCCAACCGCAAAAGCGGAAACGAGGTCGTGAGTAACAACAACGATAGTTGTTCCGAACTCCTTTGAGGTCCTTACGATAAGCTCGTCTATCTTTCTTGCTGTAATAGGGTCAAGTCCGGTTGTAGGCTCGTCAAAGAAAATGTAATCGGGGTTAGTGATAATTGCTCGAGCAAGGGCGACACGCTTCTTCATCCCGCCAGACAATTCAGATGGCATCAACTTCTCTGTCCCATCAAGCTCAACAAAGCTCAATACCTCAGCCACACGACGCCTTATCTCATCAGCCATAATCTTACTATGCTCAATGAGTGGATACGCAACATTCTCCTCAACCGTAAAGGAATCAAATAGCGCCGAACCCTGAAATAGAATCCCTATCCTTTTCCTTATCTTGTTCATTTCAAAATCTGTGAATCCGGTAGTATCAACACCGTCAATTATTATCCGCCCCTCATCCGGCACGATAAGCCTCAGAATCAACTTAAGCAAAACAGATTTACCGCATCCACTCCTTCCAAGGATAACTGTTGTTTTACCCCTTTCTATTATGTAATCAAGCCCTCTAAGGACCTCTTTTGAGTCAAAACTTTTCTTTAGGTTGATGAGTTCTATCATGATTCTCTTTTTAATAAAGGAGCATCAAGAGCACCTTGCTCAAGAAGTAGTCGCCTACAAGAACGAGAATTGATGATATAACGACGGATTTTGTCGTAGATCGTCCAACACCCTCTGTCCCGCCTGTAGCAGTGAATCCAACAAAAGCGCCAACAGTGATGATTATAAAGGCAAAGAAAAATGGCTTAACAAATCCCACTATAACATCCCTCATCATCATCATCCTGAAAACCGATTGCTTGTAGAAAGGGGCGCTAATTCCGAGATTTAGCACAGCGACAATCATTCCGCCAAAAATTCCGGAAAGGATTGAGATATATGATAGAAGCGGTACCATTACCATTCCGGCAATAAGTCTTGTTGACGAGAGTTTTTTTATTGGGTCAGTAGCCATAGCCCGCATAGCGTCAACTTGTTCTGTTACCTGCATAGAGGCGATTTCGGCGGCAATACCAGAACCAACCCGCCCCGCAAGTACAAGAGCAGTTAAAACAGGACCAAGCTCCATAAGCATCGAAAGTCCTACAAGTGTGCCAACATACATCTTCGCACCAAAATAAGATAACGCATGCCCCGTCTGCAACGCAAAAACCATCCCTGTCGTAAGGCTTGTCAAAAAAACTATCGGAAAAGAACTAACCCCCATCTCCTTCATCTGATACACAACCTCACCCACATAAAATGGCCTCGTAAAAACCCCTTTCACCATATGCCACACAAGAACAAGATACTCATAAAAAGTTGTCAAAAGCTTTCGCCACCCAAAAAACATATTTTAAAATAAATGTTAAAAAGAAATTTTTCAAATACATTTTTTCTGTTGCTAACAGAGTGAATTGATATATATTAAACAAAAAGGGGAAGTATGAAAATCTGTGGAATCGGTTGTGGATTATTCTTTGGGATAATTCTCATTCTATGGGGGATATTGATATTGCTCAATGTGCTTTTAGGCATAAAAGTGCCGGTATTCAGGATTATACTCGCATTTATCCTTATATATCTTGGAATCGCGACTCTCGTTGGAAAACCCATTGGATGGGGAAAAGCAAAGAATGTGATAATCTGTGAGAGAAGAAAACCTGATACATCAACTACTCTTGAGAAATATGAGATCGTTTTCGGAGAGAGAATTGTTGACCTTACCGGGATAAAATTAGGAAGCAGCTCAAAATATATTTCTGTGAATACGGTTTTTGGGGAGTGTATCCTGAAGATTAATCCTGAATTGCCGTCGAAGCTTGTTATTAATGCGGCGTTTGCGGAAGCAAGATTACCTGATGGCACGAGCTTCTCTTTCGGCACAAACACATTTAAAACCCCCTCATTTGATGAAAGTAAGCCCTTTTTGCTTATTGAGGGCAGCGTTGTTTTTGGCAAACTCGAGCTCGAAACAATAAAAACCCCAGAAACTCCATCCACACCTCCACCTGATACATCATCTTCCAAAAACAATTGACAACAAGCAAAAGAGAAGTATCTTTTAACGAAGAGAAAGGAGTAATATGAAATTTTGGTTTATTATTCTCTCTTTTGCGCTTTCAATTGCAAACATCTTTGCACAGGAAATAGATTTAGGGGTTAAAGGCGTGATTTTTAAGATAGGACCTGTAATACCGTTTGAAACATACAAGGCTTCATATTCTATATCTCTTGGTCCAGAGCTTGGAAGGATAGGGAATAATTTCGAGCCTGGGGTAGATGTAACATATTGGAAGGTAAAGTATGACTATTATGGTAGAAAGGATAATCCCAACGATGACATAAAACGACGATACATCGGGGTTAACTTTTCCTTTTTTGTTCATCCTATTAAGGAGGCATTGGAGTTTAATCCTTATGTGGGGCTCGGGCTCGCCCTGAACTTTTATAAGAAAGACTATCCAGAAGGCTGGCCGGATAAGGACAAAAATCTTACCAATCTCGAGCCGCACATAGACCTCGGCGGAAAAATCGGGTTATACAGCAATATCGATGGCGAGCTCCACCTACGACTCACACTCTCTGAAATAGATAACCTTCTCCTCCTTCTCGGAGTGAGATTTGGTCTCGAAAAATAGCAAAATAAAGCTGATAATCATAATCTTATTGCTCGAATGTAGTTTGTTAGCGCAGGATTATTTTACATTAAGAAGCGGTACATATGCGGATTTTTCATCCGGGATTTTTCAGAATATTAGAATTGTGAGTCCGGATATGGATGGTGCAGATGATGGCTGCCTTGTTGTCGAGGGCGAGGATACAAAAATGGTTTTACAGGTATATCCTCCGGGACACAATTATAGAGCCGTTGCTGAGGCTTTATACAGATACGAGAGAGATGGCACTCCACCGCTTACTTTTATCGTTGATGTCATCGATATAACAAGGTTCAACAACATAGGTTCGCTTGATGATTCAATTACCGTTTTGCGAACGAGGGATAATCGTGAATACCGGGAGATACTCAGCGCCTACGATATTCTTTTCTTCGGTGTAGCTGATTCATATGGTTCGATTGACCTATCATCAAACGGTGTTCGGATAGTTCGTGCGTTTGTTTCACAGGGCAAAGGATTAGTCTTAACTCACGATACAATAGCAAACGGAATAGAATACCACCCAAATTTCAACTCATTAACCGACATAACCGGCATAAGGACAAGAACCCAGCTCCTATGGTCAATATACGATCATGTTTACAGGACAAGTGAACCAGCCTCTGACCCGGTTTTGCTCCGTCCATTTGAGCTTCCGGCGGAGTTTGATGTTCTCAATTGTCACGATCAGGGGCAGGTCGCTGCAATGGGAACCGTATGGTATGAGGGTAGAACATTAATGGGAAACGAAATCTATATGCACACATACTATAACCCTGAATACAATTCGTTTTCTGCTTTTTTTAACTACGGGCACACTGAGGAAGTTCCGGGAGAATGGGAAGCTAAAGCGATCGTGAACTGTATGTTTTACGCTTATTATGGGGGGCAAGCTGTGGGGATATTTGTCTCGGACACGATAAATTTCCCCTGCGTTGTTGAGCTTACTCAGGCGGTATGGAGCGTTGATGTGCCGCTTGACGGCGGATGCGAAATAAGCATAAGGGTTTCAACTGATGGAAGAAGTTTCACTGATTGGGTAAGGCTTTATGATAACAATATCCCCGAGGAATACTCACGATGCGTTGCGATGCAGTATCGTGTGAGGCTTGTGCAGGGCTCAAGCCTTATATCACCCGTATTTCACCACATAGAGTTCACATATCTTATGGATATACCCAGCGCCAGAATTATATCTCCGCACGAACCAAATATGATAACATCTTGCCAATGCCAACTCTTGCAATACATAATCACAAGTAGTTCCCCTCCTGTTGTAGAAAGTGCAAGGGTTATGATAAATGGCGTGATATTTGGTCCTGATGGTTTTTCATTGCGAGCGGATACGCTTTCTTTTACACCATCCTATCCATGTTTCGAAAACGGCGAAATAGTTAGAACCTCACTTATAAATTTAATCAATACAGACGGATGTGGCATAAGAGAGGGAATCGAGAGAACATTTCTTGTTGATCTTACTCCGCCAGAAATAACGGGCACAAATCCAGCGCCCGGAAGCATGCTAAGCGGCGAGAATATCACCATTAAAGCTATTGTTCGTGATAGTTTGAGCAGGGTCGACCCGAACACGATAAGAATGAGAATAAATGGGGAATGGTTTAGATTTCCCGAAAGAGGGTTTCATATAGCCGGGGATACAATTATCTTTATGCCAGATGAGGCTATGATAACTCTGGAGGGGGCAGTTGAGGTCTGCATTGATAGTGTTGGGGATATAGCACAGATATGCGGTCCGAATAGAATAAGTCAATATTGCTGGAGCTTCTTTGTTGATAGGCATCCTCCAGCACTAAGCCTCCTTGAACCTCAAACATATTCATCCTGTGAAACGCTCTTAGCCATATTCTCCATAAGAGATACATCAGGCTTTTTCGCCGAAAGCCTTCTTTTTTATTATAATGGTGATAGTTTGAGCTTTCCACGGAATATTACAATTGAGGATTCATTTTTGATACTTCATAGCAGCCACCATATTGAGAATAACGAAAATGTTACGCTCCGCCTCCTTTCAGCAATAGATAGGCTCGGGAACAGAAGCGATACCATATCATTCTCGTATTACACCGACCAAAACCCACCAACAATAATACCTCGAAGCCCTCACGACAATCTCACTGCTGATACATTCCCTCTTATTGTAGCTGAGCTAACCGATACACTTTCTGGGGTATTATGGGATTCAATAACTGCTATCATAAATGGAAATATCATAACACCAAGTTTTTCCTGTTTCCAATATGACACGCAAGCAGGCATAATAACAATAGCGACAAGAGATTGTGGAATTGGTTTCTCGGATGGTCCAAATACTATAAGCATAATAGCAACGGATAAAGCTGAGCTATGCGGGCATAACTCATCGAATTTTCTTTGGGAAATTGAGGCAGATTTAAGACCGCCTGAGGCAACG
>JBAMLU010000087.1:0-17850 GCA_039793385.1 bacterium
GGAGATACTGTTCTCGATCCCTTTATAGGAAGTGGCACAACCGCTCTTGAAGCTCAACTTTTAGGAATTAATTGTATCGGGGTTGATGTTTCTCCTTTGTGCGTGCTCCAATCAAAAGTTAAAACGGAAAGTATCGAAGTTTTAGATGAAATTTTAAAAAATCTTTCTATTTTTCTCCAGCTGAAAGACCAACAGATTTTAAAGTAATTTTTGATGCACGGCATTTAATAGTGAGCTTCAAAATAGAAAGGACAGAAAGAGAAGGTAAAAGAGCATTTATTCCTACTTATTGGAAAATATTTAGCACCGATAATTTAATAGGCCAAATTAAGCACGAATTTAATTCAACAAATCAACAAATGTATAGAGACGAAGCGTTATTAGCCGAAGGAGGGATTGAATAAATATTAATTGATTTTTGCAGTTTGCCTGTTGACTTTTAAATAATCTCAATTATATTAAATAAAAACGGAGGATATATGGGTAAGCGAGCGATGACCTTCGAGGAAAAGGCGGCACGAGCAGCTCGAGCTAAATTCCAGAAATGCCCGATATGCCAGGGTGAACTCGTCCCAACAAGGGTTGTTAAAGCATGTTTTAATCCGCAAACGAAAAAGTATAGGTTCACGGACGAAATAATAAAAGTATGCGGCTGCAATCAGAAAGAGGTCTATGGGTAAAAAATATATTGAAAGAAAGAGCAATTTCGCTTATAATAATAATGAAAGGAAACAGGGATAAAAATGGAACTGCCTTACTCAGAAAGGTTTAAACGAGTTCTTCAACTTGCGAGGGAAGAAGCGGCGCGACTTGGGCATACCTATGTTAGCAACGAACATCTTCTTCTTGGAATTATAAGGGAGGGTAAAGGCAAAGCAGTAGAGATAATGGTCTCAGCCGGGATTGACCTTGATGATGTTAAGCGGACAATCGAGGATATGCTTGATGTTGGTGAGCCATCAACATTTCTCGGGCACATTATAATGACAGCTCGCGCAAATAAATCTATAGAACAGGCAAATATTGAGGCAAGGAATCTGAATTCGCCGAAGATTGGCACAGAACATCTTCTTCTTGCTATCCTCCGTGAGGAGAAATCGCTTGTGGTTCAGGTTTTGATGATGTATAATCTCGATTACCAGGAGGCACTAAATTATCTTCAAGAAATAAACTCCGGCAGGAGACGCCCACGCCTTCAAGGAAATACAAAGAAAACCCCTCTTCTGGATCATTACGGAAGGGATTTAACAGAGCTTGCGCGTCAAAAGAAACTTGACCCTGTTATTGGGCGGGATACCGAAATCGCAAGGGTTGCTCAGATACTTTGCCGAAGAAAGAAAAATAACCCCTTATTAATCGGTGAACCTGGGGTTGGGAAAACGGCTATAGTTGAGGGATTGGCACAGAGGATAGTTGAGAAAAAAGTCCCATTCCTTCTGCATAATAAGAGGATAGTCGAGCTTGACCTTGCAGCTATTGTTGCAGGGACGAAATACCGTGGGCAGTTTGAGGAGCGAATAAAGGGAATTCTCAAAGAGATTACCGAGAATGAGGATATTATCGTTTTTATTGATGAGGTACACACAATTGTAGGTGCAGGCGGTGCTGAGGGTGCTCTTGACGCATCGAACATCTTTAAGCCGGCACTTTCAAATGGTGAACTTCAATGTATTGGTGCAACTACACTTTCAGAATATCGGAAGTATATTGAAAAAGACGGTGCTCTTGAGAGGCGGTTTCAGATAGTGCTTGTTGAGCCCCCGACATATGAGGAAACGATCGCAATTTTGAAAGGTCTTCGCCCCAACTACGAGGAACATCACAAAGTGAAAATCACTGATGAGGCAATTGAACTTGCTGTTAGACTCTCGGATAGGTACATCCAAGATAAACATCAGCCCGATAAGGCAATAGATCTTATGGATGAAGCCTCTGCTATGGTTAATCTTGCGGGGTATGTGAAACCACAGGAACTCGTCGATATCGAGCTTGAAATAGCTCTTAGAGAAAAGCAGAAAGAAGAAGCGATAAGTGCTCAGAATTTCGAACGAGCTGCACAACTCAGAGACAGAGTCCATCAACTTAGAACGGAACTCAGGAATAAGGAAAGGGAATGGATGGAGGAGCGGGAGAAAAACAGACCACTCGTTACGGGCAAGGAAATAGCAATTGTAGCATCAAAAATAACCGGTATCCCACTATCACAGCTTGAGACTGATGAGGCAAGCAGACTTCTAAATATGGATGGTGAGATTTCAAAATATCTTGTTGGTCAGGATGAGGCTGTTAGCGCTGTATGTCGGGCGATAAGAAGAAATCGTGCTGGGATGGCTAATCCTCGAAGACCTATTGGCTCATTTATGTTTCTTGGTCCAACAGGGGTAGGAAAGACCGAGCTTGCAAGGGTGCTCGCAAAATATCTTTTCCAGTCAGAGGATTCTTTTATAAGAGTAGATATGTCCGAATATATGGAGAAATTTTCGGTCTCTCGCCTAATAGGGGCACCACCTGGTTATGTCGGGTATGAAGAAGGTGGACAACTTACCGAGGCTGTGAGAAGGCATCCATATTCTGTTGTGCTATTTGATGAGATAGAAAAAGCCAATGTTGATGTTTACAATATCCTTCTGCAAATCCTTGAGGATGGGGTTCTGACAGATAGTTTCGGGCGAAAGGTTAATTTTAAGAACACGATAATTATTATGACATCGAATATCGGCACAAGCGAGCTCGGCATAAGAAAGCCCGGTTTTGAAACGGAGAAAAAGATTGAGATTCAGGATATGAGAGCCACAATTATGCGCGAACTCAAGCGAATTATGCGCCCAGAACTGATTAACAGGATCGATGAGGTCATAATATTTAAGCCTCTTGGATTGGAGGAGATGAAGAAGATTGTGGACATCCAGATTGCTGATATAAACAACAGGATGATTCACAGGAACCTTGTGATTCAATTGACACCATCAGCCCGTGAATGGCTCGCTAAAAAGGGATATGACCCTCAACTTGGCGCAAGACCTCTTAAAAGAACCTTACAGAAATATATTGAGGACAGGGTTGCCGAAAAGCTCCTTGCAGGCGAAATACCTTGGGATTCTGTTGTGGTTGTTGACCTTGATGAGGGAAAGGATGAACTTGTGTTCTCATCAAAACCGATAAAAGAGGAAAAGCTTGAGAAACTAAAAAGGTAGCGGAATATTTAATTTCTGAGCTTATTTTTTGATTTTTAAAAACGGGGAAAAAGATGGTAAAAGAGCTCGAAAAAAGAAGGATTTTGCTTTGCGTATGTGGTTCTGTGGCGGCGTATAAGGCAGCCGAGCTTTCAAGAGCGCTTGTTAAAGAAGGTGCAGTTTTAAGAACTATTATGACCGAATCCGCAGAGAAATTCATAACCCCGCTTACTTTTGAAAGTCTCACAGGGGAACCTGTTTATACTGATATGTTCTCGAGACACTGGTTCGGGATTGAACATATTGAGTTGTCACGGTTTGCCGAGCTTGTACTTATTGCTCCAGCATCATATAATACCATAGGCAAAATTTCGTCAGGCATTGCCGATAATCTTTTGCTTTCGGTTGTTGCCGCCACAAAAGCACCTGTCCTTATCGTCCCAGCAATGAACACCTCAATGTATGAAAACCCGGTTCTCACTGATAATATAAATTATCTTAAATCTAAAGGATATAAATTTATCGAGCCCGAAACGGGTGAACTTGCTTGTGGTGAGATTGGCAAAGGCAGGTTCCCCAATGTAGAACATGTTGTTGAAAACATAAAGAGAATCCTTCTCGGAAACGAGAATCTCAAGGGATGTAATGTTCTTATTACTATGGGTAGAACAATAGAACCAATTGATCCGGTGAGGTACATCTCCAATCGTTCGTCAGGCAGAGTGGGGTATTGGCTTTCGGTGTGGGCAAGGCGGTTTGGGGCTCATACCTTTGTTATTACAGGTCCAGCTGAACTTGAGCCTGTATATGATGCTGTCGTTTTTAGAGTTGAAACGGTTAATGATATGAAAAATGGGGTATTCTCGCTATATGACAAGGTTGATATTGTTATTATGGCAGCGGCTGTGGCAGATTTTAGAGTGAAAAATGGTAATAAGATGAAATTGAAAAAGGAAAGAATAACAAAATTAGAACTTGAAAATGCACCGGATATCCTTAAAAATCTGGGAGAGCAGAAAAAAAACCAGATTCTTGTTGGCTTTTCGCTCGAAAGCGAAAATATTATTGATAGAGCAAAAGATAAAATGAAGGAGAAGAATCTTGATATTATTGTTGCAAATGATATCTCCACGCAGGGTTCTGAACTAATAAATGGATATATAATCTTGAAAAACGGGATTATAATCGAACTAAAAGGTATGCACAAGTCTGATTTTGCAAGACTCTTGTTTGAGAAGATTTATGAGCTCAAAAGAATCGGGGGATAAGGATTTTGTCTCAGAATACTTGAGATATCTTATTGATATGGGTGAGGAGACGATAGTATTTCCCGAATCAAAAGGGGCAAGTTTGAAATCATTTTATCTCGAGATAAAGGATTGCAAGCTTTGTCCTCTTGGATATACAAGGACGAATTTTGTATTTGGTGTGGGAAATCCTGATGCGAAGCTTATGCTTATTGGTGAGGCACCTGGGAGAGAAGAAGATTTACAGGGAATACCTTTTGTAGGTCGTGCTGGTCAGCTTCTCGATAGGATCCTTGCAGCAATAAAACTAACAAGGAGCGATGTTTATATTGCAAATATCCTCAAATGCCGTCCGCCCAATAACCGTGACCCACTTCCTAACGAGATAACCTTGTGTTTGCCTTACCTTCTTAAACAGATAGAGATAATTAAACCTAAATTAATCTGCTGCCTTGGACGAATCTCAGCTCAGGTCCTTCTGAATACTCAGGAACCAATGAATAAACTTCGAGGCGTGGTTCACCACTATAAGGGAGTTCCGCTTATTGCTACTTACCATCCAGCAGCATTATTAAGAAACGACTCTCTTAAACGCCCAACCTGGGAAGATATGAAACTCCTTAAAAAACTATATGATGAGTTAAATCTTTAAAAATCGCTTGCAAAAAATATGGAATCCTTTTATAATTATATAAATTGGAGGCTGAGATGAAAAAGGATATCCATCCGAAATACTATCAGGCAAAGGTTACCTGTGTATGCGGGAATACATTTACTGTGGGAAGCACAAAGAAAGAGATAAAGGTTGATATATGTTCAGCCTGTCATCCGATATACACGGGTAAGCAGAAGATGGTTGATTCGGCGGGTCGAGTGGAGAAGTTTTTGAGGAAGTACGCGAAATACAGGGAGACGCAAACCGAGGCAGAACAAAGTCAAACTGGAGAGGATAAAAAAGAAGAGAAATAATAGTTTAGAAAATAATTGTTATATGCGGTCTTGACGATGATGGTGATAGGTATATATTATTTCCTATGTTAATACTGTTGAAGAGGGTGTAGCTCAGGCGGCAGAGCAACGGCTTTTTAAGCCGTGGGCCGAAGGTTCGAGTCCTTCCACCCTCATAAGCCCCATTAGCTCAGTTGGTTAGAGCACCTGACTCTTAATCAGGGGGTCGAAGGTTCGAATCCTTCATGGGGCAAATAAAATGAAAAATATGGAAGAAAATAATAAAAATAACGCAGTTGAACCACGCAATTTTGAAGAGGCATTAGAACGACTTGAGAAATTGGTTGAGGCATTAGAAAGCGGTAAACTCACACTCGATGAAACTGTAAACTATTTTAAAGAAGCATTATCTATCGCTAATTGGTGCTACAAAAAACTACAGATTATCGAGGAAGAGATCAAGATTCTCGTTGAAAAGGAAGGGAAATTCGAACTCGAGAATTTCAAACTTCCAGAGGACTAATTGGCATTTTGCAAAATTCAACATGAAAAACGCTCAAGTTTTGAACTCATCCTTTTAAAACCCTTTCTATACCAAGCATTATTATTGTGGCACATTTATTGCATATTATAATTAACGAAAACTTAATAAAAGAACATAAAGAAAGGAGGAGATGATGTTGAGGAGAAACAGCAAAGGTTTCACGCTCATCGAGCTGATGATCGTGGTAGTCATTATCGGTATTCTTGCAGCGCTGGCGATCCCGCGATTTATGGAGGCATCAAAGAAGGCGAAGATTACTGAGGCAAGGAATGTTTTGAAACAGATTTATACGGTTTCTGCCGCTTATTATGAGGAGAGAGGTGCATGGCCTACTTCCTCAACACCGGGTTATCCAACGAATGGCTGGTTGAATAATGGCTGGGCAACAATAGGTGTTGATGCTCCGTCTGGTAAGCCAAGGTTCGCTTATAAATGGATGAACACCAATAGTGCCGCCCCTCCTGGAACAGAATTAGCTCATGCTTATGGTGCAGCTTCAGCTGGATGCCCAAATCAATATGCTGACGCATCGCTCGCAAATGTTCAGCTAAAGGTGGATAATAGTGGGAACATATTTATCACAACTGACGGCGGTACAACCTGGACACAGTAAATAGAACCTCTTCCTGTTTACAAGCGGGGTAGTATCTCTACCCCGCTTTTTTATTTTTATACGCAAATATTTCTATTGGTATAATTTTTATGTATCAGTTTTTTATTGCTGAATTTTTTGAACTTACCATATTTAAAACTTGAAATTTAATAAAAAATCATTTATATTATATTTAGGATGAGGAAAGGAGGTTTTATGAAAAGGCAGGGTTTAGTAGGTCTAATGTGTCTATTTTTAGTTGGTGCCATACCAAAGTTAATTAATTATCAGGCAAAGTTGGTTGATGAAAGTGGAATTGGAATTAATGACACCCTTCAGATGCACTTTGCACTTTATACAAGTGATGTTAGTGCGACGCCTTTGTGGGAGGAAACTCAAACCGTTATAGTTACTAATGGGTTGTTTTCAGTGATTCTCGGTAGTGTTGCGCCTTTTCCGGACTCTGTTGACTTTTCTTCTTCTTATTGGCTTGAGGTTGAGATTGAGGGGGAGAGGCTCTCTCCTCGTGAAAGATTAGTTCCCGCACCATATAGTATATACAGTATTAAAGCAGGTAAGGTTGAAAAGGTTTGGGTAGAGATCCCTCTTTCTGGTGACGGGACAGAAGAAAACCGCTTGAGAGTAAAATATGATGATGTTACAATAGGAAGAAATATTGCGGGTGAACTCTATGTTAAGGAAGGAGGGATTAATAGCTCGCATATAGCGGATGGCTCTATTGTTGGTTCTGATCTATCTCCTGCTTTGATGAGCGATTTAAATGATGCGCAAACATTGGTCGGACATACTCCAGACTATTTTGCACCTGCGTCAGGAAGCAACAATTATATTCAAAATCAATCAAGCGCTGACCAGGATGCATCGTTCAGAATAAGTGGGAATGGGATAATTGGAGGGAATGTCGGAATAGGAACGACAAGTCCGGGTTCAAGGCTTGATGTTAGGGGGAGTGTGCGGGCAGAGCATTATAGAGACAGTGGAGGTGGAGCTCTTATAAATGCAGGTGATGGGATAACCGTTTCTGAGGATGCCGACGGCTCCTGGACAATTTCTGATGCAAATGCTGCAAGTGAGGTTACCGGGAGTGGGGCTTCTACTCGTGTGGCTTTTTGGAGTTCTTCGAGCTCACTTTCGAGTGATGCTGGTCTTTATTGGGATAATGTGAATAAGCGGCTTGGTGTTGGGACGGCATCCCCGACAGCTACGCTTGAGGTTGCTGGGCAGGTGAAGATTACGGGTGGTTCACCTGGAGCGGGCAAAGTACTTACATCAGATGCAACAGGGCTTGCAACATGGCAGGCGCCACCATCTGGGATGCCTACAGGTTCTTCGGGGCAGACCATAAGGCATGATGGTTCTGGTTGGGTTTCTAGTTCTAATTTGTATCATGATGGTGATAAGGTTGGTATTGGGACGACAACTCCATCATATAAGCTTAGTGTATCTGGTGATGTTGGGTGGACGGGGACATTGCAGGCTGGGAATGTTCCTTGGGCGAGGCTTACGAGTTTTCCGGCGGGGTGTCCTGCTGGGCAGTTTGTTTCGACTATTGGTTCCACGCTTACCTGTGCGGCGGCGGGTGATATAACGGCAGTTTATGCCGGTACCGGTTTGAGTGGTGGGGGTAGTTCGGGTGATGTCACATTGAGCGTTGATACGGGATATATTCAGAGGAGGGTTACAGGCAGCTGTGCTTCTGGTAGTGCTATAAGTGCTATAAATGCTGATGGTACGGTTTCTTGTGAGACCGATGATATTGGTGTTACCGGGAGTGGGGCTTCTACTCGTGTGGCTTTTTGGAGTTCTTCGAGCTCACTTTCGAGTGATGCTGGTCTTTATTGGGATAATGTGAATAAGCGGCTTGGTGTTGGGACGGCATCCCCGACAGCTACGCTTGAGGTTGCTGGGCAGGTGAAGATTACGGGTGGTTCACCTGGAGCGGGCAAAGTACTTACATCAGATGCAACAGGGCTTGCAACATGGCAGGCGCCACCATCTGGGATGCCTACAGGTTCTTCGGGGCAGACCATAAGGCATGATGGTTCTGGTTGGGTTTCTAGTTCTAATTTGTATCATGATGGTGATAAGGTTGGTATTGGGACGACAACTCCATCATATAAGCTTAGTGTATCTGGTGATGTTGGGTGGACGGGGACATTGCAGGCTGGGAATGTTCCTTGGGCGAGGCTTACGAGTTTTCCGGCGGGGTGTCCTGCTGGGCAGTTTGTTTCGACTATTGGTTCCACGCTTACCTGTGCGGCGGCGGGTGATATAACGGCAGTTTATGCCGGTACCGGTTTGAGTGGTGGGGGTAGTTCGGGTGATGTCACATTGAGCGTTGATACGGGATATATTCAGAGGAGGGTTACAGGCAGCTGTGCTTCTGGTAGTGCTATAAGTGCTATAAATGCTGATGGTACGGTTTCTTGTGAGACCGATGATATTGGTGTTACAGGGAGTGGGACATCAAATTATCTTGCCAAGTGGACAGGCGGCTCCTCCCTTGGAAACTCATTGATTTATGATAATGGAACAAATGTCGGCATCGGGACAACTTCACCAGAATATCTGCTTCATATTGTTGGTGGTGATGTTAAAATAGGTTATTCTGTGGGAGATAACAGAAAACTTTATTTTGGTGATGGTTCTTATATTTGGATTGGTGAGGATGCTGACGATAATTTACAGATATATGCTAGGGTGAGAACAGCAATAACGGGCGGCAACGTCGGCATCGGGACGACGGCACCGGGGTATAAATTAGATGTTGCTGGTAACTTTAGAGCCACTGGTTGGGGATTGTTTGGAAGTAGCGCCGGTGGGAAGTTAAGCATTGAAGATCAAACTTCTTTTCATCGCCTTGCTTTCAATGAATTAAGATTTTACGATTGGGACATTGGAGGAGATATGGTAACATTTAATAATGGCAACGTCGGCATCGGGACGACGGCACCAGCGTACAAATTGGATGTAAACGGTAGCATGGCGGCGACAATAATGTATGACAAAGACAACTCCGGCTACTATGTGGATCCAAGTGGAACTTCAAATTTAGCTGGTAATTTATATGTTGCCGGCAGTGTTGGCATCGGGACGACAAACCCTGTCTCGAACAAGTTGCGAGTGGAATATTCTACCGCAAATTATGGTGGTGATTATGCGGTAGGGCATTTCAGAAATACTTGTTCTGGTTCCTCATGTTATGATGCATTTGCTGTTTACGGTTATTCAAACCCTCGAGATTATTTCGGTTATGGTGGATATTTCCAAGGAGGATATATGGGGGTTTATGGTAGTGTGAATCCAACAGGGAGTTCCACTTACTTTGGTGTTTATGGCATAGCATCGGGTGGTAGTGGGGGTTATAAATATGGTATTTATGGTTATGCATCTGGTAGTGGCACTAACTACGGTATTTATAATGCTGGTGGCACAAAGAGCTGGGCAAATCCACATCCCGAGGACCCCACAAAATCCATTGTTTATGCGACACTTGAAGGTGGCGAAAACGGTGCCTATTTCAGAGGCAGAGCAAAGCTCATAAATGGCGAGGCAACCGTTATCCTTCCAGATCACTTCAAATTTGCCACTTCACCAGCTCACGATATTACTGTAATCCTTACGCCAAGGTCACCAGAGTCAAAAGGTATTGCTGTGGTCTCAAGCAATAACGCCTCTTTTAAGGTTAAAGAACTATTGAATGGTACAGGCAATTATGAATTTGATTACCTTGTTATAGGAGTGAGAAGAGGTTATGAAGAGTGGGAACCAATAAAAGAAAATCTCGATTATGTCCCATTTTATGGGAATCAAGCCCATATGATAAACGGAAATATGAGCTCACAGGAGTTTTACGACAACCACTCCGAAAGCATAAAAGCAATATTTAAGTCTTCAGGGCTCCTTAATCCTGACGGCACAATTAACAGGGAAACATTTAGGAAGTATGGATGGAAGATATTCGAACATCCTGCTATAGAAGGCAAGAAGTGGAGGGTCGTTGATGGTGACAAGGTTGCGGAGCTTTCCGAAAGCGAACTAAACGAACTTCTCAAAGAACTGAAGGAACATAACTTTCACCTGAAAGAAATACAGAAATAGGCATAAGAAGAAAAATTCTATATAGGGGTTAAATAGAAGGTTTCCTTTAAGTACATTTTTAAAACTTGACTTTTTGCATTGATTGAGTAAAATTTAGTTGTGAAAATAAAAATAATGAGAGGATACAAAGCAAATTTATAAGGAGGAAATATGTTTAGAAAATCATTGTTTATTTTTGTAATCCTTTTTCTTAGCGTTGTCCCGAGGGTTTTAAACTATCAGGGGAAGATTCTTGATTCAGGAGGAGCTGGTATTAACGGACGGTTGAATATGACTTTTAGACTTTATACAACCGAGCTTGGTGGGAGTCCTATATGGGAGGAGGAAATAGAAAGTGTTTTGGTCTCACTCGGGCTTTTTTCAGTACTTCTTGGGACAAGGAGACCGTTTCCGGATAGTGTTGATTTCTCAGTTCAATATTGGCTTGAGGTTGAAATTAACGGTGAGACTATGAACCCACGGGAGAGACTAACATCAGTGCCTTATGCAATACGCTCTCAACATGCTACGCTATCCATTTATGATGTTTCGTCTTCAGCGAATAGAACAAGAAGAACAGGGCATATTTTCTTTGCTGCTGATGAATCTACCGCAACTATTACCGATACAGGCGATACTATAACTATATTTTTCACAGGTTTAGCAGGAGGTGGTATAGCACCACAAAGCTTATCACAGGTGCTCGCTGTTGGAAACTCAGCGGGTGGTTTTAATATTAATATGAATTTCAATAGGGTTATAAATCTTGGTGAACCAATCGAAGATAATGACGCTGTGACGAAGAATTATGTTAATAATCTCGATGGCGAGGCTCTTTCTTTCTATAGCGAAAAATTTAATGTTAATGTTGATGGAAAGAGCCTGTATATAATAGATGATACAATAGGAGTTAAGCCTGAAGGAATTACAAGCGAACATATAGCTCCTTATACAATTCAAAGTGATGATATTGATACAGCAGGTATACAATCGTTTAATATCGCCTCTGGTGCTGTTGGAACCGAACAAATTGCCCTTTCGGCGGTAACAACTGATAGAATAGCTCCCGGTGCTATTACAGGAGATAGGATTGCTGCTGGTACTATTACATCAGAGCAAATAGCTGAAGGCTCTATTCAAACCGATAGAATTGCGCCTAATGCGATAACATCGGACAGGATAGCTGATGGTTCTGTTACTGGGGATGACCTTTATTGGGCTGATGTTACTCCGCGGCTTGGTGACAGCCTTTTCTTTGGTGGTGGTATAACGCTAAAATATGCCGCTAGTGAAAGCATATCTGCGCTTGATGCTGTTTACCTTTCAAGATGGCTTTCCGGGTGGGGTTACAGGACGCCTTTCACGATAACGAATATTGGTGCGGCGTTATCGCAATATCAGGTTAAAATTGAGATTGGGTCTGCTTTCCCCTGGAGCCACTGCCAGAATGATGGCAGAGATATACGGGTTGTCGATTCTGATGGTTCTGTACCTTTGCCATTCTGGTTCCAGAGCTGGAATTATGGGACATCTGCTGTTATTTGGGTGAAAATTGATAATATTCAGGCATTATCCTCAAAGACAATTTACATCTATTATGGGAATTCTTCCGCAACTTCTGCTCAGAGCTTTGACAACACATTCACGAAGAATTTTGGTGATGGTGGTCTTGTGGTGTTATATCATATGGACGAGGGAGCAGGTACAACCTTGCCGGATTCGTCCGGTAGGTTCAATCACGGGACAATAAACGGGGCTTTGTGGCAGACAGCGGATGGTGGCCAGTGGGATGGAAGAAGCGACGCAAATTTCTCCTCGGGTTCAAATTTGTTGTTTGACGGTGTAGATGATTATGTTTCTGTTCCCGATGCAACATCCCTTGATATACAGGATGCAATAACCATAGAGGCGTGGGTAAATGGAACGGGTAGTGTGGCTGCTGATTGGTGGAATAGCGCATGGTTATACAGAAGACGGATTACACTTTCACAGGCAACGCCGGTATCAAATTACCAGGTCAAGGTTTTGCTAACCCCATCTAACTTTGATTATAGTCATGTTCGTTCTGACGGTGGTGATTTAAGGTTTGCGGATACCACCGGAAACAGTCTATCATATTGGCTGGAACAGTGGAATGAAGGTGGTAATTCGGTATTATGGGTAAGAGTAGCTACAGCTGGAACTAGTAGTTTCTTCATATATTATGGCAATCCAGCGGCAAGTTCGTCCAGTGACCCGTCAGTTATTAAAGGCACTTCAGCAAATCCCGGGATATCTTGCACAGACATCAGGAATAGTCGGTCGCAACTTGAGAATGGGCTTTATTATATTGACCCTAATGGACCCCCAATAACAGATGCTTATCAGGTTTATTGTGATATGGCAACCGCTAATGGGGGGTGGACACTTGTTATGAAGCTTTCGAAAAACGATTTTTGCTACGGGAGTTCGAGGTGGACAGATAGCTCTCCATTTAATGAAAGTTATACTTTGACACCAACTATGCCAAACGCCCAACAATATGATGCCAAGCACAGGGCATTTTATGAACTAACAGATGTTAATGCTTTGAGATTTTATACGAGTCGTGATACATCAGTAACCGTGACTTTCGCTAGCGCTTCTTCCCCAAGAACACTGATGACAACGAACACTATAGCTTTTTCACCATATCCAGATTATTTTCAGTGGAAAGCGGCTTTTGGGCATGATAGAAGTCAAGCTCCTATTTTTATGAGAGCTGGGGTCGCGGTTTATGGTGGTCCCAATTGTAGAACAAATTCATGCCCGGTTGGCTGTGGCAAGCCGTGCATGTTTTGTTACCAGGCTTCCGATGGTGCCTATTGTTGCCCCTGCGCTGCAACTTTGAATGATGTTAATTCTGGGGTTGGTAATAACCCTGATTATTGCGGTGGTGGTGACCCTAATGATTGTTCTGCGGCTGGCAATTGGTCAGACCCTTCTTTAAGGGTTATTATCTGGGCACGCGGGACAATCACAAATCCTATTAACATCGTTGCAACCGTTGAAGACGAGCAAATTGTTGGGGGAACAATTCTTGCAAAAGGTTTAGCATACAAAATAGGGATTGCTAATCTAACACTTATCGGAGCAATAAACAATAAAGTTATCACCTCAACCCTTAATTCAGGATGGAACCATATTGCTCTCACATATAATGGCACTACAATGAAACTTTACATAAACGGCGCTCAAGCCAACTCTCAATCATTATCCGGTGCCATTACTACCAATTCAAATAATCTTATAATCGGAGAGAAATTTACGGGCAGGATAGATGAGGTTCGCATATATGACCGCGCCCTTTCGGCGGCAGAAATACGATGCCACTATGAACGAAGGCGATACGCCGAGTCTGAACCAACAAGCACTATGGGTAGTGAGGAAACCTCATCCGCCATTGGTCTTCAAAAAGCCTCAGCAACATCAACCTACCACGCCGAACAATTTCTTGGGATTGCTCTAACATCAGGTGCTCCCGGTGATTCAATCCCTGTAAGAATATTTGGTGTTGCTCAAGGATTCAGCGGATTGACCGTCGGCGCAGATTATTACCTCCAAAACGCTCCGGGCAGAATCGGCACAAATCCAGGCAACATAAATAAAAGGGTTGGTACCGCTATTGCTGATGACAAACTCTTTATATCCCGATAACTGACAGCGCTAACAAGTTGAGCGATTTGTATTGCTTCTCGTAATTTCCTCATTATTATTTATGATGTGAAAAAAAGGACAATGGATAAGAAGAGCAAAATCGTGGAGTTTATCCTCCTCTTTATTTTGTATCTTATCCTTGAATATCTTTTCCTTTACTTCTTTCCTCAGGGATTTGAAACCTGGCAAAGAGAGCAGGTAGCTTTTTTGCTTGGCAGGTTTCTTTCATTTATTGGTATTGCGGCTAATGTGGTTGGTGATACGGTAAATTTTTCTCAGGGTTCTATGCGCATCGTCTATGAATGCACGGGTGGATTTGCGTTTTTCGTTTTTTCATCGGCAGTGTTAGCCTACCCATCAAATGCAAAGAGCAAGCTCCTTGGTCAGATTTTTGGACTTGTCTCGATTTTCATCCTGAATATACTGCGCCTTATCATTATAAGCATCATTATGGTCAAATCCCCATCACTTTTTGATTTATTCCATAAATATCTATGGCAAGCGAGCTTTATCGTTATTGTAGTTTTTCTGTTTATTCTTTGGGTTGAAAAATGGGCAAAAGAATAAGTTCATCGCTTCTTTTGAAAACATTTTTAAAATTTCTTCTTTGGGCAGGAATTTTTTTTCTGTTCTGGGTAATCGTGGGGAAAGCGATATATCTTCCTGTTCTTGGCTGGTTAATTTCAAAATTACCCTTAGGCGTGGGAAAGCTCGATTTTCTTGGAGTAAGAAGCGGAGAACTTCTTTTCAGGTCGTACAGGATGCGTGCCGATATCGGAATCGATGGCTCGAGTATGATGGTTTATTTTGCACCATACTGGGCGCTTATTATTGCTTCACCAGGCACAATTCGTGGAAGAGGATGGCAGATAGTGTATGGTTCAATTATCATGGCTTTTATTCATTTGCTCGCTATTGCTATAATACTCCGTATGACAATAACGGGTAGCATTTTTATCGAATCGATAAAAATATTCTTTGACGCAATTGTTTTGCCTGTTGCACCGATTATCTTATGGTTTATATTTATGGATCGCAAAGCTTTAAAAGAACTCTTAAATCTTTGAGGAGGAGACAATGTTTTCAAGAGGGGAAGTGGAGAACAAGCTCAAAGAGATTTATGACCCCGAGATACCCGTAAACATCTTTGACCTTGGGCTTATTTACGGCATAGATATATCCGATGATGGGGTTGTTAAAATTGATATGACTTTAACAGCTCGTGGTTGTCCTATTTACAATATGCTTCTTTCTGAAATAAAGAAAAAGGTGATGGAAATTGAGGGTGTTAAAGGGGTTGAGGTCAATCTTGTTTGGGAACCTGCTTGGACACCTGAACGAATCACTGAAGCCTTAAGAGAGGCACTAAGAATATTTGGTTTCTTTTAATTATCTGATAATTCTAATTCCCCACGAAGTTGTCTGATTACTTGAGCAAAATAGCTTTGCTTATAAAATTCTCTTTATTCCCACGGAGAAGAACAAAATAAACTCCGGAAGGCATATTTTCAAAATTAAGTGTTCTATGATATTCGCCTGGTTTGAGTATCCCAAGGTCAACACTATTAACCTTCTCTCCCGTGAGATTAAATAGTTCAATTCTGTATTCTCCGTCCTTATTTATATTAAATTTCACCGTTAGAACCGAATTAAACGGGTTAGGCATAAGTGATGATATTCGAAGCGCGGTTGGTATGGTATTTGTGGGAGAGTCGTAAATTCCAGTTGCAATAGTAAGTTTAATCGGCACATATATTGTAGGATTATCCCTATCATTTGAAACTATCCTCAAAAATGCGGAGTAAGTTCCGAGTCTGAGCCCCTCAGAATCAAAAGTAATATTAATTCTTGCTGGGTTTGCTGGCGTCACAATTCCTTCAATAGGACTTTCACTGAGCCATTCTACAGAAATAGTTCTGTATATAATGGGACTATCGCCACTATCAGGGATTATATCTATCATATAAAAATGTGGGAGATACGATGGGTCGGTAACTCCCACGGAAACCACTAACTCCTCTGGCATATCTATAGAGGAGAGAGGAACTGCACAGCCTGCGGTATCACCCCTTGATGACAAATATACCCAATCTGGTGTTCCGGTAATCGACCAGCCATAAGGACTCGATGGATCATAACGGAGAATTACGCCATTTCCGCCACCGATAGGTAGAGCGCCAACGCCAACAAGATAGTCCGCTCCACCCAAGCGAGAGTCGCCTGTAGATAGGTTCATATCAGTGTTCAAAGCAAAACCCACGATGAAATCAGTGCGAGGATTGCCCATCGAGCGATATGCGGTTGCCATAAGGTAGAGGCTGTAGGAATTGTGTTGAGCGTAAATTGCTTTGAGGTCCTTATCCTTATCAGGATCTTCAGGGTCTGTTCGCAAAAGGCGCCATTCACCTTCTGGCGGCTGGATATCATAAAATGTGGTTCTCTCCCTTTCTTCATATATTGAAAATGTGAGTTCGTGTTCGCCACGGTTTAATATTGTTAAAACAGTGTCTTTTCTTGTTCCGGGTAGCGCTCTAACGCATATGGATTCCGGGGCAACCGCTATAACCGCTCTATACGGCATAGCAACCGCCTCATTTGAATAGTCGCTTTCGCCCGTCTCGTATATTGCTTTTACAACATAATAATATTGCTGTAAGTTTGAAAGATCTCTGTCGATGTAAGTTGTATCCCTGATTACGGTTGAATTTACAGGTTCAGGTGCATATAAGCCTGTGGATGTACCGCGGAACAAGTTGTAGCCAATCGGTGTTGTACTTATTGATGTTATTCGAGGAGGGCGCCAGCACAAAGGCACGAATCCGTTCCAGCCGCTCTCTGCCTTGAGTTTTGTCGGCGCAGGATAAATCTGTTTTTCGGCAATTGTGACATTATCAATATACCATCCAAGACCATTTACACCATCATCGCTTTTAAACAAAAACCCAATATTTACAGTCTCTCCAACATAATCTCTTAGGTCGAATTTCAATTTCCTGAATCCGCCTGAACTTCCCGTTAGCGCAGGTCCGGCTGTAGCAGCGACAATGTGTGATGTATAGCCTGAAACAGGTTCAATCAAAGCCCATGTTAGCCCATTGTCAACAGAAATAAGAACCTGTCCGCCATCGTAGTTCATCTCGGTTTCCCAGTAGGTTGTGAATTCAAGAGAAGCACTTGAAAATGTGCTCAAATCTATCGCTGGGGAGCGAAGCAATGAAGTTATATTATTAGAATAATTCCCATTGATATTAGTTCCCCACAGATACCTGCCTGAGGGACAGCATTGGACTGGAAAAGTATCAGGACTGCCCCACATCCAATCCCCATCACCCACAAATCCGCCATCTGATGCCTCAAAATCGAAATAATAACCCCTAACAACCTTGAACCTCCAAAAACCATCGCCGGATGGAACCCTTCTCCTGTTTCTTCTTGTCGAACTATCCTCAGCAATAATGGCATAGAATATCGAATCCTCGTAATTAACGGATGTGAACATCATCATCCCGCTGAATTCGTCTTCAGATATCCTCTCCATAATGATTGTGTCGTTTATCTCGCTATTCTTGC
>JBAMLU010000087.1:17860-18676 GCA_039793385.1 bacterium
TCTTGCGGGCAATGAGAATCACATTGTTTACACCAACATTATCAAATGTTCTAACTTTGACAACGAGAGGAAAAGCTGCAAGAGGAGTATCATCGAACCTTTCATGCAATATAACTGGGGGTATTGTGTCAATACCGACAGCGAAACGGAATAGTGAATCGGGGGCATTTTCTGGTAAAGTGCAAACAGTATGTGCTGTGTCCTCAACATAGATATAGTAGAAAACCTCGCTCCCAAACCTTTGTGGTGGAATAGTTGCAATATACGAGTATCTACCGGTATCGGGAACTAAGGGGGCATTTTCGAAATTAAGCCTGTCAGTAGAATATCTCAATGCGCATCGGTCCAGCTGAAGAGGTAGGGTAGAGATTATTCTCATGTGAATTGTATAGGGTGAGATTGTATCCTCAGTATCGTGATAAGGTGTGGAGGAGATAATTATTCTGAACCGCCCGATTCCGTGACGCTGGAAAGCGGGCAAGATTTCTGCGAAATGGGGTGTGCCATTTGATATGTCATCGTCATCATCATCAACAACGAGAATTTCAAAGAAATAATCCTCAAATGTGAGAGGACCACCATACCTTGCGAAATGGATAAGCGAGTCTGCCTTATTTTGTCCGATGAGGTTTCTTAAATCCCAGAAAGCGCCACCGATAATTCTTCCATCCTCATGAACCTCATTAACCCAGTCATCGGGCATTCTGAGGTTATTATGGAGGTCACGCATGAACATTGATGGCGAGCCTCTATAGAGACCGCCTTCACCGATGCGTGAGTCCCCGGTGATTGTGCAGGCGAAATAATCCGAAAGCG
>JBAMLU010000088.1:0-18408 GCA_039793385.1 bacterium
GGCTCAGGTTAAGAATGTTGAAAAATATGTAGAAATAGGCAAAAATGAAGGTAAACTTCTTTGCGGTGGCAAACGACCAGACACCCCAGAACTTCAAAAAGGCTCTTTCTTTCTACCAACAATATTTGACAATGTAAAACCTGATGCAACTATTGCGCAGGAGGAGATTTTCGGTCCGGTTCTCGCTATTATCGAGGCTGAGGATTTCGATAGCGCAATAAAGATAAATAATGCAACGAACTACGGGCTTGTGACATCGGTATACACTCGCAATGTTAATAAAGCATTTGAGGCGATGGAGAAGATCGATACCGGGCTTGTTTATATAAATGCTGGCACAATCGGTGCTGAGGTTCATCTTCCTTTTGGCGGTATGAGAGGAACCGGTAATGGTCATCGCGAGGCTGGAAAGACCTGCTTTGACACATTCACCGAATGGAAAACCATCTTTGTTGATTACTCCGGAAGGCTTCAAAAAGCACAGGGAATTGATTAATCCCTAATTCTTATAACCCCTCTTTGGTGAGCTAAGCTCGCTATTTGATACGCATTTGTCGCTGCACCTTTTCTTAGATTATCTGTAACAGAGAAAAAGGAAAATGCTGTATTGTCATATTTGTCCATTTTGAGACGACCAACAAAAACTAAATCTTCCTGCCTCAAATATATAGGCATCGGAGGCGGATTATCGCTATATTTAAGCCCCGGAAACGATATAAATGCTCGTTTGATATCCTCAATACTTACCGGTTCTCTGACTTTTACCCAGGTTGAAATCGAATGAGAATAAGCCACTGGCACTCTTAATGTTGATATCGAAAGTTCAATTGTATCGTTGAATATCTTGTTAATTTCAATTATTATAGTATTTTCTTCATCACAATAATTCTCATTGTCAATATTTCCAATAAAAGGGATGATATTTTTTCTTATCTCAAAAGGGTGCGGATTTTCTTCAGTTTTGCCCTCAAAATAATTGAGTGCTTTTATGCCTGCGCCGCTTATTGATTGTAGTGATGTTGCAACAACTTTTTCTATTTTTGCTAAGTTTCTTATCGGTGCTAATGTGATAGCGAGTTGAGTTGTCGTGCAGTTTGGGTTGGCTATAAGCATTTTTCCTGGCTGGACAAGCTCGCCATTTATCTCTGGAATAACAAGTGGAATATAGGGGTCATACCTGAAAGCACGGCTCTTGTCTATAACGAATATTCCTGCACTGACAAATTTTGGAACGAATTCTTTAGAAATATTGATATCTGTGGCAAAAAATGCTATGTCAACCTCTTCAGTTTCAGCCTCGTCTATCGACCTAACCTCATATTCCTCACCATCTAAAATCATCTTTTTCCTTGAGCTGGCGAAAAGAAAAAGGTTCTTTATGGGGAACAAGTTTTCTTTTAATACCCTTATGAGTTCGAGCCCGGCAAGCCCTGTTGCACCGAATATGGCTACATTATATTTTGCCATATTTTTTTCTTTTAGTTATAAAATCCCTTGAAAGGATTCTAACAATATCATCAGCCACGCTTGATGGCACAAGGAATGCTATTGATGTGTGTCGTTGTGAGAAAAGAAGAGGTTCAATTCCGATTGCTCTGAGCTTCATAATGACCTCGAGAACAAGGTCTGCCCTTCCTGCGATACCATATCCTATAATCCCTATAACGCTGAAATCGTCAAAAACAACGATATTAGGTATGCTCGCGACGGACACCTTCTCACTTCTATCAACTACAAAATTTGCTATTCGCTTGTCAACATTCTCCTCTATGGAGAAAAAATCGATGGGTATCCTTAATTTGACAATCTCATTGAAAATATTCTCGAATTCCTCTGGGTGCTCGAAAGGAAACCTTATGAGCAATATCTCTTTCTTTGTTATTCCTTTTATTTCTATCTCTTCCATCCTATTATCCTCCTTTATGATTGTGCCTTTTTCATCCTCATCTGACAAAGCGATAAGGAGTGGAATTTTATATCTTCTTGCTATTTCGACAGCCCTTGGATGGATAACGGTTGCTCCGAAATAAGCGAATTCGAGCATTTCATCATATGATATTTTTTCTAGTTTATGGGCATCAGGAACGATAGCTGGGTCTGAAGAGAAAACACCAGGAACATCAGTATATATCTCGCAGATGGTTGCGCCAAGTGATGCTGCAAGAGCAACAGCGGTTGTGTCAGAACCGCCTCTTCCCAATGTCGTAACCTCTTTCTTCCCGCTAACACCCTGAAATCCGGCGACAATAACAATCCTCCCCTTTGCGAGTTCCTCCATTATCCTTGCTGGGCGAATCTCTACAATCCTTGCTCTTGTGTGATTATCCTCCGTAATTATTCCCGATTGGCTTCCGGTAAGTGATATAGCCTCAACCCCCTCTTTCCATATTGCCATAGCAAGAAGGGTCATAGCAACTCGTTCTCCGGCTGTAAGAAGCATATCGAGTTCCCGTTCTGGTGGATTGGGATTAATCTTTTTGGCAAGCGCAATCAGTTCGTCCGTAGTGTGCTGCATCGCTGATACCACAACAATAATATCATCACCACTTTTTTTTCTATCGACTATCCTTTTTGCTACGGATTTTATTTTTTCAACTGACCCTACTGATGTTCCACCGTATTTTTGAACAACGATTCTCATCTTCTCATCATTAATCTTATATAAATCGTTATTCCAATAAATATGGGCATTATTGAAAGTCCGGCAAGTATCATATTTGCATAACCCATCTTTCTTCCTTTGAAATGCCTTATCCAGCCCCAAATTGAAATCCATGCACTTATCATATAGATTCCGAAAATGATGTAAGTGAAAATTTGCGGGATATAGCCATATATTGTGCAGGTATGGAGGATAAAACCGAGAGCGAAGAAGAAGAAGGCATAAAAGCCGAAATTGTTTTTCATCTTGCTGCCCGAATACATCTGAATCCGATGTAATGTTTTCTATCTGTGGGGTCTCTTTTGGCTCGTGCTGTATTTCTAAAAGAATATCCTGGAGAGCTTGTTGTTGACGAATTTACCCAGCTTCCGCCACGGACAACCTTTTCTACTCCGGTTGTGGGACCGACGGGGTTTGTTGATGGTGATACTTGATAGTATGATGCGCTATACCAATCCCTTACCCATTCTGCGACATTACCTGCCATATCCAGTGCACCATATGGAGAGACACCTGTTGGGAACGAACCGACAGGCGCAAGCTCCGGGAATCTATCCTCAAACCCATCGTTTCCGTAGTAATTGCAATGAACAAAAACGCCGCCTATGTTCTGGTGAAATTCGTTGCCCCAGGGCCATTTATTCCCGAGGTTGCTGAATCCATCTGTTCCTCTTGCTGCTTTTTCCCACATCGCCTCTGTTGGAAGTTCCTTACCCGCGAACCTTGCGTATGCCTCAGCCTCATAATATGAAATGCCTACAACAGGATAGTCCGGGTATTCTGGTCCACTCATATATTGACCAGTTCCCCAATAAAGTGGTGCGGTTATGTTGTTTCGCGTTTTCCATTGCCAGCCATCATAAGACCAGTATTCCGGGTTTTCGTAGCCACCTTCATCAATGAACCTTGCATATAACCGATTTGTAACCTCGTATTTGTCAATGTAAAAAGGAGGAAGTTCAACGGAATGAACAGGAATTTCATCGTTTGCCCCGTCGCCCCAGCTATCGCCCATAGTAAATCTTCCACCATCAACGAATATCATTTCCGCGCCATCATCACGAATTTCCTCAGCCCTTGTTTCTATTCTTATCTCATTACTTCCGAATATCTCCCCTGTAGTTTTTTTCACAAAAACACGAGAAAAGTATATAGATGATGGCGTTAATCCTGAAACAGTCCGTGTAGTTTCATCCACGCTATAAATCCGAGCAATAATTGAATCTGATGTATCAACATCAGCATAAGACGAGAACGACACGATATATTGGTTGAAATTTTCGCCGTTGTATCTGTTCCATCTGAGTTTAACGAATCGTGAGCCGACAGAATCGGCGAAAAGAGTTATTCTTTCAACATCTTCTCCAACAACTGTTATCGTAACAGTATCTGAATAGCCTTTATTATCGTATTCATCAGTTGCTGTAGCGTATATTTTTAGTTCGGTGCCTTGAGGATAACGGGTTATATTCCACTGATACAGAATTCTCGAGCTTGTTGCTTTGATAATGAGGGAATCGTTTCCAAACACCTCAAGCCTCTTTATAGCTGATTCATCGATGGCTACCACATTTATAAGAACAGTATCTGCGCAGCGCTGGGCATTAATTGGAGAAATAATTCTTACTTCAGGCGGAGTTGTGTCCGGGCGCGTGGGCTTATCCTTTGAACATAGGATAAAACAAACTGAAAATATTAAGAGCCACATCCTCATACTTATAGAAATTAAAGAGAAAAATTCCACTGTCAACTTTATTTATATTGACCATTCCAGAATTTAGGATTATATTTATAGTGAGGAAAAAATGGGGGTAAAATGTATAAGTGGTTTTTTAGTTTCATTTTGATATGTTTTGTTGGTTTATCTTATGCCCAGATAGCCCTTCCTGGACCAAGCATGATTCAGGTTGAGGTTGACACATTTCATGGTTTTTTTGGCATAGGGCATCTTGATGGTAGGCGATTGAATTTTGACTACCATTATCCTTGGTATGGTAGAGAAGCATCACATTTTGTTGTGAATATTGATGGTTCACTATATACCAACGCATCGTGGCTGAGATCCTGTCCCGCAACATTACTTGATATATATCTCGCTGGGACAAGGATTGTTGGTTCATCAATAGTTACAACCTGGAGAATTCCCATAGGTGCTGATCAGATAGAATTCAGGCAGATACTTACACCAACGGTAATTCACATATCTCCTACCGAGAGCCTTGAGACGATAAGAATCCAGTATTCAATTACGAATCTTGGGACTACGGCTCACATTGTTGGGCTCCTTTTGAATATTGATGTTCTTATTAATGCGCGTGATGATGCGCCGATGGCGGTGGGGCGCGTATATTCTGATGTTGGTGCTATGTATACTTATCCGCTTATTCCATCATATTATCAGGGATTTGAACTTAGCGTTAGGCAGGGACCAACATATCTTGTAGCAAGGGGTTATCTATCGGGTGTAGGGGGGGCTACGGCACCCGATATATTCGCCTTTGGACGGCAAAGTGTGCTATATAGCGTTTGCTGGGATAGCAGTGAAATTGCGGGCGTGGTTGGTGTTAGATATGCTGATAGTGGGGTCTTAATCCGCTGGAACCCTCGAATGCTCCCACCGGGACAGGTTAGAAATATTGTTACATATTACGGGTTTGGAAGTACAAGCGGGGCTGGGGGATATTGTGTGACTAATCAGGTTATAATTCCTCCTGTTGGAAGGGACTGTCATCTAGGTAATAACCCATTTGAGATTACAGCTATGGTCACAAATGCTCTCACTCCCCCGATTATACTTCAGGGATGCAGCCTCTGTGTTCGTAATCTTCCATCAATTCTTTCTGTTCCGTCGCCCTGTATACCTTTAAATCCCACAACAATCTACCCTGAAAGCGCCGCAATTGCAACATTTAACATACTCGTGGATACAAGTAGGATAAGAAGGGACACAACTGTCACTGTAACGCTTTGCCCGACAACAATAACCCCTGGAATTGACGAGTGCTGTACAACTTTTACCGTTATAATTCCGTATGTTTCTGGTATTCCACCAACAGCTGCGGTTGTCCCACCAACAAATATAGTCGTTAGTTGTAGCACAGGTTCTTCTGTGCCATTTAGGTTTGTTGTGCGAGATAATGAAGCAGTTGATACACTGAGTGTAAGAATAAATTTCAACGGGACTACATACGATATTCATGACGGTGTTTTTCATTATGAGGGTTATATGGATACGGTTGTGCAGGTAGTATTTCCTCCTTTTGACACATTTATGGTTGATGGTGAAACGCTTTCATTTAACCTTGTTGAGGCTGAAGATAAGTATGGATGTGACCTTGTTGCTCCTGTGGGGGGGTATTATGTTGTTGATAGAAGAGGACCGTATGCGCGCGATTTTTCTCCACGAGATGGAAGTTTTGTGACGAATAGACGGCAGCCTATAAGGGTGAGAATCATTGATGTTTTTGCGGGAGTGGATACATCAAGTATCCAGATTACTGTTCACGATAGAGGCGGCGATGCTAACTATTCCTGGGGATCAACGCAATTGTTCTATTTCGGTGATACCCTTGTTTTTCTGCCACCTAGGGACTATTATGATAATGATACTGTTATATTCTGCATCATTCAGGCAAATGATCGTGCTCGAGTGTGCGGTCCCAATCATTTCGAAGGCGAAACGAGCTGCATTAGATTCTTCACGGACTTCTCCGGTCCGTCAATTATATTTTCTCGCCCACAGAACGGGCAAGCAGTTAGTTGCGTAGGGGAATCGATTTTCGTTTACCTAAGGGATATAAATGGTGTTGATTCCTCAACTATTCAGGTTAATGTTAACGGGATAAACTATACGATAACCGATATTAACCTCTATTTCCGCCCTGACAGCAATATTATCGTTTTCTATCCGCTAACGCCATTTACTGATGGCGAGCTTGTCAGATTTACCCTTAATGATGTTCGTGACAGGATTGGCAATGGGCTTTTAGCGCCGCTTGAGATAAATTTCCGTGTGGATCTTACAGGACCTTATGCTGCCAATCCTGATCCGCCAGATTGGTCGATAATAAACTCCTCTGCACCGAATGTGAGTATGGAACTTCTCGATGATATTGCTGGTGTGAATCCAGCAACAGTAAGGGTTAGAATAAGAATAGCTGGGATGGAGCGCGAATTTGATTACGGTTCTTCTGTCGTGCAATATTCATCAGGTATTTTAACCGTGCGGGTTGGGGAAACAGGGATGACAGCCTCACATGGCGATACAATAAAGATTTGTCTTGTGGCTGCTGAGGATCTCGCTTTGTATTGTGGTGCTAATTCCCTTAGGGATACCCTCTGTGTTCACCTTAGACTGGACCTTCGCGGACCAACTGCATCACTTGTAACGCCTCGTAATAATTCTGTTACATCCTGTAGCCTTCAGACAATTGTCATACATTTAGATGATGATGCGTCAATAGATACAAATACGATAAAGGTTGTTGTCAATTATGATACGCTTACGATTTCGTCGCCTGAACTCACATATAACCCGTCAACAAGAAATATAACAATAACACCGTCAACACCTTTTCCACATTCAATGCGGGTTTATGTTAATCTTGTATCGGCGAGAGATTCGCTTGGTAATGCACTTTATGGTGGTCCGTATGAGTGGTTTTTTACAGTTGACAGACGGGGACCTGATGTATTGTGGAGCGCCCCGCCTAACGGTAGTTCGATTGCGATTCCTCATCCCGACTTCCGTTTTCTCGTCAGGGATTCTTTAAATGGGATAACAAGAGCATCGCCTGTAGTTAGGCTTGTTATTTATCATGCCACGGGAATGCCGGACACTTTGAGACTTTCTTGGGATAGTGGTGCAATGAGCTGGTCACAGGATACGCTTATTGTTAATACAGGTGCAGTTACATTTGTGGATGGCGATAGTGTTAGCGTATGTCTTGTTGATATAGCGGATAGTGCTCTATATTGTGGTCCAAA
This sequence comes from bacterium, assembly GCA_039793385.1. Lineage (GTDB taxonomy): Bacteria > UBP14 > UBA6098 > JBAMLU01 > JBAMLU01 > JBAMLU01. The sequence goes on from JBAMLU010000088.1 coordinate 7,649, forward strand.
TCATAACCTTGAGCCATACTGTTTCTATGTTATTATGAGCTTCAGCGGACCATCAGTTGTCCCTGTAGCACCTCGAAATAACACGTTCGTTCCATGCGATAGTCCCACAATAGTTGTCAGGATTACGGATAGAGATGGTATTCAGCCTATGACAATCTCGATGAGCGTTCAAGGATTACCTTATAGAATGGGTGTTTATCCGTGGATGACATTTGATGGGCAATATCTCATATTTTATCCGAGGTCGAGGTTCCTTAATGCGGATACGGTTTATGTATCTGTCGATTCTGTCCGCGATGGTCTTGGGAATCCGCTATCTGAACCAGTGCGGTGGAGATTTATAGTTGATCTTGCACCACCTATTATAAGCAATATATATCCCACTGATGGAGCATTAATTAGCACATCTCAACCAGAAATAAGATTTACCGCATTTGATAGTTTGTCAGGAATTTCTCTTTCAAGCCTTACTTTTGTTGTTAATGGTGATACATTTAGATTCGGTGTGGATAGTTCTGTTGTCTGGCGAGGTGATACCGCTATATTTAGCTCGGCATTGCAGGGATTATCGTTTGCTGGCGGTGATACCGTGAGGGTTTGTGCAACCGTTACCGATAGGGCTTTCATCTGCCCACCCGATACATTAACCCCGAGACCCAACAGAGCCACTACTTGTTGGCGCTTTGTTATCAGTGCTCAAGGACCACTTGCCCACCCAATTTACCCTACCAATAACTCAATTGTTGCTTGTCCTGATGTTGATACGGTTGTTTTTTACCTTAACGATGTTGATGGTGTTGTCCCAACGACAATAACGGTTGATATAAATGGTGATACTGTCACTTATCCTGACCCACAACTTGTTTTGAGAGATACTGTTCTTTTGGTTATTCCTGGGGTTCCATTTTCAGCTGAGGGAAGATATTATGTGTCATTGTTGAGAGCAAATGACCCTATAGGAAATCCCCTTACCGGTGCTCCTGTTATTGTTAACTTCAGGATAGACCATTCGCCGCCTGTTTTATTTTCTCCGTTTCCAATGGATGGTTCAACAATATATGTTCCGAGCCCAAATATAGAGATTTCAGCTGTAGATACTTATGGTGTTGTGGACCCGAGCTCATTTGTTGTGAGAATAACTGATGGAACGCACGAGTGGGTGTTGAGATATGGTCAAGAGGGGGTCTCGTGGGATGGCGTTCATTTTACCATAAATACCGAACTTTGTGGTATTGCTTTCACGGGTGGAAGTCATATTCAGGTTTGCGTTGATTCTGTTGCGGATAGTTCTACTTATTGTGCCCCGAACAGGATAAGCGAGCCGTTCTGCTGGTCGTTTGAGGTTTCGTCTATTGGTCCTATGGTGAATATTATTTCTCCTCGTGCTGGGAGTTTGTTCGGTGCGGGGTGTACACCCCCTTATTCGTTCGTATTCCTTCTACGAGGACCTCAGCCTGTGGATAGCGCGACTGTTCTTCTTATGCTCGTTACTGGAAATGGCACAGACACATCATTTATCGATCTTGAAGACCCATTCCTTAACTATTCTAATGATACGCTATACTATACCCACCAGGCATCGTTTAACGATTGTGATACCATATTTATAAGCATTTTCCGTGCAGATGATATCCTTGGTAATCCCGTTGCAGAAAATGGGTTCGTGTTTGTAAGCGATAGGGTATCACCCACTGTTATCGCTACAATTCCGGCTGATGATGAAAGCGTTTATGTGCCTGACCCCACAATTAACATTATTGCTACGGATAATTGCACCGGTATAGATACCACAAGCTATGAGCTCATTGTTAATTCAACTGGTATTGCAGATACATTCAGATACCCTGATACTTGCATTAACTTTGTTGGCGATACATTGAGGCTATCATCATCTTGTGCCGGATATTGGTTCAGGCGGTTCCAGCGTGTTGAGGTTTGTCTCAATAATATTTTTGATATGACAGATACCTGCCGTAATTTTCTTACGGAACCTTATTGTTTTGATTTTGTGGTTAGTCAGGGCGGTCCTGAGGTTTTTCTTATTTCGCCTTCAGTGGGTGAATTTATTTGCGATAATACGCCTATGAGCTGGATAATCCGTGATAATGATGGTGTTGATGGAAGTTCTATCGTATTGTCGGTAAACGGGGTTATTTATACGGTTGATTCGGCTGAGGTGAGTTTTATTGACGATTCCGTTCTCACATTCACCCCATTAGAGCCTTATGAGGTTGAAAGCCTTGTTGTTCATCTTATCTCTGCTAATGATATGTTAGGATACGGAATTGATTCAACATACAGGTGGTGGTTCAGGATAGACCAGCGGGGTCCAAGATTTATATATCTTGCACCAACACCGACAGATTCAGTGACATCCAACTGGCCAGATATCCAGATCAGGATAGTTGATGATTATCATACGGTGGATTCCACAACGATAGAACTTTTAGTAAGCGGTAGAAGGGGTCCTATAGTATATCATGTTTCACCTGAGACGCTTATTTGGGATAGGATGAGGAACCTTCTCACATTTTCCACCTTTGCGTCAGGTGATACATTCTTCTCTGGGGATACTATACAGGTCTGTTTGAACTCGGCTTACGACTCCACAGGATGCCCTGAGCCCAATCCTCTTCAGGACGCTCCTGGTTGCACAACACTCATTATTGCGCCTGGAATAGGTCCATCCGCACGTCTAATTTTACCCCCGAATGACAATATATTTGTTTCCTGCGATAGTGCTACATTCTCAATATTCTTGGGCATTTCATCACCTAATCGGGTTGCTGATACATCTATAGTTGTTGAGATTAGGATAGGCGACACGGTTGATACTCTTGTGAGTGGGCGAGACCCTGCCGAACGAATAAGGTATAATGGACGAGATACCCTTATTATCCATCCCGGAATTGAGATATCCGATGGTAACCTAATAAGAATAACCCTTGTCAATGCCGTTGATAGGCTTGGAACACCGATTTCATCGCCGATTACTTGGACATTCTTTGCCGATAGAACCGCACCAGATATAATTTCAACAGCGCCGGCTGATGGCGAGATTGTTGGTGTTGCACATCCTACCGTTGCGATTAACCTGAGAGATATAGGCGCTGGTGTGGATTTCTCAAGGATATCTTTAACAATAAATGGAACAAGGATAAGCTCTGGTAATCCCGCGCTTTCTAATTCGGTCAATACGCTTTACATCGATTTTGCTCGTGCCGGGCTTTCTGTTGTCGCTGGCGAAACAACAACAATCTGCATTGATACGCTTATGGACAGGGTTTCTTTATGCCCACCCAATATGATGGCACCTTATTGTTTCAGTTTTGTTGGTGCTACTGGGGCGGTTTCCGCACGAGCAGTAGAGCCACTTGACGGCACAATTACAAGTTGCGATGACCAGCAAATCAGGATATATATCGAAAATCAATATGGCTTGATTCCATCATCTATTCAACTTTCTGTTAATGGGGTTGTTTACAATTATCCTGACCCACATCTTTCCCTTGTAAACGATACGGTTATATTTACGCCGAGTGTGCCGTATGGAGAAGGCAATGTTAATGTTATTCTCGTTGATGCTGAGGATAGCCTTCATAACAGGTTGCCTGAGCCTTATTCGTTCAGTTTTACGGTAGATATAACCCCGCCTCTTTTGACAGATATTAATCCACCTGATGGTTCCTCAACGCTCGACTGGCTGCAGGATATAAGTGGTCGTTTCTATGATTTAATCTCGATGGTCGCTCTCGAACTGTGCACTTTGTATGTTGATGGTGTTCCTTATTCTTTTGGGCTTCCTGCGTTGATATATAATCCGTCAGATTCAACATTCTTGTTCAGTGCGGAAACCGCGGGCGTGATTTTCCAGGAATTCAGCACTGTTCAAATCCAGCTTCACCTTGCAGATATGCCACAGTATTGCTCTGCCAATGAAACTACATATTCTTGGTCGTTTTACATAGCTGATGATGATACCTTAGGACCTGATATAATTGTTTCTCAGTCTTGTAGCGTAAGGGCAGAAAATCCTTTTAGAATAACGGTACAGATAATTGATCCATCATCATTCTACGATGATTCTACGGATTTAGATGGGCAGGGAGTTTTCCTTGTTTGGGATACAACCGGTACAGTTGATTTCTTGGCTGGGAGATATGTAGGAGATGTGCAGATGGATGCTATAGACTCTATAACTGCGGTATCTGGAATTTTGCCACCACTTCGAGAAGGTGTGCCGTTTACATATCAGGTTATCGCTTACGACAACGATTTCGATTTTGGAAATGTAAACGATAGGACTCGATCGATAAGTAGGGTTGGCAATTGTGTGATAACGAATATTATACCGCCTGAGGCAACCATTGTTGAGCCGAGAGATAGAAGTTATTCATCTTGTCTGTGCCAGCCTGTTATAATTGGGCTATACGACGAAAATGGGATCGAACTCGATAGCCTCATACTTTCATTAAATGGGACCCAGTATCTCTGGGGCGATAGCCATATAGATACAAGCCGGAATGGTGATACATTGCTTGTGAGATTCACCCCACAACCTTGCTGGACAGATGGCGAGACTGTTCGGGTTGTTCTTGTGCGTGTGTCAGACAGACTTGGAAATACAGCTCGAAATATACTTAACTGGTTCTTCATAATAGACCATACAGGTCCTGTAGGGGAATTTATAGCGCCGGAGAACGAGGCTATGCTTGACCCTGAGGAATTTAATGAGATAAGGTTGAGAATAACTGATGATTTGTCTGGAGTTAACCCATCATCTATAAGACTTATTGTGAATGATATAACTTATTCTATTGGAATGCAAGGTGTTAGTTATACCGGAGATGAATTTGTTGTGAATGTTGTTGAGGCTGGTGTGTCGTTTGAACGAGGCGATACTGTAAGAATAAGGCTCTCCCAGGCTTATGATAGCCCTGATTACTGCGAACCCAATCCTCTTCAAGAGGCGCGTTCCATGTGGATTTTGATAAAACCAATCACCAAATGTAAGGCTACGCCAAAACCCTTTACACCTAACAACGATGGATATAACGATTTCGCTTACTTCGATTATCCAGGTCGATACGACAGAGAGGCTACTATTAAGATATTCGACCTCAATAATAAGCTCGTTCGGACAATTAAGCGAAATAGGTATGATTATATCTGGGATGGCAAGGACGAGAGTGGGAATGATTGCAGGCAGGGGGCGTATATATATGTGATCGAAATTGGGGGTAAATCAATTTGTAGCGGTATGGTCGTTATCGCGAGGTAGTAAGATTCGTGGGAGATGCGTATATTCAAGGGATCTATTCCATTTAACCCTGTGACTCGAAAAAGAATAGGAAATAGTGTTATTGGAATTATGGGGATGATTTTTCTATGTTCACTTTTTATGGGTTTGAGATGGGATAAGGACGATGAGATAGTGCGAACGGGTAGAAAGGTTGTTGTCCAGAACGACCAGATAATGATAGCAGTTGGTCCTGATGGCAGGTTCACTATAGGAACTACGAGTGGGAAGGCTTTGCTATTTGGGTTTCCTGCCGAGGGCGCAACATCACATACACATTTTTATATTGATGGCGGTATATGGGGAACATACCTTGAACCTGGTGCACACCCTGAACCGGCACCGATAACATTTCCACCGGGTATTATTGGTGGAAGCATTATATGCAAATATTCCGTTAGCGGCGTTGACATAACTCAAAAACTTACCCCAACATACTGGGCATCAAGAGGCACGGCACTTATTGAATATACGGCTACGAACAATGATGTGATTGACCATTCCTTCGGTTTACTTCTCTTTTTCGACACGATGATAAACAGGAACGACTACGCCCCTATAGCGACACAATTCGGATATTTCACTGAGAGTCAACAATTTATTGCCCCGAATATACCGTATTTATGGCAAGCATACGAGTCGAGCCCATTTCAATCAGAGGATTCTCTTGTGGGACAAGGGATACTTGTTGGGGGAGAGGCTACTCCACCTGATATACTTCTTTATGGGAACTACTGGAGATACCACCATATCTACTGGGATTGGACATTTTATGAGGAACCTTACACAGATAGCGCTGTACTTATGCGCTGGAACCCGACGCTTATTCACCCCGGCGAAACAATTAAAATTGCTACATATTATGGTATAGGAACAGTTGACATTCTCCTTGGACAATTAAATCTTTCCGTCTCTTCACCAGCGCAACTTATGGTTCATGCTTGTCGGGCTTATTCACCAAATCCTTTTCCAATTAACATTGTTGCAACAAACAGGATGCTCCGTATGGTGAGAAATGTTCGCGCTACAATTGAGCTTCCACCAGAGTTCCGCGTTGATGATGGCGATAGTTCTCGAAGGCTTAGTCCTGATTCGCTTACAACCGGCGAAACAGGAAGTTGTTCGTGGATTGTCAGGCTTGTTAGAGACTATGAAATGGATACAACGCTATGTTTCTCAATTGCTCTCTCATCGCCTGATATCGATAGTATTATAAGGGTTAGTTCCTGTATAAGCGTTCCTGGAATAAGGGGTGTTGGTCCTGTGATAGAATATCTTTCGCCCCCTTATCGATTTGTATCTCTCGACACTGTGGGGATACTTTATAGGGTTGAGGATACAACTGGGGTTAATGTTTCGGGCGTGGTTTTTTATGTTAATGGTGAAGCAATAAGGCTTTTTGAATCCCCATATATTGACTTTTCACCACCAAATCTTTTCTCTCGTATCCCTCTTGAATTTATTGCGCCAGCTGATTCCATTGTTCATACAGTCGAGGCGGTAAATGAAAATGGATGCGTATCAACCTATGATGGTCCGTTTGTCATTTATATTGATAGAGAGCCGCCATATATTGTTGATATTGCCCCTTATTCTGGGGCTGTTATTGGAGGGAATTCCTTTACAGCTGTCGTTGAGATTGATGACCGGCGGGCAGGTGTTTGCTGGGACTCCGTGAGAATCTCAATAAACGATTCAATCCTTGTAGGAACTGGTTCCCCAGGGATTCATATTTTGGGGGATTCGATTATATTCTCATCTCAAGAATACGGTCTTAATTATACCTCAAGCGAGAGCATAAGGATTTGCATTATGAACATTATGGACAATGTTCGTGTAGGTCCTCCAAACCGTGCACCGAGCTATTGCTGGAGCTTTTATCTTGACACCGAAAGCCCCCATGCTCATGTGATTTTCCCGCCGGATAACTCTATTTCCTCATGCGATACAATTCTTATTATGGTCCAACTATTTGCAACATCAGGAATTGATAGTTCAAGTATTATATTTAACATTAATGGACGAATGTATTCCATTGTAGAACCTGATGTTTGGTTTAATGATAATATTGCATATATGAGATTTGCTCCGCCTCGTATATCTGGGAGAAATTATAGAGTCTCCTTTTTCGCTGCTAATAACGCTGGAATTGCTATGGCTGAATCGCTTATCTGGGATTTTTCCGTCGATTATGAGCCGCCCCGGATTTCAGGTGAAAACCCTGAAAATGGCACGACTATCACCGAAAACGATACACCTGTATCGTTCATGATAACCGATGACATCTCCGGAGTTAATGAGGACTCGATTATTGTTTTTATAAGGTCATATCGTGGGCTTGCTGATACAATTCGAGTTGGAGAGCCTGGGGTCAGTTTCACTGGCGGGATAATTACGATATATCCAGGAGAAAGAGGTTGGCGTTATAGAGGGTATGATTCCGTTTTCGTTCGTGTTTATGCTCTTGATTCGCCCGAGTATTGTGCGCCAAACCGGATATCGTATGAGTGGTATTTTCTCACGCCATCAAGCTCCCCACGAGTTCTATCTCTTTTCCCTTCAGAAAGTCTTTTCGCTAGTTGTGATTCAATGATAGTTGATTTTATTGTTAATTCGGAACTTCCCATAGATACATCATCTATATTGATGCTTGTTATACAAAATAGGATCGAGAATTATTATAATATTACCGACCCTTTCGTTTCATTGATATACGACACGCTCAGGGTGGTTGTGCGAGGATATGATAATGGGGACACTATTAAGGTGAGGGTGAGTGCGGTTAATGATGTTTTTGGGAACGGGATTTTTGGTTCGCCTGATGTAATCTTTATTGCTGATTTTAACCCCCCTGTTATTTCAAATATATCGCCATCTCCCACGGATACCATCAATGAACCTTACCCTGTTATCTCGTTTACCGTGGAGGATAGTGAATCGGGATTTGATAGCTCAAGCGTGAGCGTTTATGTTAATGGTGAATATTTTGATATATTCAATGGGCTTGAGTTCCATGATGGCATATTTTATCTTTACACAGAAAGAGCGGGGATGAGAATGCATGGTGGCGATAGTTTACGATTTTGTATCAATGCTCGTGATAACTCCCGTTTCTGCGGCGTAAACGAAAAAGATAGTTGCATAACATCTTATGTTTCATCAGATGGTCCCTCAATACAACTTATTTCCCCTCCGGAGCTATCAATAATATCCTGTGATAACGAACGCTTCTTCTTTCTTGTAAGCGACCCAACTGGCATAGATCTGTCAAGCGTATCGATCGAATTTTTGGGTGACACTTTCAATATAGGTTCGCCCGAATTAGAATTTATTGGTGATACGCTTGTCTTTTCTCCCCATAATGAGCGGATTAGATATTTTAGGGAGTTTACCATACGGGTTTTAGATTTAAGAGATATTCTCGGTAACAGGGCATCCGGTGATTCTTTGTTCTGGCGTTTCAGGACAGATTTCTCCCCGCCTGTGCTTATAAGTGGTTATCCGGGTTATGGAGATACCGTTGGTTATGTTTATCAGCCTATAACCTTTATATTCACCGATAGCATTTCGAACATGAATCCCGATTCCATAATTCTCGTCGTTAATGGTACCCAATATAATCGTGGGGATTTAGCATTATCAATAACGGATACATCATTAACCTTTGACCCCTTTCTTGCAGGGGTTAGGCTTGAGGGCGAGATATCTATTAATTTGCGCCTCGTCGATTCGCCCGATAGTTGCTATAACATATCATGGTATTCGTGGGAATTCTTTGTTGATAATTCTCCACCAAGATTAACAGGATTTTCTCCGGCAGCTGGGGTTTCGAGATGTAATCCATTTTATATTTCACTAAATATTATTGATAGAGAAAGTGTTAATATTGATAGCTTAAGAATTAACATAAATGATAATCTATTATCCTGTGAAAACATCAATTGTTATTATGATAATGGCATTTTAAGGATTGAGGTTCCTGATGAGTTCATTGCTGATGGTGAAAGTCTCAGGGTAGAGTTTTCCAACCTGTTTGACATAAGCGGCAATGGCATTAGCGATACATTTCTTCGTATCGGATATCTTTTTGATTCTTCTCCGCCATACTTCCACCTTCTTTACCCTTCACCGAATGACACACTCTCGGGACTGAATTGTGGATTTTCTTTTTTAATTGTTGATACTCTCTCTGGCTTGAATACCGAGAGCTTTTTGCTTTTTGTGAACGGGAATCCTTATGGGAGCACATCTCAAGGGGTTGAGTTTGTCGGTGATACGGTGAAATTTGACCCTGTTCAGGCTGGAGTGGGTATAGTTGGTGGGATGAGGTTTGATGTTCGGGTTTTGGTAGAGGATAATACAGAATTATGCGGTGCTAACGGGATCGATACAGGATTTGTCTATTATATAAGTTCGGTTGGTCCCGTTTTTGAACTCGTATCGCCTATAAACGGAAGCTTATCACACATTGCCAATCAGCCGATAGTATGTTTGGGCTTTGATGAGGAAGGGGTTGATAGGAACTCGGTTGTAGTTGATGTTGATGGTGTGGAGTATGGGATTGATTCGGGTGCGTTTCGTTTTAGCGGCGATAGTATAATATTTGTTCCTTTGGAACGCTGGAGCGAGGGCATTCATTATGTGAGAATCTCCGGAAAAGATATAATTGGCAATCCCGGTAATTTATGTTCCACGCTTTTTACTATAGACATTACACCGCCTGTTGTTGTTGGTCGCTTCCCAGAGAGCTCTACCATACATGTTGATTCATTCAATATTATTGGGGTTAGAATTACTGATACCCTTTCAGGTGTGGAGCCGCAAAGCATAATTATCACTTTGAATGAGGATACAATTCGATATGGTTCACCAATGCTCTTGTGGGATGGCGAAAGGGTTTATGTTCGTGTGCGAGAGCTCGGGCTTAATCCACAGGCTGGGGATATTTACCGCTTCTGTCTTATATCCCTCTCTGATAGGACCCCAGATTACGGCGAACCAAATATGATTGACGAATCATATTGTTTCTCAGTTGAACTCGATTACAAGGTTTGTAAGGTTTATCCACTGCCATTTACACCCAATAATGACGGGTTTAATGATGTGGTTTTCTTTGAGTTCCCTGGCTCAGCAAGCGCTTTTAATAATTCTGTTGAAATATTCGATATCAAAGGGGAAAAGGTAAAAACGTTATTTAATAGAGTTTTTTATAATGGGAAGCTTGTTTGGGTGTGGGATGGTAAATCAGATTCAGGCATAGAGCTTCCACCCGCACCCTATATTTACACTATAAAATCAAATGGTGCTCTTTTATGTAGTGGGGTTATCTCCCTTATGAGATAGGAGGATAAGTGTTAAGGTATCTTTTTCTGCTTACATTCTTCATTCTCCATTTTACATTCTGTGTTCTACATTCTACATTATACTCAATAGCGGGTGAGGGCGGGTGGGAAAGCGGGAT
>JBAMLU010000089.1:0-14154 GCA_039793385.1 bacterium
TATGTCAATATCCTCAGGCTTGAGGTTAGCCCTTTCGAGCGCCAGGCGTGATGCTACAATAGATAGGTCTGATGCAGCAGTGTTTGAATCCGCTATCCTTCTTTCTCGAATGCCAGAGCGCGTAACTATCCACTCATCTGTTGTATCTACCATCTTTTCAAGGTCCTGGTTCGTCAGGACTTTCTCTGGCACTGAAGCACCAATACCTAATATGCCTACTCTCATAACATTAGATATATTACTTATTATAAAACTTTAAAAAACTAAAATTATCTTTTGTATTGCAAATCGTTATGCCTTTTTTACATATCACCAAGAAAGCTCCCTTATTTGTTCAAGGATATTAGACTGAACAATCCTTTTTGCCTGAATAACAGCGTTTTTTATTGCTACCGGCGATGACCGTCCATGCCCAACTATGCAAACACCATTTATGCCTAATAGAGGTGCTCCACCATACCTTGCATAGTCAAATGCGTCAAAGAATTCTTTAAGGTATGGTTCAAGAAGGAATCCGCCGAACTTTGCCCTTGCGTTTTTGAGGCTTGCTTTCTTGATTGCGAACTTGAAAAAGTTTTTCGTACTCTCCGCAAACTTTAAGATGATATTTCCTGTATAACCGTCGCAGACGAATATTCGGGATTCTCCTCTTATTATATCATTTCCTTCGGCATTTCCTGTGAAGTTAGGCATAAGTTCTCGAAGGATCGAGTTGGCTTCTTTCGTTTCTTTTGTACCCTTGTAATCCTCCTCGCCAATTGAAAGAACGGATACTTTTGGTTCTTGCCACTTAAGGACATTTTTAGCGTATATAAGCGCCATAAAAGCGAAATCGACAAGGTTTTGAGTCGTTGCTCTTGGTGTAGCACCAACATCAATTAATAGCGCCGGTGTTTTATGAATCGTCGGGATTGAGGCTAATAATGCTGGACGAGAAATGTTTTCTAACTTGCCAAGAATGAAAGCTGCATTTCCAACTATATTTCCTGTATCACCAACGCTAACAAAAGCGTCAGCATAACCATCGCGCACAAGTTCAAGACCAACTCTAACAGGGTCCCTGTTACCAGACCTAACGAGCTCGATTGATGGTCTTTCCTGCCAGGGCACGGGTTCCCCGACGCATATGAGTTCAAATTCTATTTCCTCTTCACCTGATATAAGCGACAACGCCTCTAAATTTGGACCATATCCCCAGTCACCACCGCTAAGATCAAGGACTATTCGTGCCTTTTTCTTATTATCCATCGCTAAGTTTAACCCTTACTTTTGAGGCTTACTACCTGTCTTCCATTGTAATAACCACAGTTGGTACAAACTCGATGGGGTAGTTTTGGTTGTCCGCAGTGAGGACATTTAACAACAGAGATAGGTTCAAGTTTCCAGTGTGTTCTTCTTTTTCTTGTCCTTGTGTTTGAGTGTCGCCGTTTCGGAAGAGCCATTTTTCTCCTTCCTTTGAAGAAGTTCTTTCAATTCGTAAAAGGGATTATCTTCATTCTTTGGTTTGCACTTGCATTTTTCTATGTTAAGATTTGCGCCGCAACTCGGGCATAAGCCTTTGCAGTTCGGGTCGCAGAGCGGGCGCATTGGCAGTTCTAAAAGCAAAGCATCACGAACCCTTTTCGTTATGTTAACTATGCTATTGTGTGTTGCGACCCTCACGAAATCCTCTTCCCACAACTCGACATTCTCGCTTGCGCTATCGGATAACTCTATCCCAAACTCGAATTCCGCTTTTAGATCAGCCCTGAAATCTGTGAGGCATCGCGCACAGGTCATCTTAACAGTTGTTGATGCATTTATACCGACGACGATTTTTTTCTCGTGCCGAATCCCGGTTACAGCCACTTTTATCTCATCGTCGAATGTAGCATCCCTGTGGATAAATTCGAACTCCTGAGGATTTGTCGTTAGTGTGAAATTCGAAATGCCTTCTTTTAGCCTATCTATCTCAATAAACATTCTACTAAAATAAACCTTATCTTTTTTAAGTCAAGAAAAATTTTATTTATTTAAAGAGGCTTGATTATAATAAAAGGTCTTGACATAATTATTTAGGTGTGTTATCATAATATTAAATACAAGCCGGGGTGGCGGAATTGGCAGACGCAAGGGACTTAAAATCCCTCGGAAACGAGGTTTCCGTGCCGGTTCAAGTCCGGCCCTCGGCAGAGGTAGTGGGCGATTAGCTCAGCAGGTTAGAGCGCTTGCTTGACATGCAAGAGGTCAGAGGTTCGAGTCCTCTATCGCCCACATAAATTTTTTTAAAAAATAATTCAAGCGGGCGACGGGGCTCGAACCCGCGACAACCAGCTTGGGAAGCTGGCACTCTGCCACCTGAGTTACGCCCGCCTTGTATGTCTATTCTATATAAGCGTTTCAAACAATTATGTCAAGAACGTATTATATCCCGCAACTGCTACAGTTTTTTGTGGCACAAGAGCTACAAGATGAAACAGTTTTTGACGAACTATCTGTATTTGAATTTGCCATATGTGCCGAAAAATTTGAAACCTTTCGCCTCAGTTTGTCGTTGCCGCAAAAAGGACAAAAAATTCTCGTTTTATCATCCCTAACGAATATCTCAAATTCCCCGCAACACCTATCGCATATAAATTCATATATTGGCATACTTTCTCCTTATTTTTCGGTGAGTATCCAGCTTTCCTTTGTCTCTTGAGAGTATGTGGCGCGCTCTCCGCTTTCGGTTTTTATTTCAAAATCAAGTAGCCAGTTAGTGGAACTTTTATAAAGGCATCCGTTTTCAACATCAAAAAATATTTCACCTTTGCCTTTTCCCTCCCCTTTTGTGTAATACTTTTCATTTTCCACTATACCCTCGCCGCTGACTTCTACCTTTATATTTGTCTCAATTCTCGCACAAGCACGATTATCTTTTATCTCAAACCCTTTAAGGTAATAGTTTTTTTCTATGAGTTGTTCAACTGTTCCCTTTTTTGTGCTGAGTTTTATTGGGAATGTTCTGCTCCAGTTTGCCCCGGGCTTCACCGTGTCAAGCGGAAAATGAATAATACCGAAAATAGCGTATGTATTTGCTATCATCTCACCCTCGTCTATCCCAGCCTCGTTAAATCCTACGGTTGTGAGTCCAGACCAATCCACAACCTTGCCCTCAGCATCAAGTTGAAGGGTGAGTTTTTCCCCCTCAAGTTCCTTTCCGCTCTCGGAACTTTTAATTTCTCCACCTTCAATAACTGTTGATTTTACTGGTCCAAAATTCACCGTGAATTTGATATTCCCCTTCTCATCCGCGCTTTCAACCATAAATGTGTCAACCCTTGTAACACTCGATCTCGTTGAAAGGCTCATATCCTTCTCGTAAAACTCCATAAGGTTATCAGAGCTGGATTTATATATAATCTTATTCCCAACCGAGCTTGCATAAGAAAGTACAACCCCTTTTCCCTTGAGCTCATTTAATAAATCCTTCTTCCCACCAGAGATAAATACGCCCGACGCAACGATAATAATTATAAACCTTCTCATTTTATAACCTCCTAACCATATCTTATCGCATTAATTGGCATCAACTTTGACGCCTTTTTTGACGGATAAAGAGATGATAGAAGGATAACAACAAGGGTAAAAGTTATAATTAATATAACATCAATTGCTCTTGTGTCAACTGGAAGGGCATTAATGGAGTATATTTCTGGTGGAAGGGAGATTATTTTGAAATGTTCTTGAATTAGGCAAATTCCTCCTCCGAGGATTGTTCCAAGCAAAATTCCGACCCCACCAACGATAATCGCCTGATAAATAAATATTAACATTATATCTTTCGAACTTGCTCCTATGGCTTTAAGGATTCCTATTTCTTTTGTTTTTTCTATAACAACCATAATTAGAGTGCTCACTATATTGAATGCGGCTACCCCAATAATAAGGCTTAGAAGAAGAAACATCGTCCATTTTTCAATAATAATCCAGGAGAAAAGATTTTTATTTATTTCAGCCCAACTAACAGCGTAAAAGGGTAAGCCTACGAGAGCCGCTATTCTTTTTGCAACCTTGTTTGCCTTATAGAAATCCTTTATTTTTAGCTCTATGCTTGTTACACTATTCCCGAGGTTCATAAGGTTCTGGAGGGTTTTAAGGCTGGTATAGGCGAGCTCAGAATCGTACTCATAAAGCCCGATACCAAAAATCCCTGTCACAACGAATTTCTTCGGAGAAATCTTGGGAATACCCAGGATCGATTTTTGATTTAGGTTAGGGAAAACAAGTTCAACGGTATCGCCTGGGATAATCCCGAGCCTTTCAGCAAGAAACTCTCCAACAATAAGTTCGTTTGTGGTTGAATCCTCAAAAGAGAAACTACCGAATTTCATATAAGGTGAAAGGTTTGATACCCTTTCCTGAAACTCAGGGATAACCCCTTTCAAAAGCATAGCATCAACGCTCTTTTTCGCTAGCACTGCAACACGGGTTATTACAAATGGCGAGTAGCTAACAAGTTCTTTCTCCTTTTCAAGTTTTTTCGCCAAATCCTCCCAGCCATCAATTGTGTTATTAGCTGAGTAAATTGTTATATGGGCTGTCATGCCTATAATTCTTGTTCTTACCTCCCGTTCGAACCCATTCATTACCGAAAGGACAATAATAAGTGCAGCAACGCCCACAAGTACACCGCCAATAGAAAAAAGGGTAACTAAAAGCGAAAACGGGGTCTTCCTTTGACCTTTGAGGTATCTCAAAGCTATGAATAGTTTATAGTTATTCATCTTAGTATGGGGAATAAGATAACCTCGCGGATTGACGGTGCATCAGCGAATATCATTACAAGCCGGTCTATGCCAAACCCTATTCCACCTGCGGGTGGCATACCATACTCGAGTGCCTCAATGAAATCCTCATCGATCTCGCTCACAAAATCCTCCGTTTTCATTCTTATCTGTTCCTCAAACCGAGCCCTCTGCTCGAATGGGTCGTTTAGCTCCGTGAAAGCATTAGCAAGTTCAATCCCAAGTATAAATAGTTCGAACCGCTCAACCAGCTCTTTATTATCATCCTTAAATTTTGCAAAAGGAGAAAGCTCAACGGGATAATCGAGAACGAATGTCGGTTCCTCAAGACCTGGCACCACCTTTTCATCAAATATCTTTTCAATTATCTTAGCCCTGTTTCTCCTTTCAACCTTGATGCCCTCTTTTTCGCAATAATTAAGCAGTTCAGTTTCAGTTGCTTTAAGGATATTGAGCCCCGTTTTCATTTTTATAGAATCCACAAAGGATAATCTTTTAAAAGGGGGTTTAACACTAACTTTTTTCCCCTGATACGAGAACTCATCCGAGTTTTTAATAGTTTTTGCGAGGAAAGATAGGTAATTTTCGGCGAGCGTCATCATCCCATAATAATCCGTATATGATTGGTAAGCCTCGAGGGAAGTGTACTCGGGGTTGTGGAATCTGTCAAGCCCCTCGTTCCTGAAATTCTTGCCCAGCTCGAAAACCTTGTCAAATCCGCCCACAAGGAGGCGCTTGAGGTAAAGTTCTGTTGCTATTCTGAGATAAAGGTCCTTTTCGAGGGCGTAAAAGTGCGTTGTAAATGGTTTTGCGAAAGCCCCGCCGTAAAGTGGCTGCAGTATTGGCGTCTCAAACTCAAGGAATCCCTGGGAGTAAAAGAACTCCCTTGTTAAACGGAGCAGGTCAGCTCTTACTGTAAAAATCTTTTTTGTTTCAGGATTGGCTATAAGGTCGAGATATCTTTTGCGGTAGCGTAGGTCAGGGTCCTTGAGCCCATGCCACTTCTCCGGTAATGGTCGAAGAGATTTTGCCAGAATGGTATAATCATAAACATTTATCGTTTTTTCGCCGGTCTTTGTGACAAAAGGCACACCATAAACACAAAGAAAATCGCCTATATCGATGAGCTTCAGAAGTTCGTATTTTTCTTGCCCGATGATATCGAATTTGAAATATATCTGGATTTTGCCTGTTCCATCAACGATGTCCGAGAATGTGCTTTTCCCGTGAGCTCTGAATGTGAGAATCCTTCCAGCTACCCATACTCTTGATTCGTTTTTCGCAAATACCTCAAAATCCTTTATCACTGACCCTATCGGGACAACCTCGCTTACCCTTCCAGGATAAGGCTCTATCCCCAACTCCCTAAGAACTTCGAGCTTCTTTATCCTTTCTTCACCATATTCGAACCCATTTCCCATTTTTTCCTCCCTCACTCTATCCCGTAAAGATAACCATCTTCAGTGACTATGAATACTTTATTGTGGCATACAAGAGGTGTGTGTTTAATCATTCCATCAAGTTTAATGTGGTTTTTGATTGTCAAAGTTTTTTTATCCAGTATGAAAAGCTCTCCGGATATAGTTCCTATAATAAGAGAATTTCCTGCGCAAACGGGGGAAACAACAATGGCAAGGCTTTCAATCTCCTGGGTATTCAATATATTCCCCTGTAATTTGTCTATTTTAAGAATTTTCCCATCCTTTGTTGAGCAATATATGAAAAGGTCATCCGCTATTGGTGGTGATGTTATTATACCATTTGTCTCTGTTGTTGAGATAATTGAAAGCATAGTATCGAGCAAGAAAATGGTGCCATCTAACGAACACACAATAGTAATATCTCCAAGGAATGGTGGTGATTCAACTTTTTTCATCAGGTTAATGCGCTTCTTAATTTTGAGCCCGTTTAATTCAAGAAGGAAAACATTTCCATCCACGGATGTAACGATAACATTATCGTTTTTCACTGTGAAACCCGACGGCAGAATGTTCAGGTTTTGCTCGTGAATCTTCTTGCCGCTCATACTATCAATAAGAAATAATTTCCCCCTATTTGTTAAGAAAAGCAGCCCTTTTTTGCAATACAATATTTCTCCACCGAATGGGTCAGCGCTTTTTTCGAATATTTTGTCGAAATTTCTTAGCCGTATTGCTGTAATAGCGTTCCAATCGCCTATCCCGCTAATGTATATAGTTTCATTTCCTATGGCAACGGAACTTATGAAAAAATCGGTGAAAATGCGTTTTATTATGCTGCCTTTTTCTATGTCAACTATAGCAAGCGACTTGTCAGCGAGAGGCAAAAATATAAAACCATAACCGCTTGAAAGCTCGCAGGATAATATTGAATTAAGTTTCTCTTGGAATACGATTCTACCTTGTATATCAACAGTCTCTTGTTGAAAATTTTTTGAGCAATAGTCGTGCTCTTTCAGTATTACTACTGTTTGAGCACAAGAAAAGAGAAAAAAGAAGAAAAGAGCGAGAAATCTCATATTTCAAAGATAATCCTTTTCTCTTTTCTGGTCAAGGGTTCCCATTTGATAAAAAAGTATTTGACATAAAAAATAAATCGCCTTTATTTTATACAAAAAAAGGAGGTAGAAGATGGAGAGAAGGGCAACATTAGTGGTAGTGAGCGTAGCGGTTTTCTTTGCATCACTATGTGTTGGTGCGGAGTATTCAAACAGGCATTTTCAAGGGAAAATGATGCCTGGTTCAATTGAAAAATTAGTCAGGGTGATGCAAAAGCGAACGGTCTTACAACCAAGGGATACCCTTCCAATAGGCACGGTTACAAAGGTTGGGTATACCTGGTACGATATGCAACATAACGAGACAGGTGGAAGAATGATAGCGCTTGATATAAATAATGGTGTGCATATGGTCTGGATGTGCGGCGAGGATAGCGCTTCTGCATCAAGGCATATATATTACAATTACTGGTCATCAAGCCCTGCAGATACTTTTCTTTACGGCTCAAGGGGTAAAAGGGTTGACCCAGGTTCGATAAGAAGGTCTGGATATACATCGATGGATGTTGGTTTTGGTGATATTCCGATTATATCGTTTCACCAGATGAATGTTTCGGGTGATGTTCATACGGCGGCGTATATTGATGTTGGACCGATGATGGCTGCTGGAAGAGGAATATTTCTTGGTGAGGAACCGCCATATGCAACATTCAGAGGAGTGGATTTTGAGGCTATATGGCCAAAGATTTCATTTAATCCTTATGATTCTTCAATACATGTTGTATCATCACCATCGGCAGAGCCTGATTTGGTTCCACTCCCCAATTATGACCAGATACGTCCTATCATTTACTGGAAGGGTAGATTTGATCCTGAAGAGTATGTCTACACCTGGGATGGTCCATATGTAATATCAGATACATCAGAAAACCCGAATAGGAAAAGCTATCAGTATGGGATATCGGTTGATGTTGATTCGTGGGAGAATAAGGTTGCGCTTGCTTATGTTGGGGTTGCAAGGGAGCCAATTGGAAGTTGTGTTGATGATGCTACCGGAGAACCATCATATTATTACTATGTTACATTCTTCTTCCACAATATCTATGTAGCGGAATCCAATGATGGTGGTGAAACATTTACAATCCGCGAGATAACCAGATACACATTCCCGCCCGTTGATTCGATATTTATAAGCGACCCTGACTCCGGGGCTGCATTCAGACCATATTATGATATATCTGTGATGTATGATCAATCTGGCAGACTTCATCTTGCCTGGTCTGAGGCGATGTTTGCTGCGAGGGATACGACTGACCCAAGCGCTCGATGGCCCAACGATTCCTGCGCAGCTACTATGTGGAATTACTGGCGAATTATGTATTGGAATGAATCGCTTGATGCTCCGGTTGTCGTTGCCGGTCCGTGGGGCGGTGCATTGAGAATTGCAGAACCTGTTATGGATCACCCTTCTGTTAGCATCGATGATGAGGGAAATATTTTCGTTTGTTGGGAACAGGGGATACCTTTTATTTATTCGTTAGAGGATACAGCCTGGATGAATGCGGATACGGTTGCAGGCGCTACATGGGAATATAACATCGGCAATAAGGAGGTTTATGTTGCAGCATCAACAGATGGCGGCATAACATGGACAGCACCTGTTAATATAACTAATACCCGTACACCAGCAGCCTTGCCAGGTCAGTGCAAGAGCGAGGTTCAACCATCAATGGCGGAAAGGGTTGACGATTATCTTCATATTTTCTATATCCTTGATAGATGTGCGGGATTAAATCTTCGTGATGAGGGTCCGGCTACTTATAACGATGCTATATATCATAGAGTTCCTAAGCGAGCAATCTTGGGTACATTTATAAGTGATAATACTAGCTTGAAAAAGCCTTATACATTGTTGCTCAGGCAGTGCCGGCCAAATCCTTTCAACGCAACAACAGAAATCTCATTCTCAACAACAAGACCACAAACATTGAGCCTCAAGATATATAACCTGGCTGGGCAGATAGTGAAAACATTGTTCGAGAACGAGAAATTGTCATCGGGTGAATATAAGGTCATATGGGATGGAACTGATAACAATAATAATCCTGTGCCAAGCGGGACATATGTGTATAGGCTTTCTAACGAGAATGGCGAGATAAGCACAAGAAGAGCGGTACTTCTGAAATAAAAAGGCTATAATTACTGCCGGCGTAGCTCAGCTGGTCAGAGCAGTGGAATCATAATCCATTGGTCGGGGGTTCGAATCCCTCCGCCGGCAGATTTTAAAAGAGAGGAAAAATGGATATAACATTCCCAACCTGCTTGAAATGTGGTAAGGGTGTTCTTCTTCCATTATCAGATTACGGGCGTGATGGTGCATCTGTAAGGTACAAAGCTTGGGTCTGTTCAAATCCAAATTGTGGTTTCTCAATTAGGATTGATAATGGCGAGATAAGCTACGGCAAGCCCATAAATTATTGCTCTAAGTAAGGGCTGGGCGTATTATTTTCAAAATAAATAATGCTTAACCCCTTCAAGAATATATCATTCAAAATAATTAGCATTGTCCTTGCGTTTATTCTCTGGTTTGCGGTAGAAATGGAAAGGGAATTCACATATGAAATAAGGCTCCCGCTTATGGTAGTTGGACTTAGAAAGGAATATGATATCGCTGATTCTATTCCTGCGCTTATCCCTGTAACATTTAGTGGGAAAGGGAAGGAACTTATAAAACTTATTTTAAAGCCCTCTTATGTAGAGATAAATTGCGAGCGTTTTAGATATGGGAGGCGGATATATAGTTTCGAGGAGGATGATGTTAAATTGATGGGTGTGAATGCGAAGGTGGTGAAAATAGGTCCGCCTGATGAGCTCTCGTTTTTTATTGACAGGAGGGCGCAGAAGGAGTTGTTTGTTGGTGGGCGTGTTGTTGGCTTGCCTGCGGATGGCTATATAATAGAGGATAACCCGAAATTCACGCCTAATAAGGTAATTGCTATTGGTCCTGCATCTATTGTTAATTCCTTTGACTCAGTTTACACAAAGCCAGAAACATTGAAACAACTATCAGCAACATTCTCTACCGTAATTGAACTTCATACACCATCACCCAAGATTAAACTTATCCCTTCATCCGTTAATCTTACTGTCGAGCTTTCAAAAATCGTTGAGAAAAAAATGGATAATATCCCCATAATTATCACAAAAGGAAGAAAAACATCTCAAAAGTTCCTTTTGAAACCCAAAACAGTTGATATTATTATGGCTGGAAGTCAGAAAAAACTTGACGAAATTGAGCCTAAAGATGTAGGTGTATTCGTTGATATACCTGATTCAGCAAGGTCAAATGATGAACTAAAACCCTATGTTATCCTTCCAGCAGGAATAAGATTGGTTCGCCTGGAACCTGATAAGATCATTATTATGAAAAAGTAATGGCTATTTTATAAGGAAAACCTTTCGATAAGTCTTAAATTCTCCAGCAGAAAATATTATAAGATATACACCAGATGGAACAGGTTCGTTAGCGTTGTTTGTGCCGTCCCAAATGATTTGGTGTTTGCCAGGTGTTAGGACTTCAAAAGAAAGCGTCTTTATGTGTCTCCCGTTTATGTCGAAGACCTCAGATTTTAATGGTATTGGAAAATCTAATTTATTTGAAAGTTCTATCCTGCAGGTAGAATTGAACGGGTTGGGGCACGGCTCTGAGATTTCAAGAACCGGTTTCATCCTGTTTAATTCCCTTTCTATTTTCATCCCGGGATAACCGCCGCCATAGTAGAAACCCACAAAGTAAAATTCGGCTGGTGCAATTCGTTTTGGATTCCAGTATATAAGAACCCCCAGGTCTTCTATACGGGCTCTTGATATTGTGTAATCCCATTGAACAGAGGAAAGATCATAATCATTACCAAATATCACCCTATCAGGATAAGGCATTTCGCTACCAAGAAACACTCCCATATACATTGTCGAGAATCCGGGTGAAAATAATGTGTCATTTGTGCCAATCCAATAAAATGGAACATTTATTCCGCTGTATGCTCTAACACTATCTATCTCTTCCGAAAGAACAAATATATGTTCTGGGTTTTCTCCACCGAGTGTCGGATCAAGGAAAAACATTGTTCCTATGGATTGGGAATCTGTCGAATTGTTATATAGTAATAGTTCTACATAGATGAATTTTCTAAGCGAATCCTCGTCGAGAAGCCTCAGTTTTTCCCATATCTTTATGTTTTGCCACTGCCAACTTATCGCGATATATCGGGATTCGAACACGGTAGCTGAATCGACAAGCGTAAGTGGTTCGGCAATCCCTGGCTTATTCGATGCTACCCGTAAACCTACCTTCACAGAAAAGTGGGAACTCAATTCTCTATCCGGGAATCCCGCCAAAAGTGGAAAACCATCAGGACGACCAATTGCAAACTCGCCTGTTACTTTATCCACAACCGCTTTTATATCCTCATTCTCTATTGAAATATATTCTCCATAAAGAGGAAAAAAGAAAAATAAAAAGAAAGCGAGTTTTTTCATATGTTTAACCCCCTTTTAAAAAAATTAATATCGTTATCCTCATAAGGTCAAGTTAATTTTTCTGGAATATCTTTTTTGATATAAAGTAAATGATAATTCCACAGGCAACAGAGACATTGAAAGAGTCAAGAAGCCCCTTCTGTGGTATATGGATAAAAGCATCACAAATTCTTTTTACCTTATTCGAGAGCCCAACGCCTTCGTTCCCAAAAACGGTAACCACGCGCGATGGATATTCGAGAGCGTCAAACGGAAGAGAGCTTGCCGAGCTTGTGGCGCCATATATCTTGAATCCCCTTTGCTTGAGAATATTAAGTGTATGTGGAACGGAGTTGACCATGATTATCGGGATGTATTCTGATGCACCAGCGCTTGTATGAACAACAACCGGGCTCACCTTTGCGCTCTCCCTTTCTGGAATTATTATTCCTGATGCGCCTGTAAGGTATGATGTTCTTATTATAGAGCCAAAATTCCGTACATCCTGAATATTATCCAGTGCTACTACAAGTGCCGGCGATATATCGAATAGATAGGAAAGTTCATAGTATTGGAAAGGTTCAACAATGCCAATTACCCCTTGATGGTCCTTCCTCCTTGAAAGCTCAAACATCTCCTTCTTCGTGGTTATTTTGAAAGGGATATTTTCCCTTGTAAGTTTGTTTTTGAATATCTTTGCGCTTTCCTCTGTGAGGTAAACTAAATTCAATTTTCTCCTTTTCGCTCGAAGAAATTCCTCGAGAACCCTTCTGCCATAGATGAAATTCTCGTTTAGTTGAACCATATTTAAAATTGTATTCTTGGTGGGGTTTTTGTTTCAGATGGTGATTCGAAGAAAGGCATTTCAGTGAAGTTGAACATATTTGCTATGATATTATTGGGGAAGACCTTGATATACTGATTGTATTGCCTTACAGCCTCATTATATCTCATCCTTTCGACAGCGATCCTGTTCTCTGTTCCAGCAAGCTCATCCTGGAAGCGAATGAAATTTTCGTTTGCCTTGAGATTAGGATAAGCCTCAACCACTACCATAAGCCGAGCAAGTGCAGAACTGAGCTCATTATTCGATTTGATTTTCTCTTCTATGGTTGAGGCAGAGCCGACCCTTGCTCGAGCCTCGGTCACGGCTTGAAAAACTTCTCTCTCGTGCTTCGCATATCCCCTAACAATTTCAACATAGTTGGGTATAAGGTCATATCTTCGCTGAAGCTGATTCTCAACCTGAGCCCATGCGGCTCTAACAGCCTGTGCCCTCTTTATACCACCATTATAAACCTGTATCCCATAAAGTATGGAAATAAGGATAAATAAACCCAATAATATCAATATCACCACAACAAACATAACAATTATAGGTTTCTTCTCGCTCATCTATGCCTCCTTAATCTTATTGCAGATCTCCCGCAAATCCTCAAACACCTGAAACAACTTATGCACATTGATGATATAATATACTCCTTTGCCCCCAATATGTCAACCTTCATAGGGCATTCTTTTTCGCAAAGCCGACATTCATTGCATATCTCGATTTCCCTTTTGAGCTTGAAAATAGACCACCTTGAAATAACCCCCAGAACATATCCGAAAGGACAAAAATACCTGCAAAACGCCCTCTCAGTAGAAATGACAGAAATAAAAAAGGCTGAAAGGAGGATTATCGTGAGTGGGGGGATTTCCATCCTTCCTATAACGCATGTCCAGATAATTGGGCAACCACGAATGCAAAATATATCTTTATAAATCGCGCTTCCCGCAAACAACGCAAGAAACACGAGAAAAGCGAGGAGCGACAATTTTTCGTTCGTCCTTTTGTCAATCTCTCCATTAATCTTGAGCCTTTTTGCGGGCAGAATGAGTATCTCCTGAGCCGTTCCAAGAGGACAAACGAAACCACAAAATAGCCTTGGAGATAAAAGCCCAAGAAGGAAAAACCCGAGCCCGAGCAGAAAACCAACAGGATAGAATACCTTTTTATAAAAAGGTAATAGGGCAATCGATGGGAAAACGACATTGACACAATACCTATGCAATTCAAAAGGGCGCGAAAAGAATATTAGAACAAGGAGAATGGAAAGGGAGAAAAATATATATCGACTTATCCTTGCGAAAAGAGGCATTTTGATTATATTATATAATACGGGTGAACTTTTTGGAAACTGTTTTTGGAACTTTGTGTTTTACAATAAGTTGTGTTTTACTCTTAAGAGACTACTTGACATAAAATGGGGAGTTTTTAAATTTAGCGAGAGTGGCGGAACTGGCAGACGCGCTGGACTTAGGATCCAGTGGGGCAACCCGTAGGGGTTCAACTCCCCTCTCTCGCAGAAATAACCTTAACTTTTAAGGAGAAATAATGGAAAAAAAGCTTGC
>JBAMLU010000089.1:14164-18008 GCA_039793385.1 bacterium
GCTCTGAATTCTTATACTCGTCTCCTTGAGATCACTTACTCGAAAGAGGAGGTGGCTCAAAAGTTAAACGAGAAATATCAGTACTATAAGAAAAGCGTGGCTCTTCCGGGGTTCAGGGTTGGGCATGTTCCTCTTGGACTTATTAAGGCAAATTTCGGTGAAGTAATAGAGAATGAGGTTGCTGAGGAACTAATTAGCGATGGTATTAAAGAATCGCTTGAAAAAGAGGGACTTAATCCGATAAATCAAGGGAAGGTGGAAAAAATTACAGATATATCTGAGGATTCTCCTTTTACTTTTAGATATGAGTTCGAGATAATGCCAGAAATAGTTCTAAAAAATTACAAGGGCTACTCGCTAACAAAAAGAATAAGAGAAATTACGGATGAGGATGTGAAAAGAGAATTAAAAGGGCTTAAGGAAAGGTATTCTACACTTCGTGCTGTCAAGCGGGAGATAAAGAAGGATGATATTGTGTTTTTCAACTATACAACAGAGGAGAACCGCTCGCTTAAGCTTTCGCTTCTTGTTGATGATGCTGAGATGGTTAAGGGGGTTTCGGATTTCATTGGAATGAAAATAGGGGATAAAAGGGATATAAGACTTAAATTCCCTGATGATGCAAAACCTGAGCTTGCAGGTAAGGAATTTAAGGGTGAGGCTGAGGTAATTGATATTGCTGAGAGAGTTCTCCCGAGCGATGAGGAATTAATTAAGAGGATAGAGGGATTTAATAGTATGGATGAGCTTTTAGCCTTCATAAGGGTTGAGCTTGAGAAAGCGGCTCAAAAAAGGTCTTATGAGGAGCTTGAGGATGAGCTTGTGGAGAATCTTTTGAGGGACAATCCGGTTGAGGTTCCGCCATCGCTTGTGAGAGAAATACTAATTGAGACTATCCGCTCAACTTATGGTGAGAAAGAACTTTCCAAACTCGATGAGGAAAAACTCAACGCCCTTCAAAAAAAATATTACCAGATACTCGAAAGAGCCGCTGCAAAAAGGCTTATCCTTGACGCAGTGGTTGAAAAAGAAAATATAAGGCTTGAGGATGAGGATTACGAAGGGCTCGCTGAAAAAATGGGGACTGATAAAGAGACAATCAAAAATGTTATAGAAACGAATGAAAATCTTAATGATGTGAGAAAAAATATCCTACGAGAAAAAGCATTAAAAATTCTACTTAAATATTCCACAATAAACGAGGTAAAGGGGTAAAGATGAACCTTGTTCCGATAGTGATTGAGCAAACAGCAAGAGGAGAGAGGGCTTACGACATATATTCCCGACTTCTTAAGGATAGGATAATATTCATAGGCACACCTATAGACGACAATGTTGCTAATCTTGTTGTGGCGCAGCTTCTTTTCCTTGCAGCTGAGGACCCTGAGAAGGAGATAAATCTTTACATAAACTCTCCTGGCGGGTATGTTACAGCGGGTCTTGCTATATACGACACGATGCAGTACATTCCTTCCCCTGTTGCCACAATATGTATAGGGCAAGCTTGTTCTATGGCGGCGTTACTTCTCGCAGGCGGAACAAAAGGAAAACGAGGCGCCCTTGCTAACTCAAGAATTATGATACATCAACCCTGGGGTGGGGTTCAGGGTCAGGTTACCGATATCGAAATCCAGACCAGAGAATTGATAAATATTAAGAAAATCGTGAATAACATCCTCGCAAAGCATACCAGCAAGAGCATTGAGGAGATCGAACGGGATACGGAGAGGAATTTCTTTATGTCCCCACAAGAAGCCCTTGAGTACGGGCTCATCGATAAGATTTACGATAAGAGAGGAAAATAATGGAGGATACAAAAAAACAACATCAAATCAGGGATAGATGCTCTTTTTGTGGTAGGGCTATTGGTGAGGTTGGGAATCTAATAAAGGGTCCTGGGGTTAATATATGTGACCAGTGCGTCCGACTTTGCTATCAGATGCTTCGTGAAGAGGCTGCTTTTGGAACTGACGGATTTATCGACTTAGAACATCTTCCCCGTCCACATCAAATCAAAAAGAAACTCGACGAATACATTATTGGGCAGGAAAGGGCTAAGAAGGTTGTTTCTGTTGCGGTCTACAATCATTATAAGAGGATAAGAGATGCCGTTAAATTTAAGAAGGATGGCGATGTAGAAATAGAAAAATCGAATATTCTTCTTATAGGTCCCACTGGTGTTGGGAAGACTCTTATTGCACAGACGCTTGCTAAGATATTGATGGTTCCGTTTGCTATGTCTGATGCTACTACACTAACTGAGGCTGGGTATGTTGGTGAGGATGTCGAGAATGTTATCGTAAGGCTTCTTCAGGCTGCAAACTACGATGTGGTGCGCGCTGAACTCGGCATCGTTTATATCGATGAGATCGATAAGATTTCAAGAAAATCGGAGAGCCCAAGCATAACAAGGGATGTTTCGGGTGAGGGTGTTCAGCAGGCTTTATTGAGAATTCTTGAGGGTACTAATGCTCTTGTGCCTCCTCAAGGCGGCAGAAAACATCCAGAACAGCCAATGATTGAGGTAAATACAAAAAATATACTATTTATATGTGGTGGTTGCTTTGATGGACTCGATAAGATAGTTGCACGCCGATTGAAAAAGAACCCTATTGGATTTGATGCTGATATCATTTCAAAAGGTGAACTAACCCGTGATTATCTCCTTTCTATGGTTGAGCCCGATGACCTTATAAAATATGGATTTATTCCAGAGCTTGTTGGTAGACTTCCTGTTGTTGTTGCTCTTCACGACCTCGATAGAGTTGCTTTAAAATCCGTCCTTCTCGAGCCGCGAAATGCTCTTGTGAAGCAGTATAAGAAGTTATTTGCTATGGAAGGGATTGAGCTTGAATTTACCGATGATGCGCTTGACGAAATCGTTTCGATAGCTTTGAAGAAAGGTACGGGTGCAAGGGGCTTGCGCTCAATTTTGGAATCGGTTATGCTTGAAACTATGTACGAGACTCCAGGAAAAGATGAGGTGTCGAAAATCATTATTGAAAGGGAAACAGTTCTCGGGCTTTCACCGCCAAAAATACTGTATAGAACAAAGAAAAGGGCTTGATGAATGATGTCACGCGAAAAACATCTGAGCTTGCTTTTTATCTCGCTAGTTCTTTTTGCTTTAGACCAGATTACAAAGTTCTGGGTTGTAAACAATCTCTCTTATTTTCAAACAAGAAGGGTGCTCGGCAACTTCTTGAGAATAACCCTTCTTTATAACCCAGGTGGCGCTTTCGGAACAAGTATTTTCGGTGGTAAATTCTATTTCTGGTTTTCACTTTCTGTAGCTGTTATCATTTTGGTATGGTATATATTTAAATTTTCTGGCGGAAACTTTCTAAGGCTGGGAGTTATATTTATTCTTGGCGGTGCACTTGGAAATCTTTTTGACAGGCTGAGAATTGGCAAGGTTATCGACTGGATTGAGGTTGGATTTAAAATATCAGGGCGTTCGATTAGATGGCCTGTTTTCAACCTTGCTGACACTTATGTGACTATTGGCTTAATTTTTCTTCTCATATCAAGCATAGTCGAGAATGAGAAAAAGGAAAAACAAGAAGAACAATTAGCGAGACCTGATTCATATGAGCGGAACGGAAAATAGGCGCAGGTTTTAACATGCAAATAAGATGGATGAAAAGAAGATTATTGTTGTGCCAAAGGATATAGTTCCCATTAGGCTTGATATGTATCTTGTCAAATATGGGCTTGGGCTATCTCGGGCGCAGATTCAGAAGGGGATAAGGGAAGGTCGGATTGTAGTTGTTGGCAAGGGTACAAAGCCTAATTTTATTCTTCGTGGCGGGGAGATAATTGAGGTCTCAATTCCGAAAGAAGA
>JBAMLU010000090.1:0-8426 GCA_039793385.1 bacterium
AAATCACCTATATTAGTTATCGAATGTAATTTCTATAATGTTACAGGAAGTAAACCCATTTCTATAGCAGAAAGTTATATTGAGATGAATAGAGCTGCTCAAGAGAATGGAATAGATTTTTTATGGGTTACTGATGGTCCAGCATGGCATCAGATGAAAGAGCCATTGTTAAGGAGCATGAAAGAGATTGATTGGATATTAAATTTTAAAATGTTAGAGCTTGTGGCAAAGATTTTAAAAATATAATTTTAGGCGCAGGTTAAAGCCTGCGTGATAAATAAAACAATGCGCAACCTAAAGGTTGCGGCTACCTTATTCTATGTTTTGAACTTGCTCTCTAATCCGTTCGAGTTCTTCTTTTATTTCTATTGCGTGTCTTGAAACTTCCTTGTTTTCGGCTTTAGATGAGAGTGTTGTTATTTCTCTTGAGGCTTCCTGAAGGATGAAATTCAATTTGCTTCCGCAGGGTGGGGGCTCTCTTAAGCATCCAGCGAGAAATTCTATATGACTTTCAAGCCTCACCAACTCCTCTGTGAAATCCTTTCGCATAACGAACTGGCTCGCCTCTCTCACAATCAAGTTCTGGTCAATCTCACCCTGCAAAAGCTCCATCAATTTTGTTTCCCATGTGTTGCGGAGTTCTTTTTCCTGTAAGGCTTTGAGTTTATAGAGTTTCTTTATTGAGGCGTTTATCTTGCGTATCCTTTTTCTAATTTCATCTGCGAGGATTTTCCCTTCACGGCTTCTGGTTTCGTTCAACTTTTTCAAAGCCTCATCTAATGCTTTAAATAGAAGATTCCCGAGAATTTCTTTACCCTCTTCTTTTTCCCTGAGCGTGACAATTTCAAGTTGGGCAAGTTCGCCGAGAGTGACCTGTGGTTCACCCCATAGTATACCGGTTGCTTGCTCCAATATCTCAGCGTATGAGATTAGAAGGTCTCTGTCTAGCACCGGTCGGTAGATTATAGATTTATTCTCACCCTCAACCCAGCTAACAACATTTACCTTTCCTCGCATTACTCTTTCATTTATAAATTTTATCACATCAGGCTCGAATACGTTCAGAACAACCGGTAATTTAACATTTATATCCAAAAACCTACTATTGACCGAGCTAATTCTCACCCATACAGACAAATCCTTGAATGATGCCGATGATTCGCCAAATCCTGTCATACTTCTTATCATAGAGCCCCCAAATTATAATAAATCTTTCATTTTGGTAGAAACTATTTTTTTCGATAATGCATTTTCTATAAGGTTTTCGAGGTGGGCGAAGTTGAATGGTTTTTCCTTTGAGAAGATATTTTTTAAGCCTGTTTTTATAACGCAGTGGCTGGCATCATAAACGAACGCTGTAATAACGATAATTGGTTGCTCAGGGTTCAGCTCAAGGGCTGTTTTTATAAGCTCTTCGCCGCTTCTTTTTGGCATCCTTAAATCTGTGATTATCAGGTCGAATGGTTTGTATTCTTTCAGTATCTCTATAGCTTCCTCGCCATTTGAGGCATTATATACCTCAAACCCGAGAAATCTGAGGAAGCTTTGAAGGCCATCACGAATATCCTTTTCATCATCAGCGACGAGAACCTTCATCCCTTTATACGGTGCTTGCTCGTGAAGTTTTACCTTTGGGATGGTGATTTTAACCCTCTTTATCTCCTTCTCAATCTTTTCAAGTTCCTCTGTATCGCTCTCGAGTATCTTTGATGTTATAAAACTTATCTTGCTAACATTCCTCTTAATTCTCTCAAAGAGAAATAGA
The DNA here is from genome assembly GCA_039793385.1 of bacterium. Classification (GTDB taxonomy): domain Bacteria; phylum UBP14; class UBA6098; order JBAMLU01; family JBAMLU01; genus JBAMLU01. Next base: position 1,766 of record JBAMLU010000090.1, read on the forward strand.
ACCCGCCTTTTAAGAACCCCCTTTTGAATATCCTCACTTAAAACCTCCTTCAGCTTCCATTCTATAGAGTTAATGCTCATAAGGTAATTGTTTATATATCTCAAAAGGATTCTTGCGATTTTTCCTCTTGCTTCTCTTTCCTGTAATCTTTTGAGTTCTCTTAGGTCTTTGGCGATGCCAGCTGTTCCAAGGAACTTGCCGTTTTTGTCGTATAGCATTGTGACCGAGAGGCTTATAGGGATAAGAGTGCCATCTTTGGCTCGTGCCAATGTTTCAAGCTCTCGCAGCCTTCCATTGTTTTCTCGCACCTTTCTCATTGTTCTCCTTGCAGATTCAAGGTTCTCATATAGAAGGACAACAGATTTTCCGATTATCTCATCAGGCTTATATCCAAGTATTTCTGATGCTCCTTTGTTGAAAAAGCTTACTTTTCCCTCATCGTTTGTAGTAACAATGATATCCGTCGATTCCTCAACAATCTCCTTAAAATAATGTTCCATTTCCTCAAGTTTTTTGTATAGCAAGCTTTTCTCGATTATAGCTGCTGCCTCCTGAGCAAACAATTCAACAAGGGGTAGAATTTCGATTATCGGGCTTTCTTTATCGAGAGGGTCATCAACGGATAGAACACCTAAGGGTCTTTTTGATGATCTTCCGTAAAGTGGGATGAAAAGGTAATCATTTGGATGCCAGCCGCTTTTGTATGCCTTGGGTTCTCGGGCGCTTTCTATTCCGCTAAGTTTTTTGGCAAGCGGACTGTCGTGCCTTATATAATAGGAATGACCTATTCTATATTCAGGCGATAATATTTTCCGCCAGAGCTCAGGTGATGGTGGTTTTTGGCTCAGTAGCTTTTTCTCCTCTTCTTTGCTCAATCCAGCCCAGGCAACATCAACCCGCTCCATTGACGGTGAAAAAAGCGATACAACCGCCCTTCCGAATAGTCCCGTTTCAACAATGGTTTCTGCTACAAGATGAAGCTGTCTGTGAAAATCACCCTCCAGCTGGATTTCCCTGATTCTATCGAGAATTGAAATTAGTTTTTCAGGTGTACAAAAAGAGCGCATATTTCTTATTTCATAAAGCTAATCTATATTTGGCAGATGTCAACGATTTAATTTATTCGCTCAATTTCACTATTATGTTATCAATAAGCCTTGCCTTACTGAATTTCACCGCAAGCGCAATAAGGATTTCGCCTTTTAGTTCCTCTATTGGGTGAAGTTCTTTTGTATCGACTATTGAGATGTAGTCTATTGTTCCGTGTTTGGCTATTGTTTTTATAAGTTCTTCCATCCCTTTTATTACTTCAGAGCTTTTTCTCACCCCTTTCTCCAATACCAATTCCTGAGCAAGGCAAAGGCTTTTATAAAGTGCTATCGCTTCTTTCCTTTCTTCTGGCGTAAGGTAAATATTCCTTGAGCTCATTGCAAGTCCGTCTGGTTCTCGAACTATTGGTGCGATGATAAGTTCTATATTGAAATTCAAATCCCTTATAAGTCTTTTTATGATGAATGCCTGTTGTGCATCCTTTTGTCCGAAAACTGTTATATCGGGTTGTGTTATGTTGAAAAGTTTCGTGCAGACTGTTGCAACGCCCCGAAAATGTCCCGGTCTACTTTTCCCGCATAGGTGGTCGCTCAGGTGAAGAACATCAACATAGGTGGAGTAATTTTGTGGGTACATATCATCAACCTCAGGAATAAAAAGGATATTAACGCCCTCTTTCTTGCACAATTCGGCGTCGCGTTTGGGGTCGCGCGGGTAGATATTGTAATCCTCGTTAGGACCAAACTGGATTGGGTTAACAAAGATGGAAACCACAAGGATATCTGAAAGGGTTCTTGCAATTCGTATGAGTGAGAGGTGTCCTTCGTGAAGGTATCCCATTGTGGGCACAAAACCAATCCGTTTGCCCTCTTTCTTGAATGAAATTACTCTTCTGTAAACCGTTTTCGGGTCGCGGATTATCTCCATATTTTAAGTCGATATATCACGAGCATAGTTTGCTTATTTATGGTGTGGTTTTTTGTTCTTTATGCTGTAGGAAGGGTTTAAGGAGTTCAATGGGGAGGGGGAATATTGTGGTTGAGTTGTTTTCTGTGGCGATTTCGGATAGTGTTTGAAGGAAGCGGAGTTGTATAGCGGCTGGGTTTTTGCTTATTATTTCAGATGCCTCAAAAAGTCTTTGCGCTGCTTGATATTCACCTTCAGCGTTTATAATCTTTGCCCTTCTTTCTCTTTCAGCCTCAGCCTGACGAGCAATTGCTCTTTGCATCTCTATTGGGAGATCTACATGCTTAACAGCAACGAGCGTGACTTTTATGCCCCACGGGTCAGTGTGGAAATCGATTATTTCCTGAAGGTGCTGGTTTATTTTTTCTCTTGCGGCAAGAAGCTCATCGAGTTCTGATTCGCCGAGGACTGAGCGAAGGGTTGTTTGTGCCAGCTGTGAGGTCGCATAGAGATAATTTTCAACCTCAACCACCGCTTTTACTGGGTCCATCACCCTAAAATATACCACAGCATTAACCTTAACAGAAACATTATCCTTCGTTATCACATCCTGTGGTGGAACATCCATTGTGACTGTTCTGAGGCTTACTTTGACCATCTTATCTACAATTGGTATGAGAAAGAATATTCCAGGACCTTTGGCACCGACTATTCTTCCAAGCCTGAATACAACGCCTCGCTCGTATTCTCGAAGAACCCTTATAGAACTCCACAAAATTATGAGCGCTAATACGATTATAATTCCAATTGGGCTCATTTTATTACCTCCCTTTGGCTAACAAGTTTTATTGTGCTTTTTGTTTTTCAGGATTTATTTTCATCATACGAACCTATTTTCAAAAATTAATTTTCCTCCTTTCCATCACCCAAAGAAGGCTCAACAATAACTACCATACCGTCAACCCCAACAACCCTTACCCTCGTTCCCTTCGATATAGGCATACTTGCCCGAGCCTTCCATATCTCACCATGAACTAAAACAAATCCCTCATTATCTATGTTTGATGATGCAACACCTAATTCTCCGATAAGCCCCTTTTCACCTGTAGTAACCTTTTTGCCCTGCGCCAAAATTGCTTTCGTTATTACGAAGATAAAAAATGCCGCAAGAAACAAAAGCGCGGGCAAAATCACCGACGCTGAAATCCTTAAACTCGGTGCCGCTCCACTCATCAACATAAAAGAACCTATAAGCATTGAAGCTATACCTCCTATTGTCAATATCCCGTAACTTGTAATCATTATCTCCAGTATCAAAAGTATTACGCCAAAAAGTATAAGCAATACCCCAGCATAATTTATTGGCAATATCTGGAAAGCGTAGAACGCCATAAGCAAAGATATCCCACCAATGACGCCTGGGAATATCGCTCCCGGATGAGATAACTCCATAAGCAAGCCCATAATTCCAATAATCATAAGAATATAGGCGATATTTGGCTCGAGGATTGTATAGAGAATCATTTCGGATGCGTTCATATTGATTGTTATCTTTTCGCAATCTTTTGTTTCAAGCATATAAGCCCCGGATTTAAGTTGAACCTTCCAGCCATCAATTAGCTTAATGAGTGTATCAAGATTATCTGCGATAATATCAGCGGCGTCAAGTTCCACCGCCTCTTTAGCCTCGACCGAGCGAGAATCCCTAACCATCTCCTCTGCTAAGTCCTGATTCCTTCCCCTAATATCACAGATTGAACGGATCTGTGCGACAGCATCGTTGGTGACCTTTCTAATCATCGTGGTATCCTGCTGGTTTTCACTGGTGCCAATTCCAAGCGTTACAGGGTGAGCTGCACCGAGCCTCGTTCCAGGAGCCATAGCAAGGATATGAGCTGAAAGCCCGATAAACGCCCCGGCTGACGCTGCCCGCGCACCATATGGAGAAACATAAACCACCACAGGAACCTTCGCATTCAGAAATCTCTGCGTTATATCCTGCATAGAACTCATAAGCCCGCCCGGAGTATCAAGTTCGAGAATGAAACACTCAGCCTCATTTTGCTCAGCTGTTTTGAGCGTTCGATCGATATACTGCTTAGAAACAGGATTTATCGCCCCTTTAACATTCGCAATGTAAATCCTACAGGAGAAAGCATAGCCATTAAGAAAGAGCAATACTAATGCTATAACTATGTTTTTGTAAACCTTTCTGTTCATAAGTTCATTACTTAAATAATATAAGTTCTTATAGGAAATTTGAAAACCTTTTTTATTTAAACTTGTTTATCTTGCAAGTATAATGGTTCCGTTGCAGACGAACTCACCTCTAACCTTTACTATGTATATATATACTCCTTGTGGCAGTATATGTCCAGATTTATCTCTTCCATCCCAGCTACGCGGCAACAAGTTGAAGAAATCTCGCATAGGCTCAACATCTTTCCTGAATACCTCGACATTCCATCTATCGTATATAACTATTGTAGCCCTTTCTGTGAACATAAATGGATAATCGAAGACAGTGAAATCATTATAGCCATCACCATTTGGTGTAAATGGGTTTGGGCGTGCTGCGCAATATATGAGTGGTTCACGGACGAATCTCCATGATTCACTCGAGCGATTTGGCGAGCAATAGTCGGGATTATCGGTTGCCCAAAGTTCGATATCAACCGTATCCCCCTGCTCAAACCTTATCCCGAGTCTATCGCAATCCACAATGAGCCTGCCGTCTCGCCATAAAATCCCGTCGTCTACTGTAAATCTTTGCCCCTGAATCCTCACAAGAATACTATCGGGATTTATCCCTGAGAGGTTATCCTCAATGTTGAACTCAATCCTGGGACTTGCCTCTCGCACAATAGAGTTTGGCATAGGTGCGATCATAGTAAGTTCCGGTGGTTCAAGGTCAACCTCAAACCTGTATGAAAAGCTCGTTCTCATCGGATTGCCGAGCATATCTTTAGCGGCTATAACTCTTACCTCAACAACCTCATTATTTGAAAAATACTCATCAGGTTGAGGAGTCCAGTAGAGAACAGTGTCATTGACGAATTGGATTTCTGGAGAGGATATATCATAAATGCGTCCATTAATGGAGAGCACAATAGATGACATATCAACGCCGTCAGAGTCGCTAAATGCGATGATAATCCTTTGGTTGTAACAGGCGGTTATTGTGCCTGGTGAGGGTTCTATGGGTGTGGCAGTTGGTCCTGTGAGAATTGCTACCCGACCATCAACACAACCTTTTCTTCTATCTGCGGGGTTCATAAAGTCGAAATCGTTGTCATAGGCACATATCCTGTAAACGAAAGGCACACCATATCTTTGTGCTGGAATATGTGAGACCGTTCTAAATCTTCCTCCATAAAGCTCGCCGGTATTCCACAGGCTTTCGGCTACCATCGCAACTATCTCAAAACTACCATCATCAACTGAACCATCATTATCCCAGATAAGATAAACAGAATCGGCAAATATGCCTGAACTATCAAATATTTCCGCATAGATATAGAAACTGGAATCATCAGCCCAGTATGTAGGGCTTAAATTTGTGAAACTTGGTGCTGTTGTATCATCATCACTTATAGTGAATATCCAGCTTGCATAAGCATTGTGGGATTCGCAATAGTTTGGTCTCCTATCGGATACATAAATAGATACACGAATTGTTTCAAACTCAGGGAAATATATTCCTGGTCCAAGGCTTTCGGTTGGGGAATAAGTGATGCCCAATTCACTTGCTGCAATGGATTCCGGGAAGAAGATTAATGTTGGGGGACTCCACTGTAATGATGTTGATGAGAGCGTCAGGGTTACAGCTCCAGATGCCCTGTAAACGCCTTCTAATGTTAGCCGTATAGAACTTGGGTCAACGCCAAGCAGGTTATCCGTGATATCGCAGGATATGTCCTGTTGCCAGTCGAGGCTTGATGACATATGATGTGGTGAATAATCCGATATAACTGGTGGTGAGAAATCAAGCATAAAGCTCCATCTTACTGGTGCTGCCTCAAGCGGATTGCCAAGAATATCGGAAGCGGAGTCAAGCTCCACATATACTGTCTCGTTATCGCTCCAGAAACCTTCAGGCGGGGTGAATCGAAGTGTATCATTGGAGAAATGAAGCTCCGGGTTTGTTGTGTTGTATATAGTTCCGCGGACTGAGAGCCTTATTGTTGACGGATTAACACCTTGAGGATCGCTTATCAAAACAACAACCTCCTGATCCTCGCAGGCTGAAATGGTATTATTTAGTGGGCGAATGATGGTTGCTCTTGGTCCGCCTGTCGCAATGTAAAATGCCCAGCAACTATCTAAAGTATTAGGCTCGCAATAGTCCGGATTGTCTTCAAGATGTATGCACACATCAATCCTATCTCCACCGTGCCAGCGTATTCCAAGGCTCTCGGGATAAAATATAATGGTATCACCTGAAATGATTACCGCCGCTAAAGATGCATCATATGATGTACCATTAATGGTTAATCTGATTTCGGCAAGATTAATTCCAGATAGGCGGTCAAAAGCTCGCACAATTATGTCGGGTTGAGGCTCATCAACGATATCGTCAGGTGCTGGGGTTATATTTATTATCGTTGGTGGAGAAAGGTCCATTGTGAAATTCCAGCTCAGTGTTCGTTCGAGCGGGTTCCCAAGGTTATCGTTTGCCTGGAGCAATTCAACCGAAACGATCATG
>JBAMLU010000090.1:8436-17964 GCA_039793385.1 bacterium
ATCATGCCATCCAAGAAGAATGGCGGCGGAGTATATATTAAGTATGGGGGATTCCAACTCAAGCAGGATGAATCAACAGTATAAACTATTCCATTTATCCTCAAACTAATTGATGACGGGTCAACGCCATTTGTATCCATTATTGAGATAATAATGCGTTGTGAATCGCAAGCGGAATATGTTCCTGGATTGGGCTCGATAATTGTTGCAACAGGACCGCCACGGGCAATATAGAATCTATAGCAGGTATTAAGTAGATTAGGTCCGCACGTATCTGGTCTGTCGAATGCTCTCACACAAACCTCAACCGTATCTCCACCCATAAAACTCATCCCAACACTGTCGGGGTCAAAATAGACCGTATCATCCTCCCACCACAATCCTCTCATACCGGGCGTAAACAATCTCCCATTTATCCTCACCTCAATTGATTCTCGCTCAACACCACTAATATCATCAACTAATCCAAATCTGATAAGCGGCGATATATCCTCAACCGTGCTTTCAAATCCCGGCACAGGATTAAATATGTATGGCGGCGAATAGTCGGTGATGAAGGTGAATGAGATGGGATTTGAAAGTGGGTTGCCAAGACTGTCGTAAGCCTCAATAAGCCTAACATTTACTGTGTCATTGTCCATAAAAAACCTTGTGAAAAACAGATATCTCCCATTATACCAGATAGTTCCTGGAATAGTTGGTCTGTAAATAGTCCCGTCAATTTCCAACACAATGGTTGAATCAAGAACGCCGTTTGAATCTGTTAGTTCAATTATTATCGTCTCAGGTGAACAGGCAACAAATGAACTGTCGTTTGGTTGAATAATCCTTGCAACAGGTCCGCCCGATTCTATGAAGAAATTGTAGCAAATATCGAGCGTGTTTGGTGGACAGTAGTCTGGCGAGTCTGTTCCATATATGCAGATTTGAATAGTATCTCCTCCACTGAATCTCAAGCCGAGGCTGCAGGCATTGGCACGAGCAGTTCTCCCATCCCAACTAATTCTGAGGTCAGAAAGTCGGTATATATTGCCGTTTATCGTTATCCGCACTGATGAAGTATCTAATCCTGAAAGAGAATCAAAAAGTGTAAATGCAATATCGGGGCATCTTGTTGAAACCGTTTCGTTTGGAATAGGGGTTATTGGTGTAAATACAGGAGGCGCGGTGTCAATAACGAAGCTGAAATAAAGCGGTGTTTCAAGATGGTTTCCGAATATATCATCAGCCGAAACGAGGTTAACATTAACACTTTCGCCATTGGTCCATAGCCACGATGGAGTAAAGATAAGTGTATCGTTTCTATAATCTATTTCAGGTGATGATATATTATATTCGACCCCATTGATATTGACTAAAATAGTTGAACTATCAACGCCATCAAGGTCTCGAATGCGAATCAAAATTCTCTGGTCCTCACAAGCACTAAAAGTATTATCAAGAGGCTCGATAATCCTTGCTCTCGGTCCACCAACAGGGACAGTGAAATTCCAGCAGCTATCGAGCATATTAGGTCCACAGAGTTGAGCAAGGTCGAGCGCTGTGACACAAAATTCAACCGTATCGCCACCATTAAGAGTTATCCCAGCAATTTCTGTCGAAAATGTGAACGCTACTCCGATATGTGTAAGTGCGGGTGAGGAAACGGTGTAACTTCCTACGAGCGTATCATTCACAGAAATCCTGACACTCGTGGAATCCTCAAGAACACCGCTTACCCTGTCCAACAGGGTGAATGTGATGATTGGTGTTCGATCAGGAACCTCCTCCCAGGCTAATGGTGATGCATTTATTACAAATGGTGGAGTGAAATCGAGCGTGAAAGAGAAACTAAGCGGCGATGATTGTCTATTGCCGTATATGTCGCGAATGTCAACAACTGTCACATTTACCGTTTCGCTGTCAACCCAATAATCTACAGGCGGCGTAAATATAAGCGTATCACCTGACCAACTCAAATAAGGGCTGGTATTATATAGAGTATCATTTCTCGTTCTGCTTGTTATTGCAACTACAATAGTTGATGTATCAATCTCGCTTGGTATAGGAGTATCAGTAATATATACGGCAAAACCCTGTCTCACACAGGAACTAATAATATTCATCGGTGGATTTATAAGCGTTGATACAGGACCCTCAAGGTCAAATCTGAATCTATAGCAAAAACTCATCACATTTGGTGCGCAGTAATCCGGATTATCAGCGGCTATTAAGCATATTGTCGCAGTATCGTTGTGATTCCAGTGCAAACCACTTTCGCTTGTTTCAAATGTTATTCTGCCCTGAGATGGTGATGAGCTTATTCTTTCCCATGTTATGTTTTCAACCCTAAAAGTATCTCTGTTATCGATTATTATAGCGAAACTTGATGTGTCAAGTCCTGAAAGGGAATCGGCAAGAACAAAAGAAATTGTTGGTGTTGGGGTTGCAACAACCTGATATTCGTGAGGCGAGAAATCCAGAACAACTGGCGGCATAAGATCAACAAAGAAAGAGAAATCAAGCGGATTCTGAAGAGGATTGCCGAGGGTATCATTAGCCTGAATGAGCCTTACCCTTATGGTATCGCCATTATTGAATAACCACGATGGCGCAAATCTTAATGTATCGTTCCTGTATGTAAGTTCAGGCGCAGATATTGTGAACTGTCTCCCTGAAACCTCAAGCAATATCGATGATGGCACAACACCATCAGTATCGGAGATAGTTATCACTATCTCCTGTGGATTGCACGCTGTGAATGTGTTAGGTTGTGGAAGAACTATTGATGCTACCGGACCCTGAAGCCCCACATAGAATGTGCAGCAGAATTCAAGGTTATTGGGAGGACAGTATTGAGGAGAATCCGTAGCATATATGCAATAGCTCACACTATCTCCCTCATGAAATACCATCCCGGCAGCTCCTGCTGAGAATATCCATCTATTCCCATCCCGTGAAAGCGCAGGTGAACCAAACCCAAAACTCGCTCCGTTTACAACTATTCGAACGCTTGAATCACGAACACCAGAAATATTATCTTGAATCGTGAATTCTATTGTAGGGATTGAATCCGCTATCCATCTTCCACATACCGGTCTGTTGTATATCACAATAGGTGCTGAAAAGTCCATTGTAAAACTCCATTCAAGCGATCTTGACAATCTATTGCCGTATATATCCTCAGCCTCAACAAACTGAACATTAACGACTTCACCATCATACCATTGCCCACTATCTGGAACAAATATGAGCGTATCGTTTCTGTATAAAAGATTTCTATTATCCACAGAATATTCAATTCCTTGAACTAAAAGCCTTATTGATGATGGATTGACACTATCAGGGTCGTGCAGGAAGATAATTATTCTTTGGTCCTCGCAAGCAGAATATGTTCCTGGCATCGGCTCTATTATTCTTGCTACAGGACCAGAAACCGAAACCCTGAATGACCAGCAATACATATTTGCAGCATTAGGCGGGCAATAATCAGGTGAATCCCAGACACCATCAACACATACACTCACAGTCTCACCATCATCAAATGAAATCCCAAGCATTGATGGTTCAACCCTCAGTTCCCCGGTTCTATTGTCAAAAAATATTCCTCGCTCACCGAAATTGTACCAGTTAGTTCTTATTCGGATGCGAATGTGTTCGAAGTCTACACCGCTTATGCTATCAACAATGAAAATCCCGATAGTTGGAGTAAATTCTGTGACAATTGAGCCATTTCCGGGATATTCATCTGAAAGTACAGGCGGCGTAAAGTCGAAAGTGAATCTCCACTCGATTGGCGCACCTTGTAGCGGATTGCCGTTTATATCTCTTGCCTCAAGAAGCCTCACCAAAACATTTTGACCATTGTGCCAGAATGTATCCGATGGCGGAACAAATATGAGCGAATCCGGATAACGCCAGAAAAGACTTGGTGATGTTATATTATAAATCGTGGAGTTTATTTCTAACCTAATTGAGTTTGTATCGACCCCGCTAACATCATCAATGAGCATGATGATTCTTTGGTCTCGGCAGGCAGAGATTGTGTTATTGAGCGGCATAACTATTGTTGCTCTCGGACCTATGCGGTCGACTATCACGGACCAGCAAAATGATGTATCGTTTGGTTCACAATAGTCGGGCATATCTTGAGCGTTATCGAGGCAGATTATCATTGTATCCTGAGGTTCATACGCAACTACATTAGCACTTAAACAGTTCCCATAAAGGGTGTGGGGTATCGCTCTGCCATCAACGCTAATCCTCACAGAATCGAAATTCACTCCAGAAACATTATCCGAAAGGCAGATTCTCACGATAAATGTAGAATCGGTAATAACAGTGTCCCTTCTGGGTGAAAATAGTGTTATATTAGGCGGAGAGAAATCAGTGTACCAGTTCCAGTCACTGCATCCGGGCAAAAATGGTGTAAAACCATAGATTCTTCTCCTCGTGCTATAAAGATTGCTTGCCCATAGCCTCCCGTGAACGAAATCATATGTCAGACCCTCAGGACCTGTTGTATCTGCGGGAAATTCAAATACTGGAAGCGAACCTGTGACAACCCCCGTAGATGGGTCAATAAGGATAATCATATTGTTATTAACATATCCAACGAGCATATCGCACATCCAGGCTAATCCAGCAAGGATCTCTGGTTGAGGTGTTATTCTTATATATCCTCTATGTGCAAGTGTAACGGGGTCAAGTTTTACTATTGTGGAGCAGTCGTATGCAGCCCATATATAGCCACCGCCACCCGTAAGTCCTATCGTGTGTCCCATACCGTAATTAGAGTCTGATGTATCAATAGCGGAGAATGTTAGCGTATCAAGTTTAAATACTCGCCCGGTGCTCCCGCTCGCATAAATAAAACCATTGTAATATGCTATATCATACATCATATTGATATTCGTCTGCCTCGCATAAATCCGTGTATCTGAAACAATATCATAAACCCCAATGGAATCCGGACCAGAAGCGCCAATAACATAAAGCAGGTATCGTCCATTGAAAGCGAGCCCCCCTGTTGGTCCAGAACCACCCGGACGGAAAAGAATAACGCTTAGCGAATCTGTTAGTTCAAAAGGCGCAAGTCCATTGCCATAGCGATCCCTTGCATAAACGCCTACATTTATGGTGTCGTTATCTTCCCAGAATCCCGCAGGCGGGCTGAAAATTAAGGTATCACCTATAAGACGAAGTTGTGGTGGATTTATTCTGTAACTTGTTCCATTTATATTTAATACAACGGAACTTTGGTCTATTCCTGATGGGTCCTGAAGAAGGATTCTTATTTCCTGATTAGTGCAGGCTGATATGCTATCTGGTCGTGGTGTGATTATCCTTACGCGAGGACCAACAACATCAATATAAACATTCCAACAGAACGGGCTTTCGAGCTCATTAGGACCGCAATATGAAGGCGAAACCCTATCGCGGGTATGCTCTAAACAGAACCTCACAGTATCGTATGGCGCAAATCTAATTCTTCCTGCCGGGTTAAAATAAAGTCTTCCGCCTGACCACCTTAATACAGCTGAATCCGCAGGATAGCTGAATCGGCGACCATCAACCGATAATGTGAACGATGTTGTATCAATTCCTGCTGGTGCGTCTGTGAGTTCAATCCATACCGGGAACACGGTTGTATTTAATACAGTATCCCGTGGCGGGAAAAAGGAGACAACCTCAGGTGGTCTTGTATCCACAACGAACCAGCAGGAAACCGAGGAATCGAGCGGACATCCCCAGTAGTCATCCGCACTTATGAGAGTATATCTTATTGTGTCACCGTGTCGCCAGTCCGAGCTCGGAGTAAATATTATTGTATCCCTGCGCACACTTATGTTTGACGGATATCTATAGGTTATTCCGTTTACTACTATGGATACGGTTGACGGGTTCACAAGGGTGTCATTATCGCGAGCGAGTATCCTTATCTCTTGTCTTTCGCAACCTGTTATTATTCCGCAGGGCAAAGGGGAAAGTACTGTTGCATGAGGTCCTATGCAGGTACATTCAGGTATATAAATGCAAATAGTGGCGCTGTCTGAAGCTGCTGAACCACATCCAATAGCGTAAAATTTTCCACCCGCTCCAACATATATTGTTCCACTTGCGCCTATAATTGGCGAACTAACGGGCGCAGAAAGGCGAATATGCGATAAAAGATTACCGCTCTCCTTGTCTAATATATAAAGTGTGCTATCAGCTGAGCCGAAAAGCACTCGTCCGTTGGGTTCTACAATAGGGTCCGAAATCCTTCCTCCCGCAGAAAATGTCCACCTAAGTGAACCATCAGGTGTAAATGAATAGAAAGTTCCATTATCTGTTCCAACATAGATATTGCCGGACAGGTCGAGTGCGGGTGAGATATTTATTGATGAGGATGTACTAAAGAACCAGGCAAGAGAGGCTGAGCTTCGAGAATAATTGACCGCAGCTAATCCTGGGCAGGCTCTATTGCCACCGAAATAAATCCGGCGGCGCGAATAGTCAACTGTAGGTGAAGAAGCTAAATCAACCTCGCCTGAGGAACAATATCCTGTAAATCGCCAAAGGATGCCTCCCAGTTTACTCCAGCAAACAAGCTCTCCTCTCGGGTTGGAGTAATCAACAGTAAAAATGAGGGTATCATTATCCACCGCTGGTGAGCAACTAATCCATCCCCCCGAGCCAGGCGCAGGATTGCTCCAATTCAGTGCTCCTGTTGTGCGAAGTGAAATCAACCATCCACTCCACGGACTGTCACTAAAATATCCACAAGCATAAATCATATTATCTATTCCTATTGTGGGCGTGTGAACTATACCACGAAAAGAAACCGACGAAGTCCAAACCCACCTTAAACTCCCATCATGATTAAAGCATTTTATCTGGTTATTACGATTCCCTATCACAATAGAACCGTCAGGTAATATTGCAGGACCACCATAGCATTCGCCTCCGATGTTCACCGTCCATAAAATGGTTCCATTATATTTGACAGCATGAAGATTGCCATCAGTTGTTGCAAAGTATATAACTGAATCCTTATACGCAGCATAATTTATTTGTGAACCAACATCAACGCTCCAGAGGATGCTCATAGATCCCCAATCGCTACAACATGCATATGGGCTTCGTCCCGTGTGGTGCGCATCGTACTGGAACATCCGCCAATCGCCGCTTTCTCGTTCTAATCCCAGCAAATACGAACTTAAAATAGAAATAATCAAAAAAATTAATATTTTTCGCATTCTTCCTCCCTTAACATAATAAAATCAACATATTTACATCATAACCTTCCATTAGCTTTTCCATAATTAAATATAAATAAAAGAATAAAATTTTTCAAGAGAAGTTATTAAATGTTGGGGACGCGTTCCCTATTTTTAAAATGGCCCTACAGGGAATCGAACCCTGGTTTGATGGCTGAGAACCACCCGTCCTAGGCCACTAGACGATAGGGCCCTGTAACCTAAAATATCATAAAGCCAGAAGTATATTTGTCAAGATAAAATTACTGGTAGAAACCCAAAGCAATAAATGTCCGCCCACCAATATAATTCCCCCAACCCGTAACGCAGTTACTCCAAGTGAAACCAGTTACTAAATATTGAACGGTTGCAGTGTGAGTGCCGCTTGAAAGTGTCAGAACAAGGTTACCACTAACATCTATATTGCAATCACCGCTGCAAAATGGTTGAAAATGCGAACCTGATTGGTAGTAAGGTGTACCATCCACTACGATTCTTGTGCCCAACCAATTGCTTCCTGGATTTCCGTTTGGTTGGACATTTATTGAGTATGTGAAGAAGAGCACGGCTTGCCTATCGAGGTTAATTGTGAGGGAAAGTCCGGGGATATCGGTCCAGGATGTTGAAGATAGTGTTATGCAGTTGTCGATAGGTTGTGCTGCCCAGAGCCCGGCTAATGCGCCTTTAGCCTTTATCGTCCCGTTAACATCGAGTTCTGCCTGCGGTGTTGTTGTTCCAATTCCCACCCTTGAACCATCATCATATATCATGGAATTCCCAACCGTTGAATCCCCGACCCATTTAGCTAACCTGTTAGCGGTGCCGCTTCCCTGGATGCCGCTTCTACCATTTTCTGCAAACACTATTCGACCATCCTCATCAACCGTGATATTCGGAGTATAATAAGTTCCTGGGGTAACACCGCTTGAGGCTAATTCATCTGAAGTAACCGCATTTGCGGCTATCTCATTTGATGTTATACCGTTTGCTTTTATCCTGAGCCTGTCGTTGTAAATTTCAACTGTTGAGTTGTCAACATTTATTGAGAAGGAGTCGCCGGCGAAGGATAATCCAGCACCTGCTCCACGGTCTCTGTTAATAAGGGAAAGCCAGTTAGGGCTTTCTGTGCGCTCATCAACATATGCTTTTGTTGCCGCATCCTGAGGTTCAACGGGAGTGCCAACTCCTCTTATCCTTTCTCCTAAGGCTGTATTTCCGGTTGCGAGCACCTCATACAGGCTTGGTGATGTTGTGGTTCCAAGAACAATGTTGATTGTGCCGCCATCATCGCTCATTGTGGCGCCCTCACCAGCTCTAAAAACAAAATCCCCTCTTCGTCTTGTAGGATTTGATGCGGAATAGACGGGATTATACCCCCTTTCGGCACTTCCAGCCCGAATAGCATATGGTGCTGATGAAAGTCGCTCACGAGGGCTCATTACCTCACCCTCTATTTCCACCTCAAGCCAGTACTGAGTGGAGAAATCAACCGAATCGGGAAAAGGAGTTATATTACCAAGCGTCGCTGAAAAAAGACCGTTTCTCACAATAATATCGGGAATAGTCTCTTCCCATATTGGGCTACCCCCTTCACCACTCGTGTACAGTCTGAATGTGATGGAAAGTGTATCATTAACGCCAACCCCTGATGAATTTACTATCTTCCCCTGGTAATTGAGCAGGCGGGGAAGGGAAGATAAAATAAAAGAAAAGAAAAAATAAAAAAACAATTTGGGAAAAGCATTTAATCTTCTACTCATTTTTACCTCCTTTTATAATTTTACCTTACCCATACACGATGATTTGTGGCAGGTCCATAACCATTAGCAAAGTCGTCGCATTCCCATCTGTTGCCACTACCAGCTGTTGCCCAATGATAAGCACTTGGGTAGTACATAGGAAAACCATAACCAAATATTTGATTGGGATTAGAATCTGTTTGATCAGTACAAGCTCCCGGAAGATTAGCAGAGTGTCCTGTAAGAAGAGTGACATTACTTTTCAAAGCCGAGCATCCGACATTAGCGGAGTTGTTATATATAGCGTTTCTAACATCAATGTTTGTAGTCTTATAATGAATTACTCTTCCATGAAGTGAGGTATTGCAATATAACCTAACCTCATTGGGGCGAGAGAATCCATATTGCACAAGGCTGTCCACATGTGTCAAGCTCCCATTCGGATTTAGAGGCCAAGCTCCCCGTTGGACAGGGGGATTTTGGTTGGCTGGCTTGTTGTAAGACATTACTAACATCCATCCACCGCCGTCGGTTGTCATATCGCAGTATACCTGAAATGCATCGCTCGG
>JBAMLU010000091.1:0-17684 GCA_039793385.1 bacterium
AGGGCAAAAATAGAACTTCGAAAATTTGAGTAAGCATTAATGTTACTGGAGGATTTGTTAGATAAGACGAGCGATAAGGCGCTAAAAGCTGAGGTAGAGCTTCTTATGGGCGAACTCTACTATAGATGGGGCAAGCCAGATGAGGCAGAAAAAATATGGATTGGGGTTACGGAGAAATATCCGAAAACACCAGCATCATCAATGGCATACCTTAGGCTTGGCGAACTGTATCAGAAAAAGAACTGGGACCTTGTGAAAGCGGGTGAGATGTATAATAAGGCTGTCGATGAATCCCCCAATTCACCATCAGCAAAAATAGCATTTATGCGCTCCCAAAGCTTGCTCGAACTTCAAAAAGTTAAGGCGTTCGAACTTGATACATCTGATGTCGCGAGGCTTGTTTCCAACTATTTTAAAATGGCAGAGATATATCTTTTTGACCTTGATGTTCCTGATAGTGCACTTTCTATATACAAATATTTGTGGGAAACCTACCGAAATAGCCTCGATTGTTGTATGGCATTATATGGGATAGCATGGATTAACCAGTATTCTTATAAGGATTTGAAATCTTCGGATAGCGTTTATTCTATGGTTCTCGATAGTTGTGCGGGGACCGATTGGGCGCCTAAGGCTGCAGAGTATTTCAAGATGCGTGGAACAGCATTAGATTCAACAAGGGTTCAGACTGTCGCATATTTCTTTGTTAAGGCTGAGGAATTCAGGCTCACTTACGGATGGAGCGACTCAGCTTTGAAATACTACTCTAAGGTTGTCTCGGAGTTCCCTAATTCAACCTTCGAACCTAAAGCACTTCTGTCAATGGCGCTTATTTTGAAAGGTCAGGGTGCAAAGGATAGTGCTGATGTTATTTACAGGCTCGTATCCAAAAAGTACCCAGACACAGACTACGAGAAGGAAGCTTTATTCCAGCTCGGTGAATTGGAAAGCCCGCCTGAGAGGCTTGCAAAGGCTGTTGTAGTGCAACCGGAAAGAAGGGTCGATACCCTTACAAAAAAGGAAGAAAAAAGAGAAAGCTCCCAACTTCCACCTGATACAACCTCATTTACTTCTCTTCCACAAGCGCCAGTACCCCGCCAAAGAGGCGAATTGATCTATCCTGAACAGGAATATTCATCATCACTTGAGGGCAAAATCCTCAGGTTGAAGATTTTAATTAACTCATTTGGTGAGGTAGTTGACGCACAACTTCTGGGCTCATCTGGGAATCCCGTTATAGACCAGGCAGCAATTCAAGCGGCGAAGAGGACGAAATTCGATCCGCTAACTATAGATATAACTAAATACAATACCTGGTTTCTTTACGAGGTCCGCATAACGAAACCAGTGCGAGAATATTGATATGCGAGATCTTCGAGGACGATACCTTGAGATATGGTGCGAGATAGACCTCGACGCATTCGGACGGAACATAGATAAGATTCGTTCTATTGCTAAGGGGCGTGAGATTATCCTTGCGGTTAAGGCGAACGCGTACGGGCACGGTGTGGTTCATATAGCCAAGGAGGCTGAACATAAGGGGATAAGGCATTTTGGTGTGGCAACTGTGGAAGAGGGTATTGCTCTTCGAGAGGCAGGGATTAAAGGCGAAATAATCGTCCTAACACCCGTCTCGCTTGAACAGATTGACGATATTATCAGATACAATTTGACACCAAATATTGTTACAAGACTTTTTGCTGAAGCACTTTCGGCTAAGGGGGCTGAAGTTAATAGAGCTATTCCTTGCCATATTGAGGTTGACACAGGTATGGGAAGAACCGGATTCTTCTACGAGGATGTTATGGGCGAACTTATATCGATATTAAGGCTGCCTTTTCTTGATGTTAGAGGAATTTTCTCTCACTTTCCGGTAGCAGATTCAGCAGATGAGGATGATATACGATACACATACGAACAGATAAACAGGTTCAAATGGCTCCTTGAAATTTTGAAAAAGCTTGGATTTTCAATCCCTCTATACCACATAGCCAACTCCGCAGGACTTCTCGATTACCCCGAATTTGGAAACGCAGTTCGCCCCGGTATACTCGCTTATGGTCTTTACCCATCAAAGGAGACAAAACATATAATCGAGGTTGAACCGATCCTTTCTTTTCGCGCCAAACTTGTCCAGATTCAGGAATTCCCGCAAGGGTGGTGCATAAGCTATGGAAGAACATACAGATTAAAGGAAAAAACCACAATAGGCGTTATCAGGGCTGGATACGGCGATGGACTGAGAAGAACCTTATCAAATAAGGGTATGGTCATTATAAGAGGGGAAAAATATCCCATAGTAGGAAATGTCTGTATGGATATGACTATGTGCAAAATAGGGAATAATAGCGAGGTTCAGTTGGATGATGATGTGACGATAATCGGCAGGGACGGAGATGAGACAATTACCGCAGATGATCACGCAGATTGGATTAATACCATCAATTACGAGGTTTTAACAGGGATATCGGTCCGTGTGCCAAGGTTGTATTTCAAAAATGGTCAACTTGTGGGTCAAGATGGACCTAACGGTTATATTGCCATAAATAATGTGTAAGATTGGGATTTAATTTTTTGGAAAATATTATAACAAAATCCCTTTATCAACTCAAGTGCCTTTTTATTCAATGCTGGCACAAATTTTGTATAGCATTATCTTTGAAAGGAGGTGATGAGGTATGGCAATCGAAAGGTTCAGACCAGCAAAGGAGATATCCAAGATGTTTAGAATGATGGACGAAATGATGCAGGATTTCGCTAGGTGGGGGTTCCCCTCTATTGCGGAAAGGGAAGAATATTTCATCTACCCACCGATTGATGTTTTAGAGGATGAGAAGGAATTGGTTATAAAGGCAGAGGTTCCGGGAGTTGAGAAGGAGAATATCAAGGTTCTTGTGGACAATAATATGCTTACAATCTCGGGTGAGAAGCGGGCTGAGAAGGCTGAGGAAGGCAAGAACTTTTACAGTGTCGAGCGCAGATTCGGTTCATTCAAGCGGGTTATAACACTCCCTTCGACAATTGATCCCGACAATATAAAAGCGACATACAAGGATGGTGTTCTCACAGTAGTCCTTCCAAAGAAAGAGGAAGCAAGGGCTAAGGAGATAAAAATAACGACAGAATAAAAAATCAACCCGGGGGTGCCATTAGGCTACCCCCGGAAAACCCTCTAATAGGAGAAAACTATGGGAAAGATAATAGGAATAGACCTCGGTACGACAAACTCTTGTGTTGCTGTTGTTGAGAATGGTCAACCTGTTGTGATACCGAACGCTGAAGGTATGAGAACAACGCCTTCAGTTGTGGCATTCCTTAAGAATGGCGAACGAGTTGTCGGGCTTGCTGCCAAAAGACAAGCGATAACGAACCCAAAAAATACAATATATTCTATCAAAAGATTTATGGGACGCCGTTATGATGAGGTTGAGCGCGAAAGGAGTGAGGTGCCGTATGAGGTTATTCCGGGTCCTAATGGTGATGCTCGCGTAAAAATTGGGGACAAATTGTATTCACCGCCGGAGATATCGGCGATGATCCTTCAGAAGATGAAGCAGACCGCAGAGGATTATCTTGGCGAGAAGGTGACCGAGGCTGTTATAACTGTTCCAGCATATTTCAATGATGCTCAAAGGCAGGCGACAAAGGACGCCGGAATTATTGCCGGGCTTGATGTAAAACGAATTATAAATGAGCCTACCGCAGCTTCACTCGCCTATGGGCTCGACAAGAAAAAGAATCTGAAAATAGCGGTTTATGACCTTGGCGGCGGAACTTTTGATATATCTATATTGGAGATAGGTGATGGCGTTTTTGAGGTTAAGTCGACTAATGGTGATACACATCTTGGCGGTGACGATTTCGATAAGAGAATAATCGACTGGCTTGTTGAGGAGTTCAGGCGGGAAACCGGGATTGACCTTACAAGGGACCCAATGGCGATGCAGCGCCTTAAAGAAGCTGCTGAAAAGGCTAAGATCGAACTCTCCACCGTGCTTGAAACCGAAATAAACCTTCCATTTATCTCTGCTGACGCCTCAGGTCCAAAGCATCTTATAAGGACGCTCACAAGGGCTAAGTTAGAGCAGATGGTTATGGACCTCATTGACAGAACTGAGAGACCTGTTTATCAGGCGCTTGAGGATGCAAAACTTCGCCCTTCTGATATTGATGAGGTTATTCTTGTTGGTGGTATGACAAGGATGCCAAAGGTTCAGGAGAAGGTGAGGCAGATTTTCGGTAAGGAACCGAATAAGTCTGTTAATCCTGATGAGGTTGTTGCGGTTGGTGCTTCTATTCAAGGAAGCATTATTGCGGGTGAGACTAAGGAGGTGGTGCTGCTTGATGTTATTCCACTTTCGCTTTGCATCGAGACCCTTGGTGGTGTCGCTACAAAGATGATCGAGAGAAATACGACAATCCCTACAAGAAGGACCGAGATATTCACTACAGCTGAGGATAATCAGACCTCAGTTGAGATTCATATAGTTCAGGGTGAGCGTCCTATGGCCAGGGACAACAAGAGCCTCGGACGGTTCATACTTGATGGTATACCGCCTGCACCAAGAGGAATACCGCAGATTGAGGTGACTTTTGATGTTGATGTTAATGGTATTTTGAAGGTTTCGGCAAAGGACCGTGCTACAGGTAAAGAACAATCTATTAGGATTGAAGCATCAAGCGGGCTTTCAAAGGAAGAAATCGACAGAATGATTAAAGAAGCTGAACTTCACGCTCAGGAGGATGCAAGAAAAAGAGAAGAGGCGGAGCTTAAAAACCAGGCTGAACATCTGGCATACACGACCGAAAAACAACTTCGAGAGCTTGGTGAGAAGATTTCGCCTGAGGATAGGGCAAAGCTTGAACCACTCATAAGGGATATAAGGGATGCTATAAAGGCTAACGATATTGCAAGAATTAAATCGGCAATGGAGCAGTTAAAGGTTGCTTGGTATAGCGTTAGCGAAAAACTCTATAAAACTTCAACAACCAGTAGCTCGACCAGCTCAACATCTACAGGCGGAAGCAATGATGGCAACAAGAAGAAATCGGATGGTAGTGTTGGCGCAGATTATGAGGTGATAAGCTAAAAAGGGATTTCTATTTCTCCCGTGAAGCTCAATCTTACAGGACCGGTGAGCTTAGGCTTCATAAGCCCCTCACCGAAACTTATATTTAATGGCTCCGGATAATTCACGACAACTTTTACAGGCGGATTAACAAGATTCAGTAATGCGGAAATAAATGCTGATGCTACAGCTCCTGTGCCACATGATAGGGTTTCATCTTCAACCCCGCGCTCGTATGTCCTCAGCCTAATTGTTTGTTTATCAATAACTTCGACAAAATCAACATTTGTACCACCGGGCATAAATTTATATCTGAGCGTTCGACCCTCACCAATAACATCAACCAGTTCCACCTTCTCAACGAATTTTACAAGGTGAGGTACCCCAATAATAACGAAATGATACTCACCTGAATACCCGTCAATTTTGAAATTCGTTCTTACGCTTTCTGGGCGTGGTAGCTCTACCTGAACCATATAATCAGAAACAACTTTTATCTCGATAATTCCGGCGTTTGTCTGCAACGGAAAATTGCTTATACCATCGGCGAGGTAGACAAAATATCCGATGCATCTTGCTCCGTTTCCGCACATATCAACCTCACCACCATCAGAGTTGTAGTAGCGCATCCTATAATAAGATAGATCCCCTTTTTCAAGAAGTAGGACTCCATCAGCACCAATTCCTTTGTGCCTTTCGCAAATCGCTCTTATTAATTCGGGCTCAAACCTCAATTTGATAATCCTATTGTCAATTACCACAAAATCATTTCCACTTCCGTGCATCTTAAAAAATTTAATTCTCATAATCCTCATTTAATAAGGAAAGCCCATCGTAAGAATCTTTTATCAATTACTGCCTTCCTCATAAAGCCTGTTTAGTTCGATAAGTTTGGCGATTGCCTCTTCCTTCGTTGAGATTTCTCCCTTTAATTGGTTCATCCTTATCGCTTTGAGGAGTTTCCTTATATGTCTGCCCGAAGCATTCAGAATCGATTTGACATCATCACCAGTAATGAGCCTGGCTGAAAAAATGGACGGGAATTTCGCAATTAGCCTCGATTCGTATCGGGCTTGTTTTCTATTCTTGCAAAAATATACCGCGTTTGCCGCAAGAACAAGAGATGGCAGGTTTTTGTTGTCAATAACATCTAAAACCTTTTCGGGTTCCGGCTCAGAGTTTAAAATGGTCTCGAGAAAATCTATATTTTTCATAATATAATTGATTAGTTTGAGTTTACATCTTTCTCGCATGAATTCCTTGATCTTTTTTTCATTGGGGTGTGAAAAATAAAAGAAAACCGCCCATTTTGTATCAACATTTTCTGTGCGCTTTGAGAGAAATCTTATAGAGAGAAGGAGTTTTTTAAGGGTTTCCTTGTCAATTTCAATTTCGAAAACCGCCTTTATAATGTCTGTCTTTGCGAGGATATATATTGCTCTTGCGGCGGATTTGTCCTTGAGCATCTTTTCTAATTCGTTTCGAATAGCGTCTGTTGAGAGTTCCGATATCGCCGGGGCAAGCCTTTTTATACCGTTTTCGGTTTTCCTTTCGAGCTTGAAACCAAATCTTGCGGCAAATCTTATCGCCCGGAGCATCCTTAGTTTATCCTCAGAAAATCTAACGATTGGCTCGCCGACTGTTCTTATTATCTTCTTTTCAATATCTTCTTTCCCATTGAAAGGGTCTATTAGTGAGTTTGTTTTGATATCGTATGCTATAGCGTTTATCGTTATTTCGCGCCGTTTCAAATCCTTTTCAATTGAATCTGTAAACACGATATCAGAATGTCGTCCCGTGTAGTTTATATCCTCTCTCATTCTCGCGAATTCTAATTTTACTCCGTTTTGCAATTTCAGCTCGAACACGCCATATTTTTCGGGGTAAACGGGTTTTGCGTTTGGGAAGAGCTTGCGAAGTTTTGTTGATGGAATGTTTGTGGCGATATCGTATTCGGTTGGTATCTTACCCATAAGGAATTCACGGACAGCACCGCCAACAATATAAGCGTTATAACCTGACTCAATTATTTTTCTTACGAAAGGGAATGCATGCTCAAGTGGATGTGCCATAATAATTTTCAGAATAACATTATCATTCTATTGGTCGCCCAATGACTATAACTTTTTTCACCGTTTTCCTAGCCCCTTCAATAAGATTGCACCCTGTTATAAGTTTTATCGGACACTCGCCCACAACTATGTAAGGTCCGATTTCAACGGGTCTCCCGGAATTATCCTTACCATCCCAAGTAATACTTTTTAAAGTAGAATCCTTTTCCCTCACAAGTTCCTTAACAAGTCGCCCCTTTAAATCATATATCTTCAGCGAGTAAAGGCTACTTCGTGGGAAATCAACCGTGATTGTCGCCCGAGTTTTTTGAGGATTGAACGATTCGGGCTCGACTTTTATCTCGAAATTCTCACCTTCAATCTCATTGGAGTAATATCCAGGCGTGCCGTAAATAATGGGTGATTCCCTAAATATATCATCATTATTAAGCTCGCATCTTATATATGAATATCCATCTTTTGCATAGGTTGAAACCCCCGGACGCCTTGAAACAACCGATTTCCCAGGTGTCATTATATCAATGGTATCGCTATCTGAAAGACCGTTTCCCAGCTCGTTGTCCTTCACGGTGAGAATGAGAACACCCGGTGGAATATTGTAAGGCTGGTTCCCATTTCTATATTCTCTGTCGAGTATTAAAGCAAAATTTTTTGGTTGTATAATGGTTGTATCATATAGGAGCCCGGGTCTATTTAAGCTGCCGAGCTCTGACGTTCTCCAGGGGACTATTGTATCGGTTTCGTCATGGTCGGTAAATAGCCAGCCGGCAAGGTCGATTGGGGTATTGCCGTAATTATAAAGTTCAACAAATTCATTGCACTCTCCTCCAGGGCACGAGCTTTCAGACCCGTAGGCATTTGTGAGTGCCTCAGATATTATAAGATGATACGGGCTTTCAACCCTTTTTAAAAATGACCTTGAATTGTTCGCGTCAATATCATCGTCGGAAATCCTCCCGTTTATCCTGTACAAGCCTGTATCTACCGGTCCGAAACCATATTGAAGTGTTTCTATTTCTCCTGGTGTGATGGTGGGGATTGAGATTGTGGTTGAGTCAATTGTTGTCGTATCGTTTTCGCTGACCCTTTCTACCCATAATGAAAGTGTCCCGCTCATAGGGGTTTGTCCGGTATTTTTTATTTGTGGATATAGTTTAATTGAGTCTTCTGATGTAGGTGTTTCGGGTTCGACACCGATGTATAAAAGGGTTAGGTCGCGCTCGGGGACGCAATCGTTTGGTGAACCTCCAACATTAGGTGAACAATCATAGCTTGATGGTCGCCAGTTCTGTACGCCTTCAGGTCTTTGTAGTGTTCTTCCATTGTCTGTTGCGCAAGAAATGGACGAATAACTCACAGAATCAACCGTTTCGTTAAGCGCATTTTTAATAACGATAATATCGCCAGAATTCGAAAGGGCATCCCAGCCACCCTCTTGCTGGAATATCCTGCCGCAGTTGTAATATACGCCAACCGAATCGAGATATGTTTTAAGCCTCACGGAATCTCTTGCAAGAACGAGCGTGGAGTCAGGTTTAAGGAAAAGAGGATCACTCGTTATTAATTTTCCACTGTTTTTCCAGTTCTGAAGGTTAACTGTATCTGGTCCAGTGTTCTTTAGCTCGACGAATTCCTCATTCTCGGTGCTTCCGGGTGGATTATACATAAATTCGTTAATAATCGCACCGCTAAATACTGCAAGAAAAACCACAATCCCTAAGAAAACTCGCATATTATCTCCCTCTTTTTTCAAGCTCTTTCTCTGATTTATAGAACTCGTCAAAAGTCATATCCTTATACCAACCACCTTTAACATATTTCAAAAGATAAATGAAACTGCTTGGCGGAACATATCCTGGAACCTTAACCACAAGATTTTTTGTCGAATCGATAAACCCTGTTGTAGGTGTTCCTCTTATACCAACAAGCGCAGCGAATTCCCGTTCGGTGTATGTTTTCCCCTTGTAGCGGAGCGTGTCATTTGATCGAATGTCTATCATCACGGGAAGAAAACCATCCTCAATAATCTTGATAACATTGCTGTCACCATAAGTAATCGTGTTCATTTTTCTGCACCATCCACAATAATTTGTGTAGAGATTCAAGATTATTATCTTTTTCGTCCTGTTCTGAATGCTGTCTGCATCATTGAATTTTAACCAACGAAACTCTTTTTTCTCCTCGGCAGCAATGAGAGGGAAAACTGCTAATATGATAAGAAGCAAGTTTTTCATATTCTACCTATCTAAAATTTACGAAGTGGTGGGACATTGTCAACGAATTTTATTTAAAGCAGGTAAAGGAATCTATCCTTGAGCTGGACATACTCTGACCATATTTTCCCGTCAGGGCTTTCGCGTTCGATTATCCTGTTGAAAGCGTTAGCCTGAGCATCGAGTTGGTCTGCATGATATATAACCTCAGCCTCAACGAACATCGGTTTTACTGGTGAACCGAGATTTGTATCGCCATGGTGGGAGAGAATAATATGGAGGAGTTTTTTTCTGAGGCTTGGCGGGAAATTTTCAAGGTGCGAGATATAGTCCTCGATGATAAGCGCGCCAAGAACAATGTGTCCTAACAGTCGACCTTCATCAGAAAAATCGATGCTCAATCCATAGGTTAGTTCTTTTACCTTACCTATATCATGAAGGAGAGCGCCGGCAATAACAAGGTCACGATTAACCATAGGATAAGGCTTTATCCCTGTTAATGCTATTCTGCAAACAGAGAGGCTATGTTCTAATAGACCACCCCTATAACTATGATGCCATTTCTTCCCGCCAGGCGCCTCTTTAAGACTTCTCACCATAGCCTCATCCGAAAGTATTATTCCAAAAAGCGCTCTAAGGGCGGGGTCGGATATATTCTCTATCACTTTTAGAAAGGAGCTCCAAAGTTCATCGATGGGAATTTTAGAGACAGCGATGAAATCGGATATGTCATATTCGTTCTCGTTAAGAATCGCTATCTTTTCAACCCTTATCTGGTTCTTCCCTTTATAAGTTTGTACGAGCCCGTAAACTTGAACAATTGAATCCTCACCTATTTTCTCGCTAACAAAATGAGCATCATCGCCCCAGTAAACTGCGTCAATCTTGCCGCTTTTGTCAAAAAGCTCGAAAGATATATAAGGTTTACCGTCGAATTCTCGAAGGTTTTTTGCTTTAACCGCAAATTTACCTTCTACTTTAACCCCTGGTTTTAGTTCATCAACGAAAATATTTTTCATCTCTCTCCTCCCTTACAATATAATTCAATGATTCTTTCGATTATCCTTGTAGTTGAATATCCTTCAGTTAGCTCTATCCTTACGACTTTACCCCCATATGAGCGGACAAAATCTGCACCAACAATATTAGTTTCAGTCCAATCCGCGCCCTTTGCAAGGATATCCGGCTTAATCTGTTTGATGAGATTTTCAGGTGTGTCCTCATCAAAAAAGATAACATAGTCCACAAAGAATAATGATGCAAGAATAAGGGCTCTATCGCTTTCTTTAAGGATTGGTCTTTTTTCTCCCTTAATTCTTCGTATAGATGAGTCTGTGTTTAGTCCGACGACGAGTATATCCCCGAGTTTTTTCGCTTTTTGAAGGTATTCGATATGTCCACGGTGTATGAGGTCGAAACAGCCGTTAGTGAAAACGACGATGTTTTTATCCTGCCTGAGTTTTTCTCTCACAGGCAAAAACTCGCTAAGTTTGAGAATCTTTCCTTTCAATTTAGTATAGCCTCTTTAAGTTGGTCTATTGTAACGGCGGCTGTACCGAGTTGTCCTACAATAATTCCTGCGGCGTAGTTCGAGATTAGTGCTGATTCTTTGAGGTTTGCCCCAGCAACAGAAGCTGCTGTGAGAACCGCTATTACTGTATCCCCTGCACCGGTAACATCATAAACCTCACGGGCAACCGTAGGCAGATTTGTTATTGTACCGCTATTTTCGAAAAGTGTCATACCTTTCTCTCCCCTTTTGATAAGAACTGCTCCGCTTCCAAGCATATTCAATATCCTTTTCCCAGCCTCATATACATCATCATCGCTAACAAGCTTCTCTCCCACAATAAGCCCAGCTTCCTTCTGGTTTGGGGTTATTATGGATACCCCCTTGAAATATTGGAAATGTTTTTCTTTCGGGTCAACCGAGACAAATTTCCCTCTTTTCTTTCCTCTTTCGACTATTCCTTGCGCCACTTTTTCAGTTATAACCCCCTTGAAATAGTCTGATATTATTATCCCATCAACATTATCAACAAGCTTATCGAACATCTCAAGTAAGGCTAATTCTTCTTTCTCATCTATTGGATTTCTCGTCTCTCTATCTATGCGGACTACCTGCTGATTGTGTGCGATTACCCTTGTTTTTCTCGTTGTATGGCGATTTTTATCCACAATAAGGTATTCCGGCGAGATGCCTTTTTTGACAAGCTCGTTTTTAAATATTCGACCCGATGTATCATCACCAATAACCCCAATGAGAATCGTTTTCGTTCCGAGCGTTGCGAGATTGAAAGCAACATTAGCAGCACCGCCTAACCTGAACATTTGTTTCTGTAAGTCCACAACAGGAATTGGAGCCTCGGGGGAGATTCGTTCAACCGTTCCAATTAAATACTCATCAAGCATAACATCACCAACAACGATCACGCTTTTCTTCGGAATATTCTCAATTATCTCGTCAAGCCTTTCTTCGCTTATTTTCATTGCTCTCCTTTCAGTAATGATATTTCAATTCCAGCCTCTTTTAAAAGTGTTTCCTTGAGCCTCTGTATATCAATATTATGTTCTTGGCGAAGCTCTTTAACAACTATCCTTTTTATTCCGGCATTTATAAGGAGTTTAATGCATATTATGCAGGGTAGGTTTGAGGTATAAAGGGTGCTATCTTTAGTTGAAACGCCAAGCGTTGCTGCCTGAATGAGCGCATTTTGAGTTGCGTGTATTCCCCTGCATAACTCGAGCTTCTCGCCATCAGGAATCCCAAGTTTTTCTCTCATGCAACCGAGAGATAAGCAATGTTGAATGCCCGTAGGTGCGCCAGAGTATCCCGTTGCTAAGATTCGTTTATCCCTAACGATCAAAGCACCAGTTTTCTTTTTCAAACAGGTTGAGCGAGTTGCAACGAGCTCAGATATGCTCATAAAGTATTCGTCCCATCCCGGACGGTCCATTTCATCTCCTCGAACAAGATATTGCTTTCCTTAAGGAGAAGTTCGCTTATCTCATCGTGGTAATGTGATATTGCCACAATCCGTTTTACCCCGGCATTAATTAGAAGTTTCATGCATATTGCGCAGGGGCTTGTGGTACAATAACATGTAGCGCCATCAACTGAAACTCCATACACTGCCGCCTGGATAATCGCATTCTGTTCGGCGTGAAGACCGCGGCAGAGCTCGTGAGAAACCCCAGATGGTATACCAAGCTTCTCGCGAAGGCATCCAACATCAATGCAATGCTTGACATTTGTTGGCGCACCATTATACCCTGTAGCAAGTATTCTATTATCTTTAACAATAACCGCCCCTACCTTTCTTCTCAAGCATGTCGAACGCTCGGCAACCTTTAACGCTATCATAATAAAATACTCATCCCAGCTCGGTCTTTGCTCAACTTGTTCGTTCTCACGCCCCATATTTATTGGCTCATTGTTAATTTAAATCTTTTCTCTATTTTGTAAAGGGTTAGCCGCATGCAGGGATATTGGAAGTTGACAATGAATTAAGTTTCATTATAATTAATAATGTTGGTTGAGGCGAAAGAAATATACAAAAGTTTTGAGGAGCCTGGTGGATTTCTTGAGGTGTTGAAGGGTATAACGCTTGCGGTTAATGATGGGGATTTTGTGTCGATTGTGGGTCCATCAGGTGCTGGTAAATCCACTTTTCTTCACATACTCGGGCTTATTGATAAGCCAACTAAAGGTGAGCTCACGATAGATGGGATTAATCCATTTTCGCTCGGTGAGAGGGCGCTTGCTCAGTACAGGAACAAAACGATTGGTTTTGTTTTCCAGTTTCATCATTTGCTTGCTGGATTTACGGCTGCGGAGAATGTGGCTCTTCCAATGATGATAGCAGGATATTCAAAAGAGCGGTCAATGAAGAGGGCGTACGAGATACTTTCGGAGTTAAGGCTTGATGGTCGAGCGAATGCTTTTATATCTGAGCTCTCAGGCGGTGAACTTCAAAGGGTTGCTGTAGCACGAGCGCTCGTTATGGACCCGCCAATACTGATTGCTGACGAACCAACAGGTGACCTCGATGAATCTAACGCTAAACTCTTACAAGACCTTTTCGTTTATATTAACAAAATAAAGAATCAAACGATAATCCTTGCAACGCATAATATGGATTTTGCATTGAAAGCTAAGCGTGTTTTCAGGCTAACTGGCGGGAGGATTTTTGAATGGAGGGATGATGCGGGAGAAAAAGTGTGAGATATGCGGTAAATTCAATGCGACGATAAAGGTGAGGAAGATTATTGGCGGTGTAATAAGGGAGAGCTGGGTTTGCGAGAATTGTGTTAACAAGGTTGGGCAGAAAGAGCAATCTGTTTTGAACACGGGAACATCTAAACCAGAAAAAAGCATTGTAGAAAAAGTTTGTCCGGATTGCCTCACAAATACAACGGAGTTCAGAAAGAAACTTCAGGTAGGTTGCCCAAAATGCTATGTGATTTTCGAGAAAGAGATAGCGGAGTTTGCCATTCAATTTCATGGTGTGAGCTCACATATTGAGGGTTCGCCGGTTAAGGTTAGTTTTCCAGCAAAGCCATCAATTGCCGAGCTCAAGCGCAGGCTCGATATTGCCATAAAACTGGAGAATTTTGAAGAAGCTGCAAGATTAAGGGATGAGATTAGAAGGCTGGAGAATAAATGATTAGCGAACACTTCGATATTAACGGACCATCTTGGCTTGTGGGTGATGGTGAGGATAAGGAAATAATCATCTCCACAAGAACAAGGATAGTGAGAAATCTTGCAGGATATTTTTTCCCATCAAGATGTAAGGTTGCGGAGCTGAAGGAGATCTCAGACAAAATAGAATCAGCAATATCAGAAATTCAATTTAACACCGTTTTGCGTGTTTCATCATTGACCGGAACTGATGCCGATTTCCTTCGTGAAAGGCAGATTTTCATAAGCGATACGCCATCAGCAAAGAATGGCTCTATTTTCATTTCTGACGAAGAGGATATGTATTTTTCCATAAATGGTGATAATCATCTTTATATGGTCTTTATGGGTAGCGGTGCTGACCTTTATCCTGTTTTTATGCGCGCTATGGAAAGGGTGAGGGATTTGTCAAGTAAGCTTGATTTTGCAAAGGATAAGCGTTGGGGTTATCTTACAGCAACTGTAACTGATGTTGGTACAGGATTAAGAATCGGAGCCAATTTTCACCTATGGGGGGTTTGTGTATCAGGACGACTTAATCAAATTGAGGGTATTCTTAAATCCAACTCGATGGGGATTAGGGGATTTTTTAGTTACGGGTTTGAGGTTATCGGTTATATGTTTCATATTTATACATTGAAGACCCTGGGTGTAACTGAGGAGGATGTATTTGAGCAGGCTAGGAACACCATAACGAATATAGTTAGACTCGAGCGTGATGCACGCGCAGATATTGTGGAAAGGGCGAGATACCAGCTTGAGGATCGAGTTTCCCGGGCATTGGGGGTTCTTAAATATTCTCGCCTTATAGGTGCTCACGAGGCGTTGAATCTATTGCTAGCCTTAAAAATGGGGCTCGACTCCGGTCTTGTTGCCGGCTGCGACCTGAAAACCATCCTTAATCTTCTCCTTCTTATTCAGCCAGCTCACATTGGACAGTTTTTCAACCCCGAACTATCAAACCCCGCCTCACTTGATATCACTCGCGCTGAAATAATAAAAGAAAAAATAGGTAGCGCAGAACTTATTTAAGATGAAGGATTTATTCGTTGTGATTCTTGCGGCGGGAAAGGGCAAGAGGATGCATTCTCGCTTGCCTAAAGTGCTATTCAGGCTCGGTGGTATTACGCTTGTTGAGCATGTTCTTAAATCTGTTTTGCCACTTAATGCAAAAAAGTATATCATCGTTGTTGGATACAAAGCTGAACTTGTAAAGAGGGTTCTTCAGAAATATGATGTTGTTTTTGCCTTGCAGAATGAACAATTTGGTACAGCTCACGCACTAAAATCTGCTCTGCCATATATCGATAAACATAGAAGCAGTCTTCTTGTGTTGTGCGGTGATGTTCCTTTTATTAGGACGGAGACGCTTGAAAGTATGTTGCATTCGCACAAAGAGTCACAAGCAGACCTAACCATTCTCACCGGATTTATCGATAATCCATCAGGTTATGGTCGAATCGTTCGCAACCACACCGGCAATATCGTTTCCATCGTTGAGGATAAGGATGCAACGGAAGAAGAGAAGAAAATAAAGGAGTTCAATTCTGGAATATATTTATTTGATTGTGAGAAGGTTTTTGAGACGATCGACCTTGTCAGGAATGATAACGCGCAGGGTGAGTTTTATCTTACAGACCTCGCCAGGATTTTTATAAGCAAAGGATACAAAGTGACTACTTATTATGCGAACGATGTAATGGAGCTTATCGGTATAAATTCTCAACAGGAGCTTGCTCGTGCGGAGAGGCTCTATTTTGAAAGAAGAATATGATAAAACATAATTGCGGAATATTTGGTGTATATAATTCTTACAGGGCACTTGACCTGACATATTATGGTTTATTTCAGCTTCAGCATAGGGGCGAAGAGGGATTTGGGGTTGTAGGTGTTACCGATACCGGTATATTCGAGAGGAAAAGCGAGGGATTGCTTTCGGAGCTGACAAAAAACGGCTATGCTTTCTCATTCCCAAGCTCAAGGGCAGCTATTGGTCATGTGCGATATTCTACAACTGGCTCACCATCAACCGCGAATCTTCAGCCTTTCATAGTCCAATTCAGGAATGATTTCCTCGCAATCGCTCATAATGGAAACTTTGTAAACTATAAGAGATTAAAAGAGAAACTTGTAAAAAAGGGCACGGTTTTTCATTCTACAACCGATACAGAGATATTTTTGCATCTCGTAGCACAGTCGATGGAAAGCGATTTGCTTGCGGGAATTATGTATGCAATGAGCATTGTTGAGGGTGCTTATTCGATTCTGCTTTTGACAAAAGATGCTATTTATGCGGTAAGGGATCCTTACGGATTTCGCCCGCTTGAGATGGGCGAGCTTGAAGGTGCTATTATTTTTTCAAGCGAAACCTGCGCATTAAGTTTTCTTGGTGCAAATCATATCCGCCCTGTCAAGCCAGGTGAAATCATTCGAGTTTCGCGCTCAGGCGTTGATTCATTCAAGCTCGAAAACAAAAACCCCGCTCGATTTTGCATATTTGAGCTCATATATTTTGCTCGTCCCGATAGTATCGTTGATGGTTTTAATGTATATGAGTTCAGGAAGAAATCCGGGATGATGCTTGGAAAACTTGCTCCTGCAACTGCCGATATTGTTGTTGCAGTGCCAGATTCAGGCTCAATTGCGGCAATAGCTTATGCTCAAACTGTGGGAATACCTTTTGAGATTGGACTTGTTCGTTCCTACTATGTTGGGCGATCGTTCATAAAACCACGACTTCACGAAAGGGAGTCCGATGTCGTTTTTAAGTATGGTCCGGTGAACTCTGTAATTAAAGGTAAAAGGATTGTGCTCGTTGATGATTCCCTTGTCAGAGGAACTACAAGTAGACGACTCATCGAAATTATTAGAACTGCAGGCGCAAAAGAAATTCATATGCGTGTGGCTTCCCCGCCTCTCAAATACCCCTGCTTCTACGGAATTGACATTCCTACAAGGCACGAACTTATCGCTTCATCACTTGATCTCAACGAGATAAAAGGGTTTATCAATGTTGATTCGCTTAGCTACTTACCGCTCGAGTATCTTATTAACTCCGATGAGAACAGATTTTGTACCGCCTGCTTCTCAGGGGAATATCCAATAGAGGTTCGAGAAAAATAGTGTTGCATTAGAGTTTTAAATTGATATAATATTTAAAAAAGGAGGAAATATGAGGATGAAAGAGGCGATTAGTGTTTTGGTGTTTTTGCTGCTCGTTTTTTCTTCGGTGCCAAGAATATTGAATTATCAAGGGAAATTGCTTGATAGCTCAGGCGTTGGGATAAATGATACTGTTAGGATGGTGTTTAGGCTTTACGAATCTGAGATTGGTGGCGAGCAAATCTGGTCAGAAATACATGATGAGGTTATCGTTTCTAACGGGCTTTTCTCGGTTTTATTGGGGGAAATAACGCCCTTTGGAGAGCTCCCGTTCGATAAGGCTTACTATCTTGAGGTTGAGGTTAATTATGAGATTCTTCACCCGAGGGAGAAGCTTGTTGCGGTGCCATATGCGATAAGGAGTGCTATAAGCTCAGCTCTCTCGCCTGATGCTGAAATACCAGTTTCAATTATGGACACGGTTCACGCTTATGGTGGTATTACGCTCACTTACACCTGTGGTGAGGGGATTTCTTTTGGGGAT
>JBAMLU010000092.1:0-12470 GCA_039793385.1 bacterium
CAGCACTTGGGAATTTCCTTGTGACCTCTTCTATAGGGATAACCCTCGTTTCCTTTTTCCCTTCAGTTATTTTCATCATAATCCTTTTTGTTTTTTCGGTTTCAGCATCAGCGAGTTTTTTAGAGTCGAATCCTGTAGCGATAACAATAACTCGCACTTCATCTTGTTGGAGGTTTTCATCAACTACGAGCCCGAACGAGAAAGCATCCTCAAACCCGCCCTGACTTCTCATTGCAGAGACCGCAGCCTCGAGCTCAAAGAAAGGATAATCTGGGTGAGTAGTGAAATTCACAAGTCCACGGCGTGCGCTCATAAGCGAGCGTTCCTCAACGAATGGGCTTTCTATGGCTGATGTTACAGCGATATATGCTGCATTTTCTCCCTTGCCAAATCCCGTTCCTATAAGAGCCTCACCACCAGAGTCGTGCATAACAGTATAAACATCAGCAAAATCAAGGTTAATTATCCCCGTCTTCGTGAGTATCTCGTAAATACCTTCAATCTCTGCTTGAAGTTGATTGTTAATAAGCTCGAATGCTTTTGCAATAGAAGAGTTTTTCTCAAGTATTGAGAATAGCCGCTGATTGGGAATTATATGCATGGTGTCGACATTCTCCCTGAGATGCTCAAGCCCCTCCTCAGCAATGCTTATCCTCTTTTTCCCTTCGAATTCGAACGGCAAGGTGAATATTCCAACAGTAAGCGCTCCCGCTTGTTTAGCCATGCTTGCAATAACAGGTGCAGCGCCTGTTCCGGTTCCACCGCCAAGCCCGGCAACAACAAACACCATATTTGCGCCCTCAAGCACAGCCGCAACTGCATCCTTATCATTTTCAATAGCCTTTTTGCCAAGTTCAGGATTGCCACCTGTACCAAGTCCTCGAGTAACCTCAAGACCTATAAGTATCTTCTGATTACAATCGAGCCGCTCAAGCGCCTGTTTGTCGGTATTAACCGCATAGAAATCGATCCCTTTCAACGATAATCTTGAAACAGTCTCAATAAGATTGCATCCTCCTCCTCCCACACCAATGCACACAATCCTCATTGATGGATTTGATTCATTGACAAATTGGATGTCAGACATATGACCTCCTTTCAAAAAAGCCTGCCTAAAAACTTTCTGACCTTTTCAGCAAATGCTGATTTTTTTCTATCGGCAAAAAGCGTTTTCTTTTCCCGCAAGATATTTATATACGAAAGAAGTATCCCTATAGGGGTTGCATAGCCTGGAGTTCTTAAGCCTTCAAATCCATTTTGAGGTTTTATTATAGGTAAACCGATTCTGGTTGCGAGTCCTAAAGTTTTTTCTGAAAGTTCGACAAGACCTGGCATTTGTGCTCCGCCACCCACAAAAACTACTCCGCTTGCAAGTTTGTTCCAGAAAGGGAATGAGCTAAGGTAGTGGCGCAAAACGGAAAGTATTTCATCCATCCTTGCCTCAATAATTTCTGCCAAAAGTCGCTTTGATAGCACTCGATTTTCTCGTCTGCCAAGCCCTGAGATTTCGAGCTCCTCATGCTCGTTAACCATACTTGCTACAGCGCATCCATGCTTAACCTTAACATATTCAGCCTCCTCCATCGTGAGCCTTAACCCTGATGCTATATCCTTCGTCACAATCTCCCCGCCATAACCGAGTACACTTAAATGAATAAGCCTGTTTGATTTCCATACACCGAGTGTTGTGGTATGAGCACCTATATCCACAAGAAGAACACCGAGCTCCTTTTCGTCCGGGCTCAATGCAGCCTCACCATCAGCAATGATATTCACAATTGTGCCATCAAGGCGTAATTTACATCTCTCGATTAACCTTCTTAAATTCCTAATCGCTGTTGATGAACCGAGCAACAAGAGGAGATCGAGTTCCATCCTGACACCTATCATACCGATTGGGTCTGTAATCCCGTTTTGACCATCGATTATAAACTCCTGCACCACGGAATCGATGAGTTCCGTATCAGCTGTTAGAGGTAAAGCTTGAGCTGCCTTAAACGCCGCTTCAACATCATTTTTCGTCACGCCTTTTTCAGGCTCAGCAATAGGCACAACACCACGACTCTTGAACGACCTTATATTCTCGCCACCTATCCCAACAACAACGCTCTTAACCTTTATCTGTGCCATCTTCTCAGCCATAGCAATAGCATTCCTAAGCGATTCCTCAGCTCTATCCATATTCTTTATCTCGCCACGCTGGATTTCATTCATCACCTCATATTCACCTACCCCAAGAATCCTTAGCTCATTCTCGGGCTCAATCGCGCCTATCAATGCAGTAATTCTACTGCTTCCCATATTAACCGCTGTTATCACATCCTCCATTTATCTCTCTCCTTTTTGGATTGAAAACGAACTATTGCCTGTGATTTGAAATCAAGGTCTATGTATACGGGCTTTTCATTAACATATTCAAGTTCGCCTAAAATCTTCTCAAGCCGTACTAATTTCAGTTCAAAATCCTTTAGCCCGACAGTCACAAAAATATCCTTGCTGATGATATAAAAACCCAATCCAGCCTGGCTATCAAAGTGTATCTCAGATATATCATATAAAAGATTTGGATAACCGGAACTTATTGCATCGTAGAGCGCCACAAGTGGTTTAGAGATCGAATCGGGCAAGAATGTATAAGGAGTTGAAATATTATACCCGGTGAAAATCGGCAAATTAGGAACAAAATGTGGTTCAATCTTTATAAGCTCGCATGCCCGTGTGAGACCGTATAGATCATCAGATAATATGAGCATAATGGGCTCTTTTAGCTTAACCCTTATTTCAAGGGTTGATGGTAATATCCTCTTTATCTTTACATCTTCTATTTGCCTATCACTTTTGAGAATCCTCTTTTTACAGGCAAATGTGTTCAAAAGGAAAATATTTGAGCCTAACTGGATTTTGGATTCCTTTATTATTGAGTGTTGCCTCGAATTATCGTTAACTCGAACCTCTTTTATCTCAAAAACAGGTGACAAAAGGAAGAATACCAAAAGTAAAGAAAGAGATACGATAAGGATTATAGATTTTGGATTATTCTTTTTCATATTCAAACTCACCTAAAAGGATGAGTTCGGGTTCGAGATTTATCCCTTTCTTTTCGAGGACAATCCTCTTTATTTTCATCATAAGTTTGAAAACATCCGATGCTGTAGCACCTTCTCTCGCCACAATGAAATTAGCATGTTTTTCTGAAACATATGCACCGCCAATCCGTTCGCCTTTAATGCCCAGACTATCGATTATGGCTGATGCGGAAAGATTTTCCGACGGATTTTTGAAAACACACCCGGCGCTTCTCTCGTTTAGGGGTTGAGTTTGCTTCCGCCTTATGTAAAACTCTTTTATCCTCGAGTTTATATTTTCAGGTTTATCCTCTTTCAGGGATATAAGTGCCCGCGAAACTACAAGCTCACAGACAGGGCTTTTCTTGTAGCCCCATTCTAAGTGTGACGGCTCAAAAACAAATCCTCTCCCTCTTTTATCAAAAGCGACAAACCTTTTCACAAATGACCCGATAGAACATCCGAATGCTGAGGCGTTCATTTTTAATGCGCCACCTAATGTTGCCGGGATACCATAAAGGGGTTCCAAGCCAGAATATCCGAGCTCTAATGACTTTTCGATAAGCAGGTTAACTGAACAGGATGCTCCAGCCCAAACTCCAGAATGAGAGAAAACATACTCATTGAACAAACCGTCAAGCTTTAAAACCACACCATCAAACCCCCTATCGGAAACAAGGATATTCGTCCCATTTCCGAGTATGAAATATTTTAACCCGTTCTCAAAACAAAACCTCAAAAGATGAGAAAGTTCAGTTTCGGAGTGAACATTGATGAAAACCGCACAGTTACCCCCAAGCCCAAATGATGTATATTTTGAAAGGGAAAAATTTGTTTTAACTCGGTCGCCGGATATGGATTTAAGCTCGTTTATTATTTCATTCCGCAGGCTTGCCATATCTCTCCTTAAGCATAGCGATGAGTTCATC
Organism: bacterium; assembly: GCA_039793385.1. Lineage (GTDB taxonomy): Bacteria > UBP14 > UBA6098 > JBAMLU01 > JBAMLU01 > JBAMLU01. The sequence continues at coordinate 3,995 of JBAMLU010000092.1, forward strand.
GCCGACCTTATTAATATTCCCGGCACCAAGCGTTATGACTATATCACCGGGTCTTATTCGTTCGAAGACCAAATATTTGAGGTTTTCGAGGTCTTTAGAGTAATAAAGTTCAGGGTGTCCGCATTCTCGTGCAGCCTGGTAAACAAGTTCGCCAGTAACACCCTCAATTGGTTCTTCCCTCGCTGGATAGATATCAGTGATGAAAAGCAGGTCGCTTTCAAGTAGCGCTTTGCCGAGCTCTTTGTAAAAATACCTTGTTCTTGAGAATAGATGTGGCTGGAAAATAGCAACTATTCTTCGTCCTTTGTAGCCGAGCCTTGCGCCTTGAAGGGTTGCTCGTATCTCGGTGTAATGATGAGCATAATCATCAACAACCATAATCCCGCCAAGCTCAGCTTTTATCTGGAAGCGCCTGTAAACACCCTTGAAAGACCTGAGCGCATCCCTTATAATATCGAACTGAACACCAAGTTCAAGCGCAACAGCAATAGCAGCAAGTGAGTTTTTAACATTGTGTAGCCCCAAAAGCCTGACCTCAACATCCCCAAGTTCCTGCTCCTGATAAACAGCCGTAAATATTGTTCTGTTCTCCTTGAAAGAAATCCTTAATGCTCTTATATCAGCTGAGGTAGCAATTCCATAAGTGAAAACCCTGCGGTCAACCTCAGGTATGAGTTCTCTTACGACATTCTCATCAGCGCAGGCAAAAACAGCGCCGTAGAACGGGACCTTATTCATAAATTCGAGGAATGCTCGTTTGAGAAGTTCGAAATCATCGCCATAGCATTCGAGATGTTCCGGTTCAATTGCGGTAACAACGGCGATTGTTGGGGCGAGCCGCAAAAACGAACGGTCATACTCATCAGCCTCAGCAACAAGATATTTACCTGTGCCAAGCCTCGCATTTGAACTAAGATTGACAACTCTACCGCCAACAATTATCGTTGGGTCAAACCCGGCGCAGGTAAGAATCTCCCCTATTAATGATGTTGTCGTGCTTTTCCCATGAGTGCCGGCAACCGCTATACCCTCCTTAAGCCTCATAAGTTCAGAAAGCATCTGCGCTCGAGGTATTATGGGGATCCCTTTTGTCGCTGCAACAGCAAGCTCAGGATTATCCCCCTTTATAGCCGACGAAACCACAACTATATCAGGGTCTCTTATGTTCGACGGCGAATGACCATAAAATACCTTTATCCCAAGAGATTCAAGCCTCTCTGTCGCCTCTGATACCCTTATATCTGAACCAGTTACCGTATAACCCATATTATGAACTATCTCCGCAAGACCGCACATACCTGTGCCACCTATTCCTATAAAATGAATGCTTTTCACACGCTTAAACATATTCATCTCCTTTTAAAAACAAGCTCTATTATTCTATCAACTATGATATCTGTTGCGTTTTCACGGGCTATCCTTCGTGCCGCCCTTATCATTGAAACCCTTTTCTGCTCGTTATGATAAATCTTTATTATCTCCCTTGATAGTGTTCCTGCTGAGAGTTCGTTTTCTTTTATAACCACAGAGGCACCAACCTTAGCGAAATATTTTGCGTTTTTTGCTTGATGTCTGCCAGCACCTCTATAGGGGATAACAATCGATGGCAAGCCCCACGCTGCTACCTCAGAAAGGGTTAATGCGCCCGCACGACAAACGATAAGTGAGGATATAGCATATGCCTCATTCATTCTCTCAATAAACGGTGTAAGATAAACAGGAATAGTGAACAACTCGATCTCCTTAGATATATCATCATAACTTGCTCTTCCTGTTTGCCATATGAGTTGCATACCATCAGGAAGATATTTCCCCTTCACCATCGAAAGAACAACATTATTTATCGACCTTGACCCTTGACTTCCACCTGTAACGAGTATTGTGAAAAAATCTTTGTGAAGATTCATCTCATTTATGATATCCTCCCTTATTCGTTCTGGCGGGGCGACATTAACCGGATTCCCAGTCAGTATAACTTTTCTGGGGCTGCGCCAGAAGAATTTTTTTCTCGTGGCTGGAAAAGCGACCGCGATTTCGTCAGCGAAGAAAGAAAGGAATCTTGATGCTAATCCGGGTGTGACATTTTGAACCTGAATGAGGGTTGGAATGCCAAGCAATTTCGCTGCAACAATAACTGGCGCGGAAACATAACCACCCGTCCCAACAACAACGTCAGGCACCACCCCCTTAATAACCTTAATGCTTTCCAGTACAGAACCCGGGAATCGAACAAGAAAATTTGTCAGGCGCCCAATCCCTCCTCTAAAAGGATAAGCCTTAATAGCCTGAAAAGGGAAATAACGAGGCACAAGAATGCTTTCCATACCGCTTTCTGTTCCAACAAAGAATATGCTCGAGCCAGGATATCTTCTTCTTAAGCGATTGGCAATATTTATCGCGGGGACAATATGACCTGCGGTTCCACCAGCAACAAAAAGAACCCTTACTCCTTTCTCATACAAAATAGTCACGGTCCTCCCTCAACGTGAAAAATCCCATTCTACCTTTTAAAATTGGCTCTGTAAGAGGTATTTTAAGATGCCTGGATATATTTAGAAGGATTCCACAACAAGCCATATTTATAAAAAGGGAATTCCCACCGAAACTCAAGAATGGCAAAGGTATACCTGTAGTTGGGAGGAGTTTCATTGTGACGAGGATATTCATTGTGATATAGGTAAAGAAAAATGCCGTTATACCGAATGCGAGATAAGCGCCAAAAGAGTCCCTTGCACGAAATGCTATCATAATTCCTCGCCTTAGAAGAAGAGCGTATGCAAGAAGGACCATTATGGAGAAGAAGAAGCCGAATTCCTCAGCAATAATTGAGAATATGAAATCTGTGTGAGCCTCAGGAAGATAGGTTTTTTCAACGCTTTTCCCGAACCCTCGCCCAAAAGGACCGCCTGTAGCAATAGCGGCAATAGAGTGGTTTATCTGGAATGAAAGTTCCTTATCAGCCTCACCCGCAAACATCTTAAGCCTTTTAACGGCGTAGTGCTCGGCATCGCTCATGCTCAATAAAAGTATTGCAACTCCAATTAATCCAACTAAACCAATCGCGAGCAGGTGTTCTATTCTTACCTTACCAACAAATAGCATCATTAAAGAGCCGGCAAGCAATACCGCTGCCATACCAAAGCTCGGTTGTATCGCAACAAGAAAAACAACAAAAATAACAACTGAGATAAGAGGTGCAAATCCCTGGAAAAAATCATCAGCATACTGCTCGCTCTTCGAAAGCTTATCTGCAAGGAAAACTATCATTGCGAGGCGAGCAAACTCTGATGGCTGAAAACCATACATGTTTCTGATCACACGATGACTCCCAAACCTTGTAAATTTTAAACCCGCAAGGCAAATAAGCGATACTATTGCAAACAAAAGCATCAGGTTCGAATATTCTCGCAGCCTTGTATAATCAATTCGGTAAAAGAACAAAAATATCATAACCGATATCGCGAGCCTGATGATGTGGTGCTTGAGATAATAGAAGTAGTCGCCGTTGAAATTGACATAAGCCCTTGCCGAGCTCGCATCAAATATCATAAGAATTCCCATCGCAACAAGGAAAAAGACTATCCCTATAAACACCTTATCAGGTTCTCTTTTCATATTTTGATTTAAGTTTATTGACAAGTTCCTTAAAAACCCTTCCCCTATGCTCAAAATTATCGAACATATCGAAGCTTGCGCATCCTGGAGATAGAAGGACGATATCACCGGGCGAGGAATTTTCAAAAGCAAGCTCAACAGCGTCAGGCAAACTATTTGCAATGATAATCTCTGTTGCGCCAATCCATTCGTTTCTGAGTTTCTCTTTCGCCTTTCCAATAAGAATCGCAAGTTTAACTTTTTCGCTTATCCGGTTTCGAAGGAAAGAGAAATCCGTTCCCTTATCAAGACCGCCTGCGATGAGAATTATCGAACCGGTAAATGTTTGAAGCGCCCAGTCAAGTGAATCGGGATTTGTGGATTTTGAATCGTTATAGAAAAGCACCCCCTCAAGTTCCCGAACGAATTCGAGCCTATGCTCTATGCCCTTGAAATTCATAAGAGTATTACAAATGGAATCGCGCTCTATATCAAGCGGTAGCGTTGCTGCTACAGAAGCTGCGACATTCCACTCATTATGCGGACCTATAAGACCAAGCGATTGTATCTCAATGAGTCTCTCTTCTTTACCATCATCACCAACAATATTAATCCAGCCGTCATAAGCATATACACCGTGAATCCCGAAATACCGCCGCGCAAACCCTAATATTTTGGCTTTGCACCGCTCAATGTATCCCGTAAGGATCGGGTCATCCATCCTTATACAGGCCAAATCTCTCTCATCCTGATTCTCCCATATTCTTAGTTTCGCAAAGTAGTAAGTCTCAACCGAATCATACCTATCGAGATGATCGGGCGAAAGATTAAGTATAACCGAAACATAAGGCGCAAAACTCGCTATTCGTTCGAGCTGAAAACTCGATAACTCAAGAACAACTATATCATCTTCTTTTGTTTGCGCAGCTATTTCGGAAAAAGGAATACCGATATTCCCCGCGAGATATCCTTTTCGCTTGGCATCAACAATAATCCTGTGCGTGAGCGTTGAAGTTGTGCTTTTACCATTAGAGCCGGTTATCCCGATTATTTTGCCCCTATTGAACCAAGAAGCGATTTCTATCTCGCTGTAAATAGGGATTGAAGAATTCGCAAGCTCATTAAGTATACCGTCTCGCAAGGATACCCCCGGACTCACGACTACAAAATCAGCGTCAAATATCTGCCTCGAGTGTCCCCCGAATTCGAATTCCACACCCATATTTTGAAGTTCAACGACACTTTTTTTCAATTGCTCGGGCGATTTTCTTTCGCTCACCAAAACACGAGCTCCGCTTTTGGCAAGAAGCTTTGCAACACTATACCCACTTCTTGCAAAGCCTAAAACAACAACCCTTTTACCCAAAAGATTCATCATCAACGCATCTTGAATGTTCCGAGCCCGAAGAGCGCAAATATGAGCCCAATAATCCAGAAACGCACAACGATTTTGGGCTCTGGCATGCCTTCAAGCTCAAATGAGTGGTGTATCGGCGCTATCCTAAAAACCCTCTTGCCAAACAACCTGAACGATATTATCTGGATTATAACGGTAAGAGTTTCAATGACAAATACCCCGCCAATTATAACTAAAAAAAACTCCTTTTTGAGCAAAATTGCCATAGCACTTATTGCGCCGCCAAGAGCAAGGGACCCGGTATCTCCGAGGAATATTTCGGCAGGATAGGTATTATACCAGAGGAAGCCAAGAAGTGCACCTACAAGGGAAGCGGCAAAGATTGAGAGCTCACCGGTGCCTGGAAGGTAAAATATATTAAGATATCTTGAGAAATCGAACCTTCCAGTGATATAAGCGACAATAGCAAAAACAGCAATTACAATTGTCGAAAGCCCTCCCGCAAGACCATCAAGCCCGTCAACAATATTTATGGCATTCACCGTTCCAACAAGAACAATTGCCGTAAACGGAATATAAAGAATGCCAAGGTCAATAATGAATTCCTTGAGAAAGAGGGTTTCTGTAATCCCACGGTAGGTTCTTGCCGGGGAAAGATAAAAAAGAAATGCCCCCACAGCCAAACCAAGAGCTATTTGAAAAATAAGTTTCTGCTTAATTAGAAGTCCGTTTGAGAGCCGCTTAACATCCTTGAAATAGTCATCAACGAATCCCAATAATGCCGAAAGGACAGTAATAATAAGGGCGAGCCATACATACCATGAGCGGAGGTCAGCCCATAATAGTGTTGATATGCCTGCGCTCACAACCACAAGAACTCCACCCATTGTTGGGGTCCCTTTCTTGACATTATGCCTCTCAGGGACATCAACCCTTATCTGCGATACAGCGCCAAGCCTCTTAAAATATCTAATTAGCAATGGTCCAAGAATAAGGCAGCTGAGGAAAGAGATTGTCGCAGCCCCAGCAGAACGAAATGTTATATACCTGAAGAGGTTGAAAAGGATGAAATGTTTTTTTAGTGGGAAGAGAAGGTGATAAAGCATTAGAACCCTTTCAACTTTGATATATCAGGTGAATGGGATTCTTTTTTATACTCAATTATTATCTCTACCCGACCCATTTGGTATCCAATAAATACCGGTGCTTGTGGAGCGCAGTACAATTTGCCTTTAACAAGGTCGGGGTTGAGCTCTATCCTTATTGATGGCAAAAGAAGCTTGATTGAGATTCCACCACCCTGCGCGAAAAGCGGAGAAATCAACGGGATTAAAAGGCAAACGATTGCAACCGATATAAAAATTGTCCTCATTTTATCACCTCCGTTATCGCATTAAAAAGCCTCTCCATATTCATCCTTCTTGAACCTTTAATAAGGATTATATCACCTTTTTGGAGCTCGAGCGATTTAACGCTCTCCAAAGCCTCATCAACTGAACTGAACCATCTAACATCTTTATCATTATTTGCCGTAGCTTGCTCGTAAGCATCTTTTGAAAGCTTACCTACAAAATAAACGATATCAAAGCCGAGTTCTTTTACAAGCCTTCCAAGTTCTCTGTGAGAGACAAAAGCGAGCTCACCAAGTTCGAGCATATCACCAAGGAAAGCAATTCTACGCCTCGCTTTTAACCCGTATACTGTCATAAGGGCTTCTTTCATAGCGAGAGGATTGGCATTATATGTATCATCAATTATGGTAATCTCATTTTTTTCGTATAGTTTCATTCGTCCGTCAAGCCCATCGAAACCGGCAAAAACATCGCTAATTTCGGCAATCCCCACGCCAAATTCACGCCCAATACAATAAGCAACAAGCGCCGAATAAACCCAAAATCTCCCGAGAACCGGCATAAAAAACCTGTTAGATTCGATCACAAACGATAACCCATACTTATCCCACTTTATATTTTGAGCCTGAATATCAACTCCTTTAGTTGTGCCAAAAAGAACAATCCTCTTGGGAATCATCATCGCAGCTATTTTAAGGTTTTCGAAATCCCCATTAACGAACCCGACACCTCTATCTTTCATACCCTCAATAAGCTTCAACTTCTCCCTTAAAACACCGTTAACATCTTTAAGCCCTTCAGTATGAGCCGCGGATATAGCTGTAAGCACAGCGACATCAGGCTTAGCAATCTCAACAAGCCTATCCATCTCGCCAACTTTATTTATCCCGAGCTCGAGCACAGCAAATGAGGTTGTTTCATCTGCCTTAAATACTGTGAGCGGAAGACCAATAAGATTATTGAAGCTTTTCGGGGAAACCACGACCTCACCTTTTTTAGAAAGAACCTTTCCTACCAACTCTTTAGTTGTGCTTTTTCCAACAGAACCAGAAATTCCCACAACAGTGAAATCAAATTCATTTCGATAAAATTTTGCCAGCTCACCAAGTGCAAAAACGGTATCGTTCACAAGGATATAGGGTGTGACATTTTCGGGTTTTTGAGAGACCACAACACAAACCGCACCCGCTTTAATCGCGTCCTGAACAAATTGGTGTCCATCAAACCTCTCACCCTTTAACGCAAAAAATATCTCCCCAGGACGAAGATTTCTTGAATCTGTAGAAATCCCTCGCATATAAACCGAATAAGCCTCATCAGGAACTAATCTACCCTTTACAAGTTCAGCTACAAATCCCAAAGTTAAAGGTTTCATTCCAAAAACCCCTTCATCTTTAACCATTCTTCAACAATCTCACGATCATCGAAGTGAATAATACTATTGCCGATTATTTGGTAATCCTCGTGCCCTTTTCCAGCAATAACAACAGCATCATTAGCTCGAGCTATTTCAAGTGCCTCAAAAATTGCCTCTTTTCTGTTCGTTATTCTTATGAAAGGCTTGTCATTATTGATACCGACTCCTATATCATCGATTATCTTTTCCGGGTCCTCGCTTCTGGGGTTATCTGATGTTATTATCAGTATATCGGCGTATTTGGCACCAATAGCGCCCATTTTAGGTCTTTTGGTTCTGTCTCTGTCGCCACCGCAACCGAAAACAAGGATTATCCTTGATGGGTTAAGTTCTCTTACTGATGTAATAATCATCTCAAGTGCATCAGGCGTATGGGCATAGTCAATAAACACATAGAATGGCTGTTTACCTGGAACTTGTTCTATTCGTCCTTTAACTGGTGCCACTTGTCTAACACCTCGCTTTATCTCCTCGAGAGTGCGACCAAGGAGATGGGAAATAGCGGCACCAAGAAGGATATTGTAGGCGTTAAAACGACCAATAAGCCTTGTCTCAAGTTCTATTTCGCCATCGGATGATAAGAATTTCATCCGTGAACCATCAAGCCTAAAGCAAATCGGTTCGACCCGATAATCTGCATCAGCATTGAGTATTGACGCTTTTTTCGTTTTGAACTCATCGGATAGGATTTTTCCATATGGGTCGTCGATATTTACGACAGCGGGAACATCACTTGATATACTTCTAAAAAGTATC
>JBAMLU010000092.1:12480-17374 GCA_039793385.1 bacterium
TTCTTAGCCTCAAAATATTCTTCCATAGAGCCGTGGAAATCGAGGTGGTCCTGTGTTAGGTTGGTAAAAACGGCGCCCGCCCACTTTATTCCATAAACTCGTTTTAAGAAAAGCCCGTGTGATGATGCCTCCATTGCAACAAACCTCACACCTTTTGACATAAGCTTCGCCAAAAGAGCGTAAAGCTCTTTTGATTCTGGCGTTGTGTGCCTGAGCCTTTCACACTGACCTTCATACACACAGCCCAATGTTCCCACCACGGCGCTTTTTATCGATGTAGCGTTAAAAATCGAGGCAATGATATGAGTGGTTGTGCTTTTGCCGTTTGTGCCCGTAACACCAACAATACTCATCTTTTCGTCCGGTCTGCCATAAAATTCCTTAGAAATAAGCGCTAACGCTTCCCTTGTATCATCAACAAGAACTAGATTCTCAATGGGTAAAGCGGAATCGCTAACAAAAGCAACTGCACCTTTTCTTTTAGCCTCAGGAATAAAATCTTTGCCATCGTATTTCTCGCCCGATATAGCAATAAAGAGGTCACCAGACTTAACATCCCTCGAGTTGTAAGAAATACCGGTTATCTCGAGCTCGGGGTTGAAATTGCCGCTAAATGTGAGATCTTTTATGAGTTCACCAAGTTTCATTTTTACTCCAGTGAACAGCGCAAAAGACATATCTCATTTTCGCCTATTGGTCCTCCTGGCGATGGTTCCTGAGATTTAACCACACCGTTGCCGATAATCTTGAATGGTATGTTCATTGACCACAAGAGTAAAATAGCCTTTCTTATGGGCATCCCGCACAAATCCGGAACGAGCTTTTTATCATTATTATTGTTTAAAGAGAGGTTGTTTGCATTCCCAAGGGTTAAATAAACTTTTTCGCCTTTTTTTAAAGAAGTTTTTTCTGGGGGCATTTGGGACAACACTATATTGCCATTACCCATAAATACAGGTTCGAGTTCGAGCCAGCGAAGGAGTTTTTCAGCCTGTTCCTTGTAAAGCATCACAAGATTTGGCGTGGATACGCTTTCAACTTTAGCAATTTTGGGTTCACTTGAGACCCCAGCCGGAATATATTCTGGAGCTATTGCGCTTAACCTCGAAATAAATCTTCCTACATAAGGTGCTGAAGCAACTCCGCCAAACTGAAAAGCTTTTTGCGGCTCATCAACAATTATCATCGCTATAATTCGTGGTTTTTCGCATGGCGCCATACCCACAAAACTCGCAAAGCTCTTATCCGTATAAACACCATTTATTGCTTTCTGCGCTGTTCCGGTTTTACCACATATTTCAAGTCCCGGAATATAAGCGCTTTTTCCAGTTCCCCTCTTTACAACCTCAAGAAGGATTTTTCGTATTCTCAATGCTGTCTCGGGCGAGATAACCTTGGTTCCATATATTCTCAGAAACTTTTCCCTATCAGAAAATAAAAGTTCCTTCCTATCCGAGACAATTTCTTCCTTTGTGTTTGGGTTGATAATCCTTTTAACAAGGTATGGTCTAATTCTCACACCATCATTAGCAATTCCACTATAAGCCTCAACTATTTGGAGTGGGGTAACCATAATGCCTTGACCGAATGGGATATTAAGCCTTCTCGAGTATTCCCAATTTGCCACCAAAGGCACAAACCCTGAAGCTTCAGATGGAAGTTCTATACCGGTTTTTGAGCCGAATCCGAACCTTTTAATCATAGAGTAAAGGCTTTCGGGAGGTGCGAGAAGAGAAAGTTTCAGCGTGCCAATATTGCTCGACTTGACAATAACATCCTCAACCGTGAGCCAACCATAAGGATGAACATCTCTTATTTTTATATTCATCTTTGGCTCAACATAAAGCCCATTGTGACAAAAAATCGAATCATCCTCTTTGACTATTGAATTTTCTAAAATCATAGCAAGGGGCACAACCTTAAAAATGCTTCCTGGTTCAAACGGGTCGGTCACGACACGGTTTCGTCGGGCATCATCTGGATATTTTGAGAATTTATTGGGGTCGAACGAGGGATAAGAGCAAAGGGCAAGAATTTCCCCCGTTTCAGGAATCACCGCTACCCCAGCACCTGATTTACCTCCACTCGATTCAACGGCATTTTTAAGTTCCCTTTCGAGTGCCGCTTGAACATCAATATCTATTGTCAAATAAATATCACATCCGGGTTGAGGTGGTTCAATGGTAAGGGTATTTATGCAATCCCACATACGGATAGCCAAACCAGGCTTACCCTTAAGAAGGTTTTCGTACATCGCCTCAATGCCTTCAGGCTCATTACCCCAAAACCCTATTATATGGGCTCCTATTTCACCATAGGGATATATCCGTTTGTAAACAAGATGCTTTTCTATGCCGTTTGTGATACCGCTTCGCACAATTGCTCTCCATATCTTAGCCGATAGCTCAGTGGAAACGGTGTCAAGATATGTATATTCGTTTCTGCGCTTGAGAAGCTCCAGAAGAAATCCCCTTGGTTTTCCAAGATAATAGGATAGAATGGAATCAGCCTTTTCATGATTGTTCAGGTATTGAGGGATAACCACATAGTATTCAAGCGATATATCCTGTGCAATTACCCGCCCTTTCCTGTCGAATATCGTGCCTCTTTGTGCAGGAAGGGTTATAGGGTTCTCCTGCCATTTCCTTGATTCATTTCTATAATACGAATACTTTATCACCTGTAAATAAAAAAGCCTACATCCCATAATCAAAAAAACCAAACCCCACAAGCTTACAAGAAAAAGAACCCTATTGAAACTAACCTTTGTCATAACATTATCTCATAGCGCTTTCTTTCCCCCTTGCAATAAAACCCAGAAATTCCTTTGCGTTCCTGAAAAGGGCATAGCCTTCTTTATTTTCTTCTTTCCTTATTGGGTCTTTTAAAACATATATATCCTGTGGTAATGGATCAGAAATGGCGAGTTTATGACTCAGTATATCGAGTCTTTCAGGGGATGTGAGTTCATTTAGTTTGTACTCAAGCCTTGTGGTTTTCACCTTTTCTGAATTAAGTATCTCAGTTAGTCGTGTGAGCTCCATCTTAAGCATCATAAAATAGATTCTTTCAAAAAGGTAGATAAAAGCCAAAATAAAAAGGATAAATAAAAAGAAAAAGTGTCTATAATCATTAACGATTCTTTTTCTGAACGAAGCAAGAATTCCTTTAATTTTCACCTTTTCCCTCCTTAATTTTTTCAGCTACACGAAGCCTTGCGGTTCGTGCCCTTTTGTTTTTTGCTATTTCATCTTTTGTTGGTCGAATTGGGTGTTTTGTCAGGGGTTGAAGAATTTTTTTTGCGCCACAAGCACAGATAGGAATCCCCGGCGGACAAACACAACTTGAAGAGTAGTATCTTATTTTTTTCTTTACAACCCTATCCTCAAGCGAATGATAAGCAATAACCCCGAGCCTTCCACCGTAGCGAAGATGATTTATCGCTATATCAAGACCATGCTCGAGCTCGCTAAGCTCGTCGTTCACAACTATGCGAATGGCTTGAAATATCCGGGAGAGACTTTTTACACTATTTGCGCCGGGCGGAAGAGAACCTCGAATAATTCTTGCGAGCTCAAGCGTTCTTGCAATTGGGTGTTTTTTTCTCGCTTTAACAATAGATTTTGCTATTTGAGTGGAAAAACGCTCCTCACCATATTTGAAAAATATCTCACAAAGTTCATCCTCAGAAAACTTATTGACAACATCATAAGCTGATATATTTGAGAGCCCCATTCTCATATCGAGTGGACCATCCTTAGTGTAGCTAAATCCTCTTGATCTTTCGTCAAGTTGAGCGTATGATAGCCCGAGGTCAAAGAAAAAAGCGTCAGCATCAGATACCCCAGCTTCTTTCATAACATCCTCGAGTTCAGTGAACTTTGCACAGAAAAGGTTTACCCGTCCATGAAATTTCTGCTCGAGCCTCTCTTTAGCGGTAAAAACAGCGTTTATATCGCGGTCAATTCCTATAAGGAAAAGATTTTCGTTTGCCATAAGCATAGCCTCAGCGTGCCCTCCTGTGCCAACTGTAGCATCAACAACAAGGGTGAATTTTTCTTTTAGTAGGTACTGAAGAACCTCGGTAACCATCACAGGAGTGTGAAGAATCAAAGTTACACCCCTGAGGTAGAAGATTGTGAAGGGTTAGAATCGTTATTTTTCCTCACCCTATCAAGAGCCTCAAGAAACTCCTCTGCCATATTATCCCAGTCAAGTTTGAGCTGAGCTTTTCTTCTCTCGAACTGTTCAGGGTTCCAGAGCTCTATCCAGTTTCCCATCCCGATAAAAAGAACCTCACTATCCTTCTTTATCCCGGCGAACTCGAGATATTCCTGAGGAATAAGGATTCTTCCTTGTGTATCAAGCTCTAACTCGATATTTGTTGAGATATAATATCGCTTGAACTCTATCCTAAGACGCGGATTATCAGGAAAAACCATAAGCTCTTGCTGACATTCCTCAAATAACTCGTGGGTGGTAAGGATAAGCGAGCCTGCAGGACCAAATAATAGGATAAAACCATCATAACTTTTCCCTTTATCGATCTTTCTCAGGCGCTGGGGTATGAATACCCTGTTCTTGTTATCCATTTTGTATTTGTATCTTCCAGTAAACATCAGCCTCTTTCCATTAAACCACTTTCCACCACCTATAACTCTTCCAATTTTAAGGTAAAAAGCAAATTTTTTTATGTCAAGTGTTTTTTTGTGTTGAATAAAAATTTTTTCGCTCGCCTCAAAAACCAAATTAAAACATAATAAATTGAAACACAATAAGTTAAATAATAAACAAAAATCTTTCTACCTAATCAAACAAACCTGATTTTTCTCCTCCCATACCAAGCTTTTACCGCTTATATTTATTTCATATGAAAAAATTGCCATTACATATT
>JBAMLU010000093.1:0-6644 GCA_039793385.1 bacterium
AGATTAAGAGTCTACCCAATTTTAACATCCGCTGCCTATGAAACAATCTCTGTTTCGATTGTGAATATAGAAGATACACTTGGAAACAGTCTGCACTCACCTTTACAATATTACTTTATCGTTGATAGGGTTGCGCCAACTGTAGATTCCCTATACCCTTTGCCAATGAGTTCAGTTGAAGATATGCAGCAGGCGTTAACGCTACGACTCACAGACACAGGCGCCGGTGTTGAGCCATCAAGCATAGTTCTCAATATAAATGGGAACGAATATACTATAACAAGTTCGGGGATGTTATGGGATGAGCCCTATCTCTACTTTAACCCCGAAAGTATCCACCTATTTTTCCCTGAACAGGAAAGTGTCCGAGCGACAATATCTCTAAGCGACAGGACAACGATATGCCCGCCTAACAGGTTAAGCAATTTCAGTTGGAGTTTCTTCATTGCTGATGATGATACTACGCCACCGGAATTCATATCGTTTGAGCCAAAAGTATTTATGGAGGATTCGGCTTTCTATATTCGAATAACGGTTTTTGATAGCTCAGGCATATATAATGGTCCAATGGTGGAATACAACCCGTACATAATTTTTAGGGAAAATGGCTTGCCACGCGACAGTTTTCAACTTGTACCAATAAGGATTGTTGAGTCAACCGCCTGTACAATAACACTTGAGACGATTTCCCCTATAGGCGGGTTTGAGGCTTATGATACGGTATATTTTGAGGTTCATCTTTGGGACAACGATTTCGATTTAAACAACATAAACGACTTATCACAATCAATAAGCCCGACTTATCAAATCCCCATTCTGATGCGGCCAAGGGCAACGCTCCTTTATCCGGTAAGCACCTATTACACATCATGCGATGCGGAAAGCACCGTGTTTTATATCGATTCAGACTACGGCATAACGAGGGAATCAATCAGGATTATGGCAAATGACGAAACATTTATAGGAATAGGCGAAAACACCATTTTAAGAGGTGATACGATAATATTCCGTACAAGAGCGGTATTAAATGAGGGATTAAACGAGATAAAATTGGCTGAGCTAAGAGACACACTTGACCAGCCTCTACTCTATCCAGTTCAGGCAACATACTACGCTGACAGAACCCCACCACGAATACAAAATCTTTCTCCATATGAGTGGCAAATGCTACCAGATACAAATTTTCTCATAACAGGAACCTTATATGATTTTTCTGGAATCCAGGAGAGCTTGTTTATTATGAGCGTGAGAGATGGCGAAAAAGAGGAAACACTCCGTATAAGTTCGCCAAATCTGACTTTTACCCGTATAAGTGCGAGCGAAATCAAATTTACCGCAAGAGCCGGAGCAGGAGTTTCGCCTGGTGATACAATAGAAGTCGAGATAGTATTTGGCGACAATGTTTCAGGATGTGGAGCAAATATGGACTCAATAAGATACTTTTTCTGGATAGAGCCCGAAATAAGCTGCTCGATTTCAACAAATCCTTTCACACCAAATAATGACGGGATAAATGATAAAGTGCGATTTTTCTATCCGAAGATGTATTCGGAGAGGGGGAGTATAAGGATTTTCGACATAAATGGGCGAAAGATAAGGGAGATTGAAATTGAACCTGGCTCAATATCAGGTTCTTTATGGGATGGGAAGGATGAGAATGGAAATGATTGCCGAGTTGGAACATATGTTTATATTATTTATACGAAGGAGAAGATAATTTGCAAAGGAACGATAACCTTAGCAAGGTAGGTCGAAAAGATGGACAAGTTTGTAGTTACAGGTGGAAGGCGTCTTAGGGGGGAAATTGAGATAAGGGCGGCGAAGAATGCGGTTTTGCCAATGCTTGCTGCAGCAATACTTGCGTCAAAAGGGGAAACTATCATTCATAATGTTCCCGATACAACCGATATCCGAATAATGCTACGCTTGCTTGAAACACTTGGTTTGAGGGTGAAATTCGAAAAAGAAGAGCATACTGTTATAGTAAATGGGGAGAATATCAACAAATATGAGGCACCATACGAACTTGTCCGAAAGATGAGAGCATCATTTATGGTTGCAGGACCACTATTGGCGAGATTTGGTCGTGCAAGGGTATCGCTTCCTGGTGGATGTGCGATAGGTGCGCGACCTGTAGACCAGCACATAAGAGGATTTATCGCTCTCGGAGCAAAAATCGAGGAGGAACATGGATATATTGATTTCAGGGCAGAAAAACTTAAAGGGAATATCGTATATTTTGATAGACCGAGCCATACAGGGACAGAGAACATAATGATGGCGGCAACACTTGCGAGAGGTGAGACAACGATAATCAATGCGGCGTGTGACCCTGAGGTTTATGACCTCGCAAATTTCCTGAATAGTATGGGCGCGAAGATATATGGGGCAGGCTCTACGCTTATAAAGATTGAGGGTGTCGAAAGCCTTCATGGCGTGGAATATCAACCCATAGGCGACAGGCTTGAGGCAGGAACTTACCTTCTCGCCGCTATAGGAACCCGCGGTGATATAACCGTTAAAGGCATAAAGCCGCAACATCTTGCTATTGCGCTTATGAAAATGGAAGAAATGGGCGCCGAACTTCAACTAAAGGACAACACTATAAGGGCACGGATGGACGGGAAGCTCTATCCTGTGAATATTACAACCTTCCCTTACCCGGGATTCCCAACCGACCTTCAACCAGCAATTATGGCTGTCCTTACAGTTGCTGATGGCACAAGCTATGTTAGGGAAACGGTTTTCGAGAACCGGTTCCTTCATGTGATGGAGTTAATGAGGCTTGGCGCTAATCTCGAAATAACGGGGGATAAGGTAATTGTCAAGGGTGTTGAGGAACTTCAAGGGGCTGAGGTTATGGCATCAGATATAAGAGCAGGTGCAGGATTACTCATCGCCACGATGATGGCTAAGGGTGAAAGTCAGATTCTAAGAGTCTACCATATAGATAGAGGATACGAAAACATCGATAAGAATTTTAATATGCTCGGCGCCACGATAGAAAGAAAAGAGCAGTAGAAAGGAGAGTTCAATGCAACTGCCTCTCGAATGGCGCGGAGATCACATAAGGATTATTGACCAGCGCGAGCTTCCATATCGTGAGGCATATCTCGACTTATATACGCCTTATCAACTGACAGAAGCAATAAAAAGCATGGCAATACGCGGAGCCCCTCTTCTCGGGGTTGCCGCTGCTTACGGGATCCTTTTGGGTATAATTAAAACAAGCAACGAAGATCGTGAGGAATTTTTCAAAGCGCTTTTCACAACCGCTGAGCAGATAAAAAAAGCCCGACCTACTGCTGTAAATGTCGAGAATGCTATAAATAGGGTGCTCGAGGTCGCTATGCGAATGCTAAAGGAACCGATTTCGAGGATAAAGGAGGCATTATTTGATGTTGTTCAAAAGATACATGATGAGAATATTGAGAAATGCAATGCTATAGCAAGAAACGGGCTTCCACTTATAAAAAATGGTATGCGAGTGCTCACAATATGCAACACTGGACGAATGGCGACAGGAGCGATCGGCACAGCGCTGGGGGTACTGTTTTTAGCGAAGGCAAATGGTGTGAAATTTTCAGTGCTTGTATGTGAAACCCGCCCTCTCCTTCAGGGCGCACGAATAACCGCCTGGGAACTTCAAAAAGAAGGCATCAAAACAACCCTCATCACCGACAATATGGCAGCATACGCAATGAAAAGAAATATGGTCGATCTCGTACTTGCAGGCGCCGACAGAATAGCCGCAAACGGCGACACAGCTAACAAAATTGGCACTTACAACCTCGCTATCCTCGCTCACGAACACAGGATTCCCTTCTACATTGCTGCACCACTCACAAGCTTCGATTTCACAATACCATCAGGAGACGAAATACCTATTGAAGAAAGAGAGCCAGACGAGATAAGGTTTGTAATGGGAAAGCTCATTAGCCCAAAGGATATCACGGTGTGGAATCCGGCTTTTGATATTACTCCGGCTAAATATATTACAGGAATTATAACAGAAAAAGGGTTAGTAGAACCACCAACAAAACCAAAACTGAAAGAACTTGTACAACCTTAAAATATTATCCTTTAAATCTTTTCAGTTTATCAATAAGTCCGGAATATCTATCTATCATCTTTTCGTTTCTAACAGCCCTTGCAAGTGCTTTGTACGAACCTACAATTACAACTAATTTTTTAGCGCGAGTAAGAGCAGTATAAAGGAGATTTCGAGCGAGCATTATAAAATGTTCGGTGAAAAGAGGGATTATTACGACCGGATATTCGTTTCCTTGGCTTTTGTGAACTGTAATGGCATAAGCAAGCGAAAGCTCATCAAGTTCCTCACTCCTGTATGGGACAAGATGCTCGAACATAACAAAAACCGTACCATCATCAAAAGATATATCCTTAATTATTCCGAGCTCGCCATTGAAAACGCCCTTGTCATAATTATTTTTAGTCTGCATAACCCTGTCCCCCACTCTGAACTCAAATTTGCCATGCTTCAAACCCGGGGAGTTGGGATTGAGCATATTCTGAAGGCGTGAATTCAAAATGTGGGCGCCCGTTTCTCCTTTATACATTGGTGTTAGTACCTGGAGCTCCGAAAACGGGTCGAACCCCATACTTGAAGGCAGTCGCCGACAAACAAGGTCAACAATTATATTAGCCCCTTTTTCTGGGTCATCTTCTTTAAGGAAGAAGAAATCCGAATCGCGCGAGTTCCGTATGATAGGGTCAATTCCATTTCTTATTCTGTGAGCATTAACAACGATAAGACTTTTTTCTGCTTGCCTGTGAATCTTTTTTAGCCTGAATACGGGGAAAATAGAGGATTCAACAAGGTCAAGGAGTACTCGTCCGGGTCCCACAGATGGAAGCTGGTCGGCATCACCGATAAGTACAAGATGAGCATCCTTATAAACTGCTCGCAAAAGCGAGAGGAAAAGCGATATATCAACCATTGACATCTCATCAATAATAACGAAATCACCATCAAGCGGGAAGAACTCGCTTCTCCTGAACATCTTCATCTGTGGATTATATTCGAGGAGCCTGTGTATAGTGAGTGCAGGAAAACCTGTGAGTTCCGTTATCCTTCTTGAAGCTCTTCCTGTTGGAGCGGCAAGGTCGACCCTTATTCCCCGAGAATTAAGGATTCTCAAAAGCCCACGGAGAATAGTGGTCTTTCCGGTGCCGGGTCCGCCCGTTATAATCGAAACCTTGTTCACAAGTGCACCCCTTATAGCCTCCTTTTGCTCATCAGTGAATTCAATTCCAAGCTCTTTCCCGGCAGCATCTATCTCTTTTTCCGAAACATCAACCCCAATTGGCACTCCTTTCGAAAGCATCACGATTAGTTCCGCACAAATTCTCTCTTCATCATACATCCGCTTAAGGTATACCTTATCACCATCAACAACAATCTTCCCCTCCCTTGCGCATTCTTCGATTTCAAGTTTAATTTTGTTCTTTTCAACCCCGAGAATTCGTGCAGCATCATCAATAAGCTCCTCATATGGAATATAAGTGTTCCCATTCCCGAGAGCCTCATCAATTAAATAAATAACCCCGCTTTGAATCCGTGAGGGCAAATCCTTTGGGACACAAAACTTCTCCGCAATCTTGTCTGCTTGTTTAAACCCGATACCAGGGATCTCAGTAAGAATGTACGGGTTAGACTTTATTTTCTCCATACCATCAGGGCCAAACCCTTGATATATCTTAAATGCGATTTTAGGCGTAATACCAAAAGGAATAAGCATCGACGAGAACTTAGCAAGCTCAAGTTCGCTTTTGATTTTCTCGGCAACCTCGCAAGCCCGTTTCTTACCTATTCCCTTTACTTTTAAAATAGAATTGGGGTCGCTCGCAATAATGTTAAGACAATCTTCCCCAAGGGTCTTAACAATCTTCCTTGCGCGTGCCTCACCAATCCCTGGAATTCGTCCTGAGGATAAATACCTTATTATTCCATCCCGCTTGTGAGGCAAAATCCTTTCAACCATCTTAGCCTCAAACCGCCTTCCATACGCTGGGTGCAAACCAAATTCACCCTCAACGCGCACAAAATCACCCTCACCAAGCCCAGCAAACTCACCTGTCACAGCAATATCTTCTTTTTCATCCGTTTCAAGGAGAAAAACAATGAAACCGCTCTCTTCGTTAGCAAAAATCACCTTCTTTACCTCCCCCTCAAGCATCATATGATTAATCAACAAAATTATTTGACAAGAATAACCTTTTTGCGAGCATCCAAAAATCCCTCAATCGCTTTTATCTCCTTCACAGGCTAAAGTCTGCGGCTACTCTGCGCCCAAAATAGAAAGAAAAAACCAAAACAAAAACGAACTTTAATAAAGTGCTCTTTCTCATATTTGAATCTCTTCTTTTTTCTTCTCCTGGATGAGTCTGAGAATAGCGCTTTCTATCTCGTTATAGTCCCTGTATCCGATAATGCGACTCCTAATTTTCCCATTCCTATCGATTATAAAACTTGTTGGAATACTCGAGACCTCGCCAAAATATTCCACGAATTCCCTCGAAGCAAGCACAACTGGATATTCAATTTTGTATTTTTTCACAAACTCCGTGAGTTTTTTCATCTGACCTCGCTGGTCAACCGAAATACCAATAACGATAAATCC
>JBAMLU010000093.1:6654-10555 GCA_039793385.1 bacterium
GATTTCTGCTTTACAGGGTGGACACCAGGTAGCAAAGAAATTCAGGAAAATCACCTTGCCAACCAGATCGGAGTTCTTTATTGTATCACCCGTTATAGTTATAAGGGTAAATGGAATGGGAGCAGCTGATGACGAATCTTTACCTCTGCCAATCTCAGGTGGGAAAATTTCCTCGCTTATTCCGGTATAAGTGTTAGATTCCTTTATGGAAGAGAAGTAGAAAAAAAGGATAACAGCAATTGCGGCGGTAAGAGAAAGAAAGAGGATCCACCATGGTGTATTTTTTCTATTTTGCATTTATAGCCTCATCAATTCTTGTTGTGAGCTCGTTTTTGGGCACAGCGCCAATAACGGTTGAGACTGGGACACCATTTTTGAATATGATAAATGTTGGCACGCTCATTATAGTATAGCGCATAGCGAGTTGCTCGTTTTTATCAACATCAACCTTCAAAACCTTCGCCTTCCCCTCGTAATCCTTACCAATCTGCTCGATAATCGGATGCATCATCTTACAAGGCGGACACCACACCGCAAAGAAATCAACAAGAGCAACCCCATCTTTAATTTCCTCATCAAACATCGCCTCGTTAACTTCTTTTACCATTTTTACCCCTTTCATTCAGATTTTTCATGTTCCCTGAGCAATTAAATCTTCCAATTTTATACTCATAACCTTCGAAACACCTTCTTCCTCCATAGTAACACCAAACATGAAGTCTGCGTTTTCCATAACTATTCTATTATGAGTTACAATAATGAATTGTGTAGTTTTTGAGTATTCTTTAATAAGGTTAAGGAATCTATGAGTATTAGCCTCATCAAGAGGTGCATCAACCTCATCGAGGAGACAAAATGGTGCTGGGCGAATATTATAAAGACCAAAAAGAAGCGCAAATGCGGTGAGATAGTTTTCGCCTGTTGAAAGCTGAGCCAGTGGAAGCAATCTTTTACCGGGTGGACGAGCGATTATTTCGATTTCAGCATTAAGAGGATCATCACCTTTTAGTAAAAGTTCAGCCTCACCTCCACCGAAGAGGCTAACAAAATAATTCCTGAAACTCTCCCGAACAATCTCAATTGTTGAAAGGAATCTCCTTTTGCTTTCGCGTTCAAGGTAGTCAATCGTTTCCTTTAGCTTCTCTATTCCATTTAAAATATCATCCCGCTGCGAAAGGAGAAAATCAAGATGTCGTTTGGCTTCTTCGTACTCATCGATGGAGTCTAAACTTACTCCCATACCCAGGCTTTCAAACCCCTTTTTCTTCCTGATATATTCCTTTTCAAGAGCCTGTTCCTCTTCTTGGGCAAGCGGACTTGTAACCGAATTATCCTCAACAAATCCTTCCCATTCCATTTCTTTTAGAATGGTTTGAAGCTTTTCGTTCAGATTAGCAAGCTCAAGTTGGAGTGTTTTAACTTCTAATTCCACCTTTTGAACATCGTTCCTTTTCGCCTTGATACTTTCCTCAACCCCCTCAAAATCAAGTTTTAACCCCCTAAGATTCTCTTCCTCATTCGCAAATGATATTTCAAGTTCCTCCTTTTTCCTTGCGAGTTCGTTCAAACAAGACCCTTTAGAATTTATCTCCGCCTTAATCCGTTCGAGCTCATTTAAAGCTTTTTCAATCCTGTTCTTCTCTTCCGAGATTCGAGAAGCTGTCTTTTCCTTTTCGAGCCTTATTCTTTCAAGTTCACGGTTTAGTCCTCTAATACTTTCATCGTTTCTTGCCCTCTCAAGCTCAAGCTTAACTATTTCCCTTGATATATTGTTTGATTCCGCCTCGAGTGATTCCTCTTCCTTTTTTCTTGCCAAAAGCTTTTGCTTAAGCTCTTCCTTCCGCCGTGAATTCCCCTCAAATTTCAATCTTATAGCCTCAACATCCTTCGCAAGTTCATCAATTCTCTCTGTAAAATCATCCTGTTTTAAAAGAAGTTCTTTATGTTTAGATTCTATGTGAGCCAGGTTTATCTTAGCTTTCTCGATCTCATTTGCCATTTCATCAAGCCTTGAGCGATAAAGATTTTCAAGGGCTAAGAGCTTATCAAATATTCTTTCTTTTAATCTCATCTCATTTTCACACAAAAGGATTTCCCCGGCAATGATTGTTCTTTGTTTTTCGTTTTGTTCGAGGAGCTTCTTTTGTTTTTTCCTCTCCAGTTCGAGCTTGAGAATACCATCCTCATATTTGTTTCTACCGGAGCGAACAATCCCTTTTGTGATAACCCATTCACCATCTCTTTGTACAAAATAGATGCCGTAATCGAGCACAGATGTTGCATCAAGATTATCCTTAACCCAAACAGTGGAAAGAATATTTTTCACCTGTGGCACCGATGAGCTTGCAATTTCACTTGCGGGGAAACAATTATGAGGAATCTTATTATAAGGTGCAGAAAATTCGTCGAGCACAATAAAACCTATTCCGTTAATGCTTCCCTTAAGCTCGCCGATTATTCTTAAAGCGTCCTGCCGATTTCGCACAACAAAATAGGATAGTAGCTCCCCAAGCGCCGACTCAATCGCCCTCGAATATTCCTCATCAACCTCAATGAGCTCATAGAGCCTTCCATAAATGCCGAATTTCTCCTTCTCATTGATAAGATTCTCCACAGAGGAGATTTCCGGTAGCCTTTTAGAAAGAAGCATTCCGAGCGAATTCACCCTTGATGTAAGCTCAATATTTTCTCGCTCAATGGCAAGAAAATTCTTTTGAAGTTCATTATGTCGAGACCTAAATATGTCAAGCTGAGAATTAAATCTATCACGAATCTTCTCGATACGAGCAAGCACCAGCATTATTTTTGAAACCTCTTTCTCAAATTTCATAATCCCTTCTTCACACGCTCTTTTCTCGGATTCAACAAGTTCTAACTCCTTTTTTATTGCAGATGAATCAGCCTTGCCAGCGCTTATCATCTCCGATTTAAAAATCAACTCCTGCTCCTCTCGAGCGAGCTGGGAATTCAATCTCTCGAGCTCAAGTGAAAGATTACGGCACTCGTTTTTTATCCTGATAATGTTTTTATCAAGTTCAGCATTCTTTAAGGACAAAAACTCTATCTCCTTTGAGCAGCGCGCAATAGTATCCTTAATTTCAGCGCATTTATTTATTATATTTTCGCTTTCGATGTCAAAATGGGCAAGCCTACTTTCAAGTTCACGAGAAACATTCCTGCTGTTTTCAATAGCCCTTTCAATAGAAACAACTCTCTCATTAAGTGTTGCAATCTCAATTGAGAGTTTGTTCCTTTCCGTGTCGATTTCTCTTATTTTCTGTGCAATATCTTTAAGAAGAATCTCAGACCTATTCTTAGCCATTATCAAACTGTTGCGGTTAAGTTCGAGGTTTGTGAGTTCAGCGAAAAGATGCTCGAACTTCTCCTTCTTAACACTAATTTCATTTTCAATTGACCTTATAGCGGACTTGGCTCTCATTAATTTGCTTGAGAAAACTTTCTGTCCAACTTCACGATATTCTCGCTTGAAATTCAGGAATCTCTTAGCTTTCAATGCTTCACGCCTGAGGAACTCGACTCGTTCTTCTCGTTCCTTAATGATGAGCTTTATGGTTTCAAGTTTTGATTGAGCGGAGTTCAATTTAAGCGAAGATTCGTGCAGGTCGCGCTTGAACTTGCTCACCCCAGCTGCCTCCTCAAAAAGCGCCCGCCGTTCAAAAGTATTTGAATCGAGTATCCGTTTTATGCTATCCTGGTCGATATGATAGTAGCTTCCAACCCCAATTCCTGTATCATAGAGCAAATTGTGAACATCCTTAAGTCTAACCGGTATATCGTTTATGAGATAATATGTTTCACCATAAGAGGTGATTCTCCTTGTGATTTTGGCGTTTGAGCCATATTGTGGAGGGAGCTCATGACCGACAAGGGTTATCGATAT
>JBAMLU010000093.1:10565-11977 GCA_039793385.1 bacterium
CCAAGCTGACGGCGAGTCTTCGTTCCCTTGAATATAACATCCCGCATCGTATTAACCCTCAACCCCTTTGTCGCTTGCTCTCCCAAAACCCACCGAATAGCATCAATAATATTTGTCTTCCCGCACCCGTTCGGTCCAACAATAGCCGAGATACCCTGCCCAAATTCCAAGTTCACACGACTAGCAAAGGACTTAAACCCGATTATCTCAAGCCTCGATAGATGCAATTTTACCCCCCTTATTCAGAATAAAAACCACACCACCTATAAGGCTTAATATAAGGGTTATAAAAAATCCAACAATAGAATTCATAAAACCGAGCGATGGGGATTGCCCGAGCTCACGAAAAAAAAACGAAAACCCAGCCTCACGTATACCTATGGCATTTATTGAAACAGGCAAAAGACTTATAACCCATATAAGCGGAAGATATGTTAGATAGTCAACAAGCGATATATTCACACCAAGAGCCCTTCCAACTATATAATAAAAATAAATTAAAGCTGTCTGATATAGCAAGGAAAAAAAGAAACCCCAAAACAATTCCCTCAGCTTCTCCCTGAAAGAGTAAATCGAATTAATTGTCGAACTGAGAAAATCTCGGACGGAAACAAAAGGTAGAAAGGAAAATATCTTTTTCGGTCTCAAATTTAATGCTATAATGATTATCCCGGTGAATATGATGTTCAGAATGAGTATGAATATTCTCAACTCTTTTCGCATAACTGAAAATGGCGATAAAACAAGAGAAATAATAAGGGTTGCTGCAAATCCGAGAAGCCTTTCCATAATGATTGTTGAGGTTATTTCGTCTGCTTTTCCGTAACGCTTTGAAACAAGATATGCTCTCACAAAATCCCCACCTATACCCGATGGCAGAAAGTTGCTAAAGAAAAAACCTATTAACTGATATCCAAGCGCTGCACGAAAAGATATGCCGGGTTTAAATGCACGCAAAAGCACAAGCCACCTTAACGAAATGAGAAGATATGTGAAAAGGTAGAAAATTGATGGAAGAATCAAAGATTTTATGGAGATAGAATTAAAGGCAAGGAGGAGATTTTCAATGTCAAGTTTATAAATTAGAAGGAAAATAAATAAAGCCGAAAGAATAGCCCTTATGGTTAAAGAACTTAATCTTTTTCGCATATTAGTTCAACGCAGGCACTAAGAACTGATTCAACGGAAATGGATTTCATACAGAGATATTGATTATCTTTAAGCTTGCACTGTAGAGGTTTTTGTGAGTAGAAGAAACAGGGGCTACAGGGTAATTCAGCCCTTATGATTTTATGTTTATTGCCCCAGGGGTGAAGGTGTTCAGGGTTTGTTGGACCGAAAAGAGAAACGGTTTTTCTACCCATCGCGGCAGCAAGATGCATAAGCCCACTATCGTTTGTAACGAATAAATC
>JBAMLU010000093.1:11987-16645 GCA_039793385.1 bacterium
TTCCGAAAAGAATAAACCCCGCATCTTGGAATCTCAAAGAAAGTTTATCAATAAGTTCAACGAAATTCTCTTTAGGCCAGCATTTTCTATGCATATTCTTAAATGTTGTTGAGAAAGCGTGAAAACCAAATATCGGTGAATTCTTATCGAGCCCCGAACTTATAAAATATTCTTTAGCCCATTCAATCTCCTCTTTATGCAAAGGGAAAACCAATCTCTCAGGGAGCTCATAAAGAATCCCAAGAGGTTCAAGCAGACGAAGGTTTTCTTCAACATTGTGGAGACGTTCTGTTTGGTCAATTGTATGAGTGTTCAAAAAGGGGAGATTTATGTATCTGTAATGCCTGTATCTATGAGCAATCCTCATTTTTGCACCAACAAGAAAACTAAGAATATTATATTCAAGCCTGTTAGCAGGATATGATGTTATCGAGACATCATATCTTTTCCTTCGTAATTTCAAAGCGAAAATAGCTGACTGAATTTTACTCATATGCATAAAATCAGCAAATATTACCTCATTTACGCGCTCATATGCCCTGAATATTTCCTCATTTGAGCGAAACATCACAAGAACATCAAACAAAGCGTCAGGAAAAGCCTCAATAAGCCTCTCGAAAGTCGGCAGGAAATTTATAACATCACCAAGACCCGGTAAAGCAAAAACTATAAATCTTCTCCTTCTTTCAACCCCTTCACCCATTTTAGCCATAATAAAATACCAATTCCTGCAATAAACGCAACCAGAAGTTAGGTGGGGGAACTCAACATTTCATCTTGCTTAATATTTTATACAATAAAAGGCGAAAGGGGGTGAAAAAAGATGGAAGAAGAAAAAGCACAAGGTCAGAACCTTGAAGAGCTTCTTTATGAGAAGCAGAGGCTCGAGAAAGAGCTTGCTCGAAAGAATGTTGAAAGCTACAAACTTAGGAGGATTGCTGAGGAAAACCTTTCGCCAAAGCACATTGATTTTCTTAAAGGTGATACTGAAGAGGAATTTGAACAAAGCCTTCATACCTACCTTGAGCAGATTCAATCTGCAAAGGAGCAAGCCAAGAAGGAGCTTTTTATGAAGGGCTATTTTAGTGAGCCCGCAAAAACATCAGCCCCACCTAACCTCAGCGAAGAAGAGCTTGTCAAGGAGGAGATTCTGAGGTTCGGTAGGCAAAAAATAAGCTAAGGAGGAGAGTATGGCAGTAAGAGGAGCAAGAACAACATTAACGATCAGCGAGAAGATGATCATCGATATGGGGAAGGAAATAAGCCTTCTTTCCCCAGGCGAAACCCCATTTTTAACCCTTTTAACAAAGAAAGGGAAGAAAGAAACAAAAACGCCGAGATTCGAGTGGCTTGAGGATGACCTTGGCGAGGTCTGGAACGCAATAAACAATCCTGATGGTTATCCGCCAACAGCAACGAACCTCGTTGTTGATGATGCAACGATATTCTGCGAAAGCGATATAGTCAGTGTGCCAAGAACCGGCGAACTTATGCGCGTAATAGGTGTTAGCCCGGAAACGAACACAATCACAGTTGTTCGTGGATGGGGAAGCATACCTGCTAATACACTTAACGATGATGAGCCACTACTTATAATCGGCAACGCAAACGCTGAGGGTTCTAATAGCAGAAAA
This sequence comes from bacterium, assembly GCA_039793385.1. GTDB lineage: Bacteria > UBP14 > UBA6098 > JBAMLU01 > JBAMLU01 > JBAMLU01. The sequence goes on from JBAMLU010000093.1 coordinate 13,622, forward strand.
GCCCTCTCGACCATCGCTACCGTAAACTACAACTACACTCAGATATTCCGCACCCCGATAAATATAACCGCAACCGCTCGCTCTTCAGCTACCTGGGATGGCGGTGACCTCGCTTATATGAGATACAAAAAAGGAATCGAACACGCACTCGATATAGAGCGTAGTTTCCTTTTCGGTGAAAGGCGTGAGGACCTCACAGAAACATATCCCCGAAGGAGCACCGGCGGAATTATATCTTCTATTTCTACAAACCGGTTTAATGCTATGGGCTCACTCACAGAGACAACTTTCAATAATTTCCTCGCTCAGGTATTTCGATTTGGTAGCCAGACAAAATACCTCTTCTGCTCAGGTGAACTCATAACAAGGCTCTCAAGCTGGGCTCACGGTCTTATTCAATACAGACCAACCGACACAGTAGCAGGCATATCCATAACTGAATATATCTCACCTCATGGTCGTGTGCTACTAGTACCTCATAGGATGCTCACTGGTGAGGTCTATGGGCGATATGGAATCGTTGTTGACTTAAATGAAGTAACCTACCGCTACCTAACCGAAAGGGACACAAAGCTCTACACAAATATACAGTTGCCCGGCTATGATGGCGAAATCGACGAATATCTTACAGAATGCGGGCTTGAGGTTCGATGCGAAGCTAAGCACGGCTTGATTTATAACTTCTAATATCTCCTCACCACGGGGAGCGGGTAAAAAAAGCCCCCTCCCCGCAAATCAATAAGGAGGAAAAATGACGCTTGTTGAGGAATTGAAAATCCTTCTAAAAGACCTTGCACCGAGCTTCACCGAGACGGAACTTTCGACATTCATTGCTGAAGCCCTTCTGGAACTCAGATTATCCGAGCCCACTTATGAAACAAGAAACCTTATCCTCGATATAGGTTATAGACAGGCACTAAAGACGATGCTCGCAAATTTTGACAGATATTTCAGGTTCTCGCATGAAGGTGGTTCGGTAGATAGAATAGGTACATACGAAAACCTACTCTCGCTTTACGAGAAAATCACCAGCGAAATAGAGAAGAGAAAACCAGCCGCTTTAAAAACAATAAAACTCTAAAGGAGCGAAAGATGAGCGATTATATAACAATAGGTGACTTCCTCAAGCAAACATTTAAAAGGTGGTGGGAGATTCAAAAGGAGCTTGGACGAATAAGAAAGGTGCGAATTGTTGTTGATGGCAAAGTTGATGAGGTTCAATGTTTCATAGGCTCGTTTTCGCTAAGGGAACGAGAAAGCCTTGGGAATATAATCCCTGTTGATGCAAGCAAAGCCTCGTTTACAGTACCAGTTGATAAAAACTCTTCTATTGAGGTTGATGGGAAAATATACTCTCCCACTCCAATTGCTGAGATTCCGTGGGGCGAGATAAAGGAATATGTGGTTGCGCTCGTGCCTGAAAAAGGGGGTGAAAAATGAGGATATTCAGGAAAAACGAACCAATCCCTTTCAGGTTCTTGTTGGTCGGGGAAAGCGGTCCGGTTGAAGGTAGGAACAGAGCAGAATCTGAAAACTCTATTGACAAACAAAACCCATCTATATCCGGAACCCCTGTGGAACTAAATACAGAACGGTTCATAATGTTTGATCCAAGTTTTCCTGGGTTATTTATCGGGCTCGAGATTTATGTTGTCGAAAGAGGCAGTGGCACAAATGCTCGTATAGTTGTCGAACTTCAAAAATTTGATGGCTCATCCTGGCAAACAATAGGCAAAACCTCAAAATTGCTTGATGAACTCAACCCTAATGAATGGAACATGCTCAGGAACTTCGATAGATACCAATCATTGGTTCTTATGCGTGTTTCTGGTATTTATAGGTTCAGGTTATATGAAATAGATGCTTCAACACATACCAAACTTGCTACATCAGATGGCTCAAGCCTATCGTTTAAAGAGCATGCGGCATCAGTCCATATGAGAATATATAGGACCTATCTCACTGAGCTAACCGGACACGACATCCCATTCTACCCAATTGACATAAGCTCATTAAACCCTTTCGAGGAGGATTATCTTTACATGTACGAAAGCGAACCGGAAAACGCAACCGAACCGGAAAGGCTCAAAGGCGTTTACGCCATTAACCTTCCGCACGGCTTCCAGGAAAACGGGATCTACATTACGAAATTCATTGATGAGCGAAGCTCCGCAAGGGAAATAGAGCTTATAAAAATTGTTTCAGGCATCATTGATGGATTTTCAACCTTACTTCTCGAACTTGAGGAAGAAGAACTCTCGATGGTTGTTGATACCATTTCAACCGGTAGGCTTGAGTTATTTCGCGGGGACTCCGCACGCTGGATTTTCAATGTAATCGACAGGTTCGGAAATCCGGTAGACCTCACTGACTGCACTCTATATCTGACAGTGAAAGAAAAAGAAGAAAGCGAAACCGAGCTCATTTCTTCAGCCGCATATATAACAAATCCCCGTAATGGTGAAGGATATTTCTATATTCCGCATAGTGCAACAATGTTAGTGCCGGGGGTTTATGTTTTCGATATTGAGCTCAATTTCCCCACGGGCGATAAAAAGACCCTTTGTAAGGGAAGTTTCGTCGTTAAAAGCGATGTTAGAAGATAGGAGGTGAAAGATGGAAAGCCTCGTGATAAGAATATTAAATGTCGGAATAATACCTATTCTTCTTCTACTTTTGAGCTTTTTCAGCAAAAAGTATATAGTGCCTCTTTTGAAAACGGAGTTCAGAAGGTCTCTTGCAAGATATGTTTTGCTTATTGCTGATGAGATAACCGACTGGCTTGTGATGAAATACCCGGAGAAGAAATGGACTGAATGGCTTGATGAGGCTGTTGACAAATTAATGGAAATAACAGGAGTTTCTAAGGGTGTTGCGGAAAGGGCAATAAAGGCTTCAATAGCGAGAAAGAATGGGCTTTAATATTGACGAAATCTTCAAAAAATATGGTGAAAAATATGGTATCCCCTGGGCTTTGCTAAAGGCTCAGGGGGTGATAGAATCTGGCTTGAAGCCAGATTCTAT
>JBAMLU010000094.1:0-2116 GCA_039793385.1 bacterium
CGAATAGAGCATTTTCTTTTCTGCATTCGTAGATGAGTTCGAGAACCTGTTCCTCGTTCATTGTGGTTTCTGTAAGTATTACTCTATCGGGTTGTTTTTCTATGAGGATTTTTCGAAGTTCGGTTTCGTTGTAATCTGGAAGGAGTCCTGTAAAGCCTTGTGATAGGTAAGGATTTGATTGTATCTCTGCTTGAAGGGTTCGGGAGTATTCGTTGTTGCCTATTATCAATGTTTTTGCTGTTCCAATCCCCTTTTTTAAAAGCGAAAATGCAAATTTATTGATTATGTTCCTTTCAAAAAGTAGCATAAAATAAGCAAAAGCAGTTCCCATCACAAAGACGAGCCTTGAATATGCAAAGCTTCTATAAAGGAAAGAAAGTGCCATAGAGATAAGCGCAGATATAAAAACAGACGATAAAAGAAGCTCCGGAAGCTCTTTCTTGTTTGTGCTTGTTTCGGGTTCATAAAGTCCTTTGTAGGCAAAGACAAATACCCAGAATAGGCTCGCGAGGCTTGCCGAGATTATGTAAATCCTGTATGGCTGAAACTCTTTAAGCGGTATGATTCCTGACTCGAATCTTATAAACCATGCAACTGAAAACGCAAGATTTATAATAAGAAGGTCGGCAAATATAAGAAATATTTTATATATCTTCTCCGCTTTTCTGCTAAAAAACATAACCCATTATAGAATGTGGATAAAAATGATGTTTAATGTTTTTATAACATGTTAGCAAGTTTTGAAACTGTCCCCTGCGAGCGGAAGTTTATGATGAATTCCTTTGCGCTTATATAACTTGCTTCTTCGATTTTTCTCTTGTATTCATCGGGGATATTGTCTATCTCATGTTTGAAGACTTTAGTGGTAAATTTTATATCCTTTTTGTTTTCCTCAGCCCATTTTTTCATTGATTCAAAAAGATCTGGTGGGAGATTTTCGTGTGCTATATTTTGCCAGTTTGTGCCAACATTGCCCTTCCTTATGCCGTAGTCTGCGAATTGCCCTATGAGATGTACAGGGGTTCCGGTTATCCCATGCTGGGCGATAGCAACATTATAAGGTCGAATAGCATTAAAAATTTTACCTGTCCTATCTAAGTCAATGTGAACCTCCTCACCGGGCAGATAATTTCCATGTTTGCTTCCGTTATTTATTGCGAGAAGGTTTAGTTTTACACCGTTATTCACAAGGGTCGAAACATATTCCAGAGCCTCCTCAACCGTAGTAAGTGCTCCACCCTCCTTAACCAGTTTTATCTCCCCAACCTCACCCTCAAGCCCAAGATTAAGCTCAAGAATAGGCTTCGAGAGTTTTTCGGTTATCCTTATATTATCTTCCGTTTCGTTGTATGAGGCATCAATAGCGAATGATGTATATCCTGCTTTTATTTCAGCGTCGATTAGCTTTGCAGTACCGTTTATTTCCTCATCTGAACTGTTTTTTACCTGCTGGTGGTCGGCGTGTATGATAAACGGGATGTCGAATCCAGTTCTTTCGGCGTAGTCAAATATTGTTTGGACGAAGCTTTCCGGGGTTTGCCCGGTGTAACCACCATCAAGATTGCATTCAGTCTTAGCAAGCTCAAATGCAACAATTGCGTTAAGTTCCCTTGCTGCTCGCATTATCCCCGGAATAACATAGACTATTCTCGGATTCGCTGCCATTATTATAACAGGTTCATCAATAAATGCCTGATAAACAATCCTGCCATTTATTGGGAGGAGCTTGCTTTTCCTGCCGAGAGTGGCTCTTGTGTTTTCGGGTATGAACCTTTCGAATTTTTCATAAAGGCTCATTATTCCTCCTTTATTTCATCATCGGCTGGAAGGGCTACAAGCCCTAATTTATCCTTAAGTCTTTTCATAATTTCCTCGAAAGTCTCTGGATGTTCTTTTAAGAATATCTTTGCATTGTCTCTTCCCTGCCCGAGCTTAATATCACCAAATGAATACCATGTACCGCTTCTATCTATAATCTTGAATTCTAACCCGAGATCGATAAGTTCGCCTTCTTTAGATATGCCCTCACCGTAAATTATATCGAACTCGCCCTTTCTGAAAGGAGGTGCGAGTTTATTCTTGACAACCCTTGCTGAAGCCCGTATGCCTATAGTTT
>JBAMLU010000094.1:2126-6201 GCA_039793385.1 bacterium
CCTTGTTTTAGAGTGCCGATTTTTCTTATATCTATTCTCACAGATGCATAGAATTTCAGAGCCATACCGCCGCTTGTTGTTTCAGGGTTTGCGCCATAGCCCATCATCCCGATGCGCATACGGGTCTGGTTTATGAATATAACAGCAGTTTTAGACCTTCCGATTGCTGCGGTCAATTTTCTCAGGGCTTTGGACATAAGTCGTGCTTGAAGTCCTACTTGTGTGTCTCCCATATCACCCTCAAGCTCAGCACGGGGGACAAGGGCTGCCACAGAATCTATTACTACAATATCTACCGCTCCACTTCTAACAAGTGTCTCTGTTATTTCAAGCGCCTGTTCTCCAGAATCTGGCTGGCTAATCCATAGGTTTTCGGTATCGACGCCGAGCTTTTGTGCATATACCGGGTCGAGAGCGTGTTCAGCGTCAACAAAGGCAGCGAGTCCACCCGCCTTTTGTGCCTCAGCAACGCAATGTAGTGCAAGTGTTGTCTTCCCGCTCGCCTCCGGACCATATATCTCGGTTACTCTTCCCCTTGGTATCCCACCAATTCCAAGTGCTGCATCAAGGGTAATAGACCCCGTAGAAATAACAGGAACCGAAAGCCTCGCCACCGTATCACCGAGCCTCATCACAGACCCCTTACCGAACTGCTTCTCTATTTGTGATAACGCAAGCTCAAGGGCTTTCCTCTTATTCTCTGTCTCATTGTTTTTCATCTTATTATCCTCCTATTATCGGGATTTCGTATATATTTTTGTAAATTGGTCCATCAGGGCGTAAAACGCTTTCCTTTATGTAAATCCTATCAACGAGAAATTCCTCATCTGGAGCTCGACACTCCTCTAACTTAGAAATGAGGTAATTCGAATTATCCGGGCTTTTTACTCTTCCTATTGTTATATGCGGGGAAAACCTTTCCTTTTTTGCGCCTATTTTTTCCGCCTCTTTTTCCACAGTCATTGCCAGTTTGCCAAGTTTTTCAACCTCACCATCGAGCCCGAGCCAGATAACTCGGGGAAAATTCCTGCTGCCAAAATATCCATACCCATGAATTCTCAGCTTAAAAGAGCCGAAGTTTTGAAGCTCTTGAGCGAGAAGTTCGTTCAGATTTGCAAGTTTCTCGGTCTCTGTATCTCCAAGAAACTTGATTGTTATATGTATATTCTCGCTTTTCACATATGTAACGCGTGCTGGAAGGTTTCTTAGTTTTCTAATTATTTCATCGTCTATCTTTCGTTTAAGGTTTTCTGGAAGCTCAGCTGATATAAATGCTCTAACCTTTATAGTCCAACCTCCTTGCTCGTATCTTCGAACTTGAAATTCTCAAGTTTACCGGTGAGTTTCAAATAAAGGATAAAGAGGGCGGCTTGTGTGGTTCTTCTCCTTACAGCCTCCCTTGTTCCCTTGAAATTGTACTCCCTCACATAAACTCCGTCAGGATGAGCAAGCCCGATATAAACAAGTCCTATTGGTTTTGTTCTTGTTCCACCTGTTGGTCCTGCTATGCCTGTTGTTGAAAGGGCATATGTTGATCCTATAATATCCCTTACACCAGTTGCCATTTCGCTCGCAACCTGAGCACTCACAGCACCGAACCTCTTAAGCGATTCCTCTTTAACCCTAAGCAACTTCGTTTTCGTCTCATTTGCATATCCTACCACACTGCCTAAAAAATAATCAGATGAACCTGATATGTCAACTATTCTGCTCGCAAGCATCCCGCCTGTGCAGGATTCAGCTGTCGCAAGCGTGCTTTTGGTTTTTCTCAATAGCTCGCCTACTACCTCACTTAAATCTTTCTCCTCCTCCGCATACACAAACCCTTCAATTGCTCTTTTGCAAACCTCATATATCTCATCATTTCCCTCACCGACGAATCTGAGATCAACACCGTCATATGATGGATAAAAAGCTATGGATGATACCTTTTCTCCAAGTTCATTCTCCAGCCTCTCAAGTATTCTTATTTCGAATATTCCAGTGGTTCGGAGGATTTTAACGGGCAATGGGCGAAAATTGAGCTCGCTTTGCAACAAGCTTTTTACCTCGTTATCCAGCATCCATTTCATTTCCTGAGGAACACCTGGAAGAGCGATGATAATCTTGTTCTTCTCTGTTCTGTAAAATATCCCTGGTGCAACACCGATGAGGTTTTTTATCGGGATAGAGCCCTGAGGCATCATAGCCTGAAGCTTTGCTGATTCTGTTTTGGTTTTCGTGAGGTAATTGAGAAGCATACATTTTGCTTCAATATTTTCCTCAAGAGGTTTCCCAAAAACCTTTGCGAGCGCAAACCTAAGCCTATCATCCGGTGTCGGACCAAGTCCGCCCGTTGAAATAACTATATTAGCCTTTCGAAGCGCCTCTTTTATTGCCACCGCAATATCCTCTTCATTATCCGATACAACAACCTTTCGAATAACATCTATCCCCCATTCGAGAAATCTTTTCCCAATATATGATGAGTTCGTATCTACTGTTCGTCCAGTGAGTATTTCATTTCCAACCGTTATAATATAAGCCTTCATATCTTTAAAACCGCCTTTGCTATTTGCAAAAGGATATTCGTGTAGATTGCTGAGAGGGTATCATCAAGCATAACGCCGTATCCATTTTTTATCTTCTCGAGCCTGTTTATGGGGTACGGTTTAAGTACATCGAATAGCCTGAAAAGGATAAATGCTATGATGTAAAAAGGTATTGTTCGTGGGAGGAAGATTATTGTAATAGGTATAGCGGCAATTTCATCAAAAACGAACATATGAGGATCCTTATCGTTGTCTTTTTCAATCCTTTTTGCCAAAGCTGCGCCGAGAAAAAAACCAACAATTGCGAGCCCTCCAAGAACTATTATGTTAATATTCAGCAGGTAAATGATAGTAAGGGCGAAAAACGATGCTATTGTTGCAGGTGCAAACGAGATATAACCTATACCGAAAAATGTCCCTAAAGTTTTTTCTATGTTCATAATATTTTTTCAGCCACCGAATTGGACGGCTCGTTCGAAATCTGAGGGTGATGTTGCATTTGCGAGAGCGCTTTCGTAGCTTATCAGTCCCTCTTTGTATAGGCGCATAACTGCCTGGTCGAATGTTTGCATTCCATATTCTGATGTTCCTTGGGCGATATGGTCTGGGATCTCGTCTATTCTTGTAGGGTCCATAATGCAGGCTCTTATTGTTTGTGTTGCAACAAGAACCTCAGCCGCAAGGACTCGTCCCATACCATCCCTTCTTTTTATAAGCCTCTGTGATATTATACCCTTGAGATTTGCCGCAAGCTGAGCCCTTATTTGTTGTTGTTGATGTGGTGGGAAGTAGCTTACTATAGAGGTTATTGTTTCTTTTGCATCGGTCGTGTGAAATGTTGATAGAACAAGGTGTCCAGTCTCGCTTGCTCTTAATACTGTGGCAATTGTCTCAGGGTCTCTCATCTCACCTACCATAATAATATCAGGATTCTCTCGCATCGCTGCTCTCAACGCATCAAGAAAACTCGGCGTATCCGTCCCAACTTCACGCTGGTTTATTACGCTTTTTATATCCTCATGTACAAACTCTACCGGATCTTCTATTGTTATTATATGAGCTCTTTTGTGCGTGTTTATGTAATTTATCATTGACGCTAATGTTGTTGATTTACCACTCCCTGTTACACCTGTTATTATTACCAGTCCTCGAGGTTCCATCGCAAACCGCTTTGCAACCTCAGGAATTCTTAGCTGTTCCATAGGGGGAAGTTTTAGTGGAATGTGTCTCATTGCTATTGCGAATGTGCCCTTTTGACGATAAATATTCACTCGAAATCTCGCTTCGTTAGGTATCGTGTATGTTGTGTCGAGCTCCGTAAAAGAACGGAAATTCCTTCTCTTCGTCTCGTTTAAAAATGTGAACGCGAGCGATGTTAATGCTTGAGGAGAAATCGGGGGCATCTTCAATTTAACTATATCTCCATATATCCTCAAAATAGGTGGACTTCCAGCCTTAAAGTGTATGTCTGATGCTCCCTTTTTTACCACACTCAAAAGAAACTCATTATTTTTTGATGAAATTAAATGAGTTTCTTTTGAGTG
>JBAMLU010000094.1:6211-7259 GCA_039793385.1 bacterium
TTGTCAATAATTAAAAATAATCATCAGTTTTATAATCGCGCCTGGTGCGATTCGAACGCACGACCAACGGATTAGAAGTCCGTTGCTCTATCCAGCTGAGCTACAGGCGCATATTTTCGGGGCGACTGGATTCGAACCAGCGACCCCATGGTCCCAAACCATGTGCGCTACCACCTGCGCCACGCCCCGTTTATAATAATTTAGCACCTCAAAACCAAGTTGTCAATATTGTGTTGTATTTTACCTTTTGTATTATATATTTTATTTATGGTAAAGGAGAAGAAATGAGAATAGCGGTTTATCCCGGAAGCTTTGACCCTGTTACATGGGGGCATATAGATATAATCAAAAGGGCGCTCAGGTTGTTCGATAAGGTTATCGTTGCTGTGGGCGAGAACCCCGAAAAAACCCCGCTTTTCAACATTGACGAGCGGGTTTTTATGTTGAATGAATCCTGTAAGGGGATTGGAAATGTTGAAATAAAACCTTTCTCAAGTCTTCTTTCTGATTTTGTTGTTTCTGTCGGTGCAGTTGCCATAATCAGGGGATTGCGGGCGGTTTCAGACTTCGATTACGAGTTCCAGCTCGCTCTCGCTAACAGGAAACTCGCTCCATTAGTTGAAACGATTTTCCTTCTCCCAGATGAAAGATTCGTATATCTTAACTCAACCCTTGTGAAATCTATCGCCCGCTATAATGGTAAGTTAGATGAGTTTGTTCCGCCAGTTGTCAAAAGAATGCTTAAAGAGAGATTCTTGCGATGAAACGCCTTGTCGGTATAACATCAACCGTTCCAGTTGAAATAATTTACGCTGGAGGCGCAACCCCGGTTGATCTCAACAACATATTCATCACGAGCGAAAACCCAAAAGAGCTATGCGAGATAGCAACCCTCCACAGCTACCCGAGAAATATCTGTGAATGGATTAAAGGTATCTATGGAGTTGCCATTCAACATCCGGAGATAAAGGAGATAATCGCCGTTACACAGGGCGATTGCTCTAATACTCACGCCCTTATGGAAACCCTTGAACTCGCAGGCAAAAGG
>JBAMLU010000094.1:7269-12080 GCA_039793385.1 bacterium
TAATCCCCTTTTCTTATCCATTCGACAGAAACAGAAAACTCCTTCTCTACGAGCTCGAAAGCCTCGCCGATTATTTCGGAATAACAATCAAAGAAGCAGAGGAATCAAGGAATTATCTCAATTCTATTAGAAAATTGGCGTGGGAGATCGATAGACTTACTTGGGAGGAAAATAAAGTTAGGGGATTTGAAAACCATATTTATCTTGTTTCAACATCCGATTTCGAGTGCGAACCGGAATCTTTCAGAAATAAGCTTGAAAACTTTTTAAGAGAGGCTAGCGAAAGGAAACCATTCAAGAAAAACGAGATAAGACTGGGATATATAGGGGTTCCGCCTATTTTCCCGGAAATCTACGATTATCTTGAAAGTCTTGGCGCAAGGGTTGTTTTTAACGAGATCCAGAGGCAGTTCTCTATGCCGTTTGATGTTCCTGATATTGTAGAGCAGTACGCACTTTATACCTATCCCTATTCGGTTTTCGGAAGGATTGAGGATATAAAAAGGGAGATAGAGAGAAGAAGGATTTTGGGGCTTGTGCATTATGTTCAATCATTCTGTTTCAGGCAAATTGAGGACCTTATTATTAGAAAGCTCATAAGCGGGATACCAATTCTCACAATAGAGGGTTCTGAGGGTACAAAGCTAGACGAAAGAACAAAAATCAGGTTGCAGGCGTTCGTGGAAATGGTGAGGAGAATGGCATGATGTTCGTGGGAATTGACCTTGGAAGCCGATTTGTAAAGATTGTAAGTGATGATAATGGTGAGAGGAGGTTTTTTATTATTGATACCGTGGAATTCTATAAAAAATTTGGAACTACAAACGAGAAAGGCTTTCATCCTGAACTATCGGGTTTTGGTGTTGAAAGCGGAAGTATTATTTGTGCAACGGGATACGGCAGGAACAACCTGAAAATTGTGGGGGCGAATGTGATTTCTGAGATACAGGCTCATGCTTTAGGAGCCTCTTACCAGAGCGGGCTTGATGATTTTCTTTTGCTTGACCTTGGTGGACAGGATTCGAAAGTAATCGTGGTTTCATCAGGCGTTGTTGTTGATTTCGTCGCAAATGATCGATGCGCAGCATCAACCGGAAGGTACCTTGAAAATATGGCAAGGATCCTCGGTATGGATATAACTGAACTCGGCACATACTGGAGGAACCCCGCACAACTATCATCAACCTGCGCAATATTTGGGGAATCTGAGCTCATAAATCTTATCTCCCACGGAGAAAAGCTTGAGCATCTCGCGGCTGGAGTAAACTATTCGATAGTTAAAAGGGTTAAACCATTCCTCTTGAAATACAAGGACTTACCCCTCGTGCTTTCAGGTGGGGTTGCTTTTAATACCGCTATTAAAAAGTTTCTCGCTGAAATGGGGTTCAATATTATCGAACTCAAATATCCACAATATAATGGGGCTATCGGCTGTATTGTATTCATTTCGAAAAATTTAGTTAAATCTTAACGAGCCTCGCACAGAAAGAACCATCAAATTGCCCGGGGAGTATTTTAACATAACCCTCATCTGTTATAAATTCTTTCAATTGGAATTCGTGGGGAGGCTCAATTTTCATGCCCAATTCCTGAAGGTAATTGGCGATATTTTCGTTTTCTTCTCTTGTAAGTGTGCAGGTTGAATAAACCAGTGTCCCGCCCGGCTTCAGAAGTTCGTATGCTTTTCTGGCGAGCTGGGTTTGAATATTTGCAAGTTCCATAATATCTGAGGGTGATTTAATATATCTTATTTCTGGATGCCGTCTTATAACACCAAAATTGGAGCAGGGAGCATCAAGGAGGATTTTATCGAAACTTGAGTGTTTAAATGGCGGATGGATACCATTTGCGGCAACAATAACAATATTATTGAGCCCGAGCCTTTGCCTGTTCTCCACAAGCCTGTCAACTTTTTCCGGAAAGTCGAGGCTTAATACGACCTCCGTGGTTTTCTCCGCTATGTGCGTTGATTTTCCTCCGGGGCTTGCTCCTATCTCAAGGATGAGCTCGGCTGGGCGTGGCGAAAGAAGATATACCGGGATTGAAAATGACGGGTCCTGCGCAATATAGTATCCCTCTTTATATCCCACGAGCTCCTCAAATTCAACGCCTCTTCTATCAATCATAATATACTCAGGAAATTCATCAACAGGATGAGCATTTATACCTTTTTTGCCAAATAGTTCGATAAGCTCATCACGACTTATTTTTCTCGTATTCACTCTCAAAAACAATTGAGGTTTGATGTTCAGATTAAAAAGTATCTCCTCAGTTGTTTCAAATCCATATTCCTGAATAAACTTTTTTACAATCCAAACAGGGAATGAATAGTTTATCGAAAGATATTCTACTTTATTATTACTTTTATATTGTGATAAATCTATATTCCCAGATATACATCTTAATATAGCATTGACATATTTTGCTTTAGATTTTGATAAGAGCTTATCAGCTAATTTAACGCTTTCAGATACAGCTGCATATGATGGGACTCTATCAAGATAAAGGATTTGATAAGCGCCAAGCCTGAGAATATTTATTACCTCTTTGTCTATAACACATGATTTTGAAGCCTTTTTTATCTTGTAGTCGAGATAATACATTCGCCTGAAAACGCCATTTATTATTTCCCATGCAAGTGCCCTATCTCTTTTTGGCAATTCGTGCGCAAATTTGGCAAACACATTTTCCGCAAATTCCTTCGTTTTTAAGACATGCTCAATGGTTTTGAATGCTACTTCACGGCTATCAGGCATAGTTATTTATTTCCCACAATTTCCCCATAGGCGTATAGAATCCATCGTATTCTTCTTTGAGAAGCTCCGTTCGTTCAAAGATTGTTTCGGCTATCCTTTCTCGCTCGAACCCCATAGATAAAAGTATCTCGTCGGGTCTCGCTGTTCTCTTTTCTGATATTCTCAAAAGCGCCGAAATTTTTGAGGGGCTTATTAAATTTAGTTTTAGTATAAGTGGGCGAATATCTATCTCTTTCTCGCGACGCTTTATAATTATTGAATCCATATTAAGTATTGATAATAAATCATTCCCAGATATACATATATCCTTGGGGAGGTGGATAATATAATGAGCAACATCTATTGCCGAAAAAAGAGAATCGATCTTTCCAACAATGGGCATATACTCAAGGATTTTAAATCCTTCTGGAAGGGATTCGTTGAGCCGCTCTATTTGTGAATCACTTGGCGGGATTTTGAATTCGAGGTCAAAATATTCGGCACGGCTTATATATCCGAGAGGAAGGGGTGGTCCCAATGAGAGTTTCATCCTCTTTGTAAAACCCTCTGTAAATTCAACATTCCATCCAGCCCTTCGTATCGCTCGCTCGATTACACGGAATGTATCAAGGTGTGAAAGAAATCTAACATGCATACATTTCTCGAACCTGAATCTCCATTTTTTCCCAAAAGATACCCTCATTCCTCCCGATGAAACTTTCCTCTTGCTTCTCCCATAACCATAAGAAGGGACAAATATATGCTGGGTTTGAAGTTTATGAGCAAGTATAATAGGGGTTGGACAAATCTTACAATTTTCGCATTCTCGAGCCCTGCAATCCTCGGTTAGTTCGTCTTTGTATGCCTTGTGTCTTTCGTGAAGAAGGTAAGATTTTGGTATTTTGTAAATGTGGTCCCAGGGGAGGCGCTCGTCCTCGCTATATTCCCGCGTATATATCTCAAGTTCGAGCCCAAGTTCACGAGCATTTTTTTCCCACAGTTTGAAATCAAACATATCCTGCCAGCCAGCATATCGCCCACCATTACGCCAGACATTCTCCAAAAGTCTTGTCAGCCTTCTATCCCCACGAGCAAGTGCTGCCTCAACAAAAGATGAATATATATCACGCCTATCAAATGATATATCTGGGGAACTAAGTTCTGACTTAATTTTCGCCATCTTATATCTAATATTTTCAAAAGAGTCCATCCTTTCCCATTGAAATGGGGTATGAGGTTTGGGAACAAATGGCGAGATGGTGAGTTTTATAGCACTTTTTGGTGCAGCCCGTTGGATACGTTTCACAAGCGATATGATACCATCAATATCTGCCTCGGTCTCTTTTGGAAGACCTATCATAAAGTAAAGCTTGAACGAGCGCCAGCCAAGCTCATAAGCCTTTTGTACAATCTCAATGAAACGCTCCTCATCAAGTGGCTTGTTAATAACCCTTCTGAGCCTTTCGGTTCCAGCCTCAGGGGCAAAAGTAAGTCCGCTTTTTTTTACATCATGCAATACCTTAAGTGCCCATTCATCAAGGGAATCTGGCTTTATACTTGGAAATGCTATCGAAACATTGCGCTGTGAGACGAACTTTTCGTTGAAAAGCGATAAAAGTAGGTCAAGCCTGGAGTAATCGGCTGTCGACAGAGATAGAAGGTTTATCTCCTCGAACCCCGTATTACCATACTCATCTATGGAGTTTTTGATTATTTCTGATGGTTCACGCTCACGGACTGGGCGGTAAATAAACCCTGGCTCACAGAATCTACATCCTCTCCCACAGCCACGCATTATCTCGACATTCATTCTGTCGTGCACGAGCTCAATCCAGGGGACTATTGGTTTTTCAGGATAATTTGATGATTTAAGTTCTTTTACGCATGAGGCTTTAACAGGAAGCGGAAATCCATTATTACTCCTTATTTCTACTATTTTCCCATCTTCATATAGAGTTCTGTAATATCTGGGAATATATATTCCATCGAGTTTTGCGAGCTCCTTAAAATATTCTTCCCTATTTGTTCGTGGGAACCCTTTAATTATGCGAAGCACAGGGACAATTAATTCCTCAG
>JBAMLU010000094.1:12090-14619 GCA_039793385.1 bacterium
CCTCAGCGTCGCCAACGATAATTATATCGAAAAGTTCGGCAACAGGTTCAGGTTGGAATGCAAAGCTGCCGCCTCCTATTATCAAGGGGAAAGTTTCATCTCGTTCGTTAGCATAGAAAGGGATTCGTGCAAGGTCGAGGAATTCGAATATATTTGTGTAGCTCAACTCATAGTGGACGGAAAACCCAATAACATCAAATTCCGCAGCCGCTCTTTTCGATTCAAGCGAAAAAATCGGGATTCCTTTTTTCCGCATAAGGTCAGCCATATCAATCCATGGAAGATAGGCTCTTTCACAGATTAGGTCGGGCTCGCGGTTTATGATATGGTAAAGTATTTGTCCTCCTGTGTGCCCTGCTGAAAGCTCATAGGGTTCTGGATAAGCAAGAAGGAATTTCAGGCTCTCATTGCTCCATTCCTTTTTGATACTACCTACCTCACCACCTATATACCGCGCAGGTCTTTCCACAAGCAGAAGAATTCGTTCAAGCAATTTTTCAATATCGTTTTCCATAAATTAAATATAAACAAAAAATATTGACGGTCAACGGAAAGAGCCCGATGATTTGCTACATAAGATTCGCCCTTTTAAAGCTCACCATAGGGGCATCCAGACCCCAACACCGGTAAGGCGCTTACAAACAAAGGGCAGAGAACTACCACATTGAACGTCGTTCCAATATGCGTCAGGGCGGAACTGAGCACAGTCCTCATCCCCAGAGTTGTTGGGTTCTCCACTTCCCCACCTCGTAAATGTTACCGGACTTCCATCAGACCAGACCCAGGTACCCTCAGCAACCCTGTCGTTGAATCCCATCCACGGGGAATCCGAGCATCCAAGGGTGCTGCATATCCAACTGTTTGTACTATTATCCGGAATACTTGCAAGATCACCTCCATAGGCGAGGCAAGTATCCCTTGCTGCAAGCCAATTGGTTGCTGTTGTAAACTTCTTGTACTCGTATGAGCCATAGTTAGGCCAGTTAGGATCATCTGCGCTGTACGAGCAGACAAACGCTTTTTGAGAGCTTGAGTTAAAGTATATATACCCGGTATGAGCAGAATCACAGGTTACAGGTGCTGATGATGCTACTTCAAGCCTCATACCTATCGCTTGGTTGTTGTTTAGACGGATGTTTCCGCCGATATCAAGGGTCGCCTGAGGTTCAGAAATGCCGATCCCGATTTTCCCACCGCTTTCATATATTACAGAGTTTGTGATTGTATAGGTATCCGAGAATTTTGCGATCCTTCCAGCAATACCCTCACCACCAATTCCACTCACGGCGCCCGGTGCTGCAAAGGTGAGCCTTCCATCCTCGTCAACTGTGATTGTGGCATTGGTGTATGTTCCGGGGCTTACCCCTGTTGATGCAAGCTGATCACTACCAACAGCTTCATCATCGATGTTCGAGGATTTCACCTCTTTTGTGCCAATGTCCTCGGACTTGATTGTTCCGTTCATGATGTGCCAGCCACGAACGGCGTTTTGCTTGAGCTCGGTCGAATCTATCCCACCAGGACGAATCATAATTGTATCAGAAAGAATTTGCAATGTCCTTCCATCAACATTAACATTGAACTTCTCCGACGAAAAAGTAAGCGCCTCACCATCAAGGTTCATAACATATGCTTTATTTACAGCATCTTGAGGGTTCAACGGGGAATTGAGGTTGATTATCCTGTTGTTGTTCATATCGATATTGAATCCGCCGGCGGAGTTTCCAATAGCGAGGACCTGTGAAAGTGAATATGGGGTCGAACTACCACCGCCTGAGCCAATCATAGCGTCAACATAGGCTTTTGTAGCGGCGTCGGAATTATCAACGGGAGCACCAAGTCCTCTTATTCTTCTGTCGCCAGCATCGTTACCGGCGAGCAAAACCTGCGCAAGTGTAGGAATGCTATCCGCTTCTTCGCGCTCTATCCTTATAATTATTGAATCTCCTCTGTCCGTGAGTGTTGCGCCTCGCCCAGCCCTAAGAAGCAAATTCCCTACTCTTCTTGTGGAAACCTCATCAGTATATATGGATTGAATAGCGTTTCTTGTGAAATCCGACCGAATAGCATAAATAGAATAGGGTGCAGAAAGAAGTTTCTCTCTTGGTGAAAGCACCTCATCCTCAACTTGAATCTCGAGCCAATACTGTGAGGAGAAGTCGACGGAGTCGGGAAAATCCGTTAATTCAACGGAGAATAGCCCCCTTGTAACTGGAACATTATTTATTATCTTTTGCCAGATATAATTTTCTCGTGGAGCGGTCTCGCTTGTGTAAAGTCGAAATGTCATAGTGAAATTCCCGTTTATAGCCTCGCCTCTATCACTAACGAGTTTACCCTGATAATTTATCGCCCTTGGTACACTGAAAACGAGGCTCACGAAAATGATCAAACTCAGAGCATAAAACACTTTTCTCATTTTTACCTCATTTTTTAAAATATAATATTATTTCATCTTTTTTCAAGTTTTTATTTTAAAAAATTCTGCTATAAATAAAAACCTCTTGATTTTTTCATATATCAGGATAT
>JBAMLU010000094.1:14629-16428 GCA_039793385.1 bacterium
TATATAATAATGGAAATAAGCGATAACGATATTAGACGGGTAAGAGAACTTTGTCGATTAAGATTTGATGACTTTGAGGCTTTTAGAGAGGAATTTTTGAGGATTGTGAGATTTGTTGATGCAGTTCGTGAGCTCAAGACAGATGAGGTAGAACCGATGTATTATCCTGGTAGGGATAGTTGCCCTGAGCGCGATGATAAAGTTGGGTTCTCACTGCCACCGCATGAAGCGCTTAGAAATGCACCTCACAGGCTCGACGATTTCTTTGCGGTGCCAAAGGTTCTATGATTGTGCTGTGCGAATGAAATTATAATTATGTCCAAAATTTTGGGTGTTATACCGGCAAGGCTAAGCTCTACAAGGTTAAAAGAGAAACTTCTTATAAAGGTTAGAGGTAAACCCATTTTAGAGTGGACATACAATGGCGCGAAAAGCTCAAAAAAGCTTGATAGAATTATGATTGCGACGGATTCGGAGAGGATAAAGGATGTTGCTCAATCTTTTGGTGCTGAGGTCGTTTTAACACCTTCTGAAATTAGCTCCGGGACCGATAGGGTCGCTTATGTGGCGGAGCGTTCGCCAGAATACAAATATATAATCAACATCCAGGGTGATGAACCTCTTATCACGGGCGAGATTGTCGATGCTGTTGTCGATATGCTTACTAATCCACCTTATCCTCAAATCGCAACGATAGCCTCACCAACACTACACGAGTACGAAACAGAAAGCTCGGACACTGTTAAGGTTGTCGTTCGAGATGATGGTTATGCGATGTATTTTTCGAGATATCCTGTGCCATTCGGAAACAGAACAAAACTAAAACACATAGGAATATACGGTTATGAACGAGAAACACTTCTTAATCTTGTGAAATTATCTCCACCAGAGATTGAAAAAAACGAGAGGCTCGAGCAGTTGAGAGCGTTGTATTATGGTATTGGCATAATGGTTAAGGTTATGCATGAGGCGTCAGAGCTTCACTCCCTTGACAATGAATACGACCTTCATATATTAAAAGCTAAATTAGAAAAGCTCGATGAAAAGGCAAAGGACTAAATTTATCGTTGTAACAGGCGGAGTCCTTTCGGGGCTTGGCAAAGGAATAACAACATCATCAATAGGAAGGCTCCTTCGTGATAATCTTAAGGTTGTTCCGATAAAGTGTGATGGTTATCTGAATACAGACCCCGGTACAATGAATCCGCTTGAGCATGGTGAGGTTTTTGTGCTTGATGATGGTGGCGAGGTGGATATGGATTTCGGACATTACGAGCGATTTATCGGGATTAGAGCCAAGAAGGACTGGAATATCACTATGGGGAAGGTTTTCTTTTCGATTATTGAGAAGGAGAGGAGAGGCGTTTTCCTTGGGAAAACAGTCCAATATATACCTCATGTGACAAATGAGATAAAGGAATGGATATATAGGATTTGCGATGATGAGGCTCCTGATGTTGCGTTTATCGAGATTGGTGGAACGGTTGGCGATATGGAAAACGAGCTTTACATCGAGGCTTTAAGGCAGATAAGACAGGAGCAGGGAAAAGATAATCTACTTTTTGTTCACCTTACATATATCCCCGTTCCTCAATCAACAGGAGAACAAAAAACAAAACCTACCCAGCAGTCAGTGAAACTTCTCAACGAAAGAGGAATATTTCCGACAATGATAATAGGTCGCTCGAAGGATTATCTTTCAGAAAAAACGAAGGAAAAGATCGCTCTCTTTTGCAATATAGAACCAGAAGCGGTTATAAGCGGGGTTGATGTGCAATCGGTGTATGAAAATCCCCTTT
>JBAMLU010000095.1:0-3736 GCA_039793385.1 bacterium
CAAAAACATCCTTATCCTCCTCGAGCGCTTTTATAGCGAGTTCTGCATGAGTTTTAGGTGGGGTAGCTATAACAACAGCGTCAATATCGCCACGCCTCACAACCTCAACCCAGTTCGCCTCAACATCCTTTACCCGCTTATCTTTCCGTAAAGCCTCGCAAACATTCGGATCGCTATCGCATACAGCAACAACCTCACAATTCCTTAGCATAAGGAAATTTCTGAGAAGGTTCTTCCCCCAGGCACCAACACCTATTTGAGCTATTCTTATCATTTTCTCTCGCTTTCCCCAAAGAATTTTTGGACAACTTGCTCAAACCTTTGTACCTGAATTCTATTTGATTCTTTATATCTTTTATATGATGCCAAAACCAAAACCCCCAAAAAAGCCAAAATAGACAATGAGACAAAGACTATAGCGGTTACCAATCCTCGCCTGGGTTTAATTCTGTATGGATTTGGCGTTGCCCAGTAAAGGACCTGAATAACAGGAACATCCTTTGCCTCTTCGAGCTTTGCTTGCTCGTATTGTTGGGTTAAAAAAAGATAAAGAGTTTGAAAGGTTTCGAATCTTTTAAAATAACTAAGGTATTCTAAGTAAAGTTCTGGTATTTGACCAACAGGGATAGTAGAAAGGGAGCCCTGTGTCTCAAGTGAAGCAAGGGTTTTTTCGAGCTCTAATAAACGGGTTTGAAGGGTTCTTATGCGCTCGTTCTTCTCAGTCATAAAATTTTTGAGATAGTTCAGTTCGTATTGTGTTTTCAACATCTCCGCAGCAACAGTAGCATAATTAGAAATAGCATATTCAGTTTGAGCCTCAACAGCTGGGATGTTTTTCTCCTTTTGAAACCTGGCGAGTTCCTCCTTAGCAACCTCAAGCGAATCCGAACATTCCTTAAGCCTCTCCTCAACATATATTCTATAATTCCTTGCCGAGTATATTCGAAGGTTCTTGTTTATCTCGTCCAGCCTTCTTATAACAGCATTTACAACATCAGCCGACTTTTTAAGCTTCCTGTGTGAAAAAGAAACCTCAATCATTCCTTCTTTAGTTTGCTTAACCTTTAGCTTTCTTTTAAATTTCTCTCGTGCATCGTATAGCGACCTTTTTTTGTAATCCCTCATTAGCTCGAACTCCTTGATAACTGTATCCAATACAGCGGGGGTTTTAATCATTGAGGCATATAGGTCTGATGGTGTTACCATAAATGGGAGGACGAACTCACCTCCTGCGCTCGAACTGAACATCCCAAAAATACCGGCAAGCATTCCACCAACGCCTATCTGTGTCTGATAAGGTGGAAGAACCACGGCGTCAGATACATATTCCTTCGGCATAAAAGTGACTATCAACAACGCAATAAACGAAAACCCCAAAACAAATAGAATTATCGGCTTGCGAATCCTATATAGTTCCTCAAGAACCGTTACTATGTCAAAAATTTGACTACTCATAAAACATTATTAATGAAATATCCCTAACGCATATGCAGTGAGAATGATTGATAAAACACCGCTTGTTGTGCTCATTATGTCCCTAAACAAGGTGTAATACGACCGCCCAACAATTATAACATCACCAGATTGAACGAATTCAACCTCTTTTAGTAAAAGGATCTTCCCATTTCTAACTACCTTGACCTTACTATAACTTCCAAATTGATTGGTTCCGCCAGCCATGCCAATATAATCCATAATTTTAAGCCCAGAATAATAGGGATAAACCCCCGGCTTATTAACCTCACCCGCAACGGAAACCGAATCCATAATCTCTCTAAATATAATCGTGTCACCGTTTTCCACAATCAAATCCTTATCTTTGGTTGTAAGGTCAATAGTTCTCTTTGTTCCACCTCTTATAAGAAGAACATTGTGAAAATCTATCTTGCGCGTGTATCCGCCATATTCCTCAAGAAAATCGCTAATGCTCAATCTGTTGGTTAATGGATAGTAGCCAAGTTTCAGGCTCGGCGATGACACATAAACCTTCGAGCCTTCCTGACTTACTCTTGGCACAACCACAAGCATCCCATCTTTAAGAAATGGGTTAGATTCTTTTTTGCCTTTGTAAAGGTAGTCGTAGATATTAACGGTTGTTGTATCTTTATCTTTTATGAGCATAATCTGCTCGAGGTCTGCAATATCTTTTGGCTTTCCGAGAAGAATTAAATCGGATAGGCGCTGGACAGGATTGAGCTCGTAAAGACCCGGAAGCTCGAGTTCGCCAACAAGATTAACCCTGAATGTCCGCATTCCAGTAAGAAGGAGATCGAATTTCATACCTTTGTAAACCTTTGACAAGAATCCGATAACTTTTTCCTTGGCTGCCTTAAGGGTTAATCCGGATATGTAAACCGAGCCGCAATCCGGGATGAAAATCTCGCCAGTTGGTGTAACGGTTAGTTGCTCATCGATATTCACTGCGCCCCAGATTATCAGTCTGAATCTATCGCCGGGACCGACTAAATATTCATTTTCGGATATTGGTCCCTCCTGCGGAAAGGGCTTTTCAGATGGAAGTTGGGTTGGAAGTTTGAGCGTTTCTGCTGGGGTCAGTTCCAGCTGAGTTGATTTGGGTTTCCCCTTGCCGTAAGCCGGGGCTGTGGAAATAGGTTCCTCACTTAATTTTAACCCCGGTAAACTTATCTGCGCCTGTGCGACGCAAAAAAGGAGAAGCACTATTATTATCGAACCTTTTGCCACCAATCCTCCCGTGAAGCGTAAAACTCTACCGTCCGCTTCAAACCCTCATCAAAACTAACTTTCGGCTCCCATCCAAGAGCCCTTATTTTCCTATTGTCAATAAAATACCCCCTATCATGAACTTTTCGATCCTCAACAAAAGTTATAAGCTCATCACCCTTTCCAACCACCTCAAGCACTTTTCTTGCAACCTCTATGTTTCTTTTTCTCGTCTGTGCTGAGATATTGTAAATCTCGCCGGGGGTTCCCCTTTCAAGTAAAAGCAAAAGAGCCTCAACCGTATCATCAACAAAAACCCAATCCCTAATATAAAGTCCATCACCATATAAAGGCAACGCCCTATTTAATAGGGAATTCATAATAAAAAGAGGGATCAATTTCTCGGGATATTGGTATGGTCCGTAGTTATTTGTTGGGCGTGCGATAATAATATCGAGTTCGAATGCTCTTGCATAGGAAATACAAAGCATATCGGCTGAGGCTTTAGTTGAAGCATATGGGGTTGTAGGTCGAAGAGGCGAATCCTCTTTAGCAATATTATTCTCATTCGTTGGACCATAAACCTCATCCGTAGAAATATGCAGAAACCTCGTCACGGGATTTTCCCTCACAAATTCAAGTATGTTAGCAACACCAACAAAATTGGTCATCACAAATGGGTAAGGCTCTTTAAGCGAGCGGTCAACATGAGTTTCAGCGGCAAAATTCACAATATAATCTGCGCCGGCAAAATATTTCTTCACGCTCTCGAGCTCCGCTATATCCCCCCGAACAAACCTCACCTTCTTCTTCTCAACAAGTTCCTTGATATTACCGAAATCACCCGAGTATGTTAGCTTATCGAAAACCACTATCTCCAGCTCACCAACCCTTTCCACAATCCTTCTAACAAAATTCGTCCCAATAAAACCACATCCACCTGGTATGACAATCTTGCCTTTTATACTCATTTCAACATTACCCTTGTTTTATTTGCCAGTTATAAGGAATCAGTTCTGATGTTGGTGGAAGCCTGAACTCATCCGGATTATCG
>JBAMLU010000095.1:3746-15980 GCA_039793385.1 bacterium
ACAATTGCTTCTTTAGTTCCAATCGCTTTCCATCCGTGCCATAACCCTGGTGGAATAACGACAAGGAGAAGATTATTCTCACCAATAAAAAGTTCCTCTATTTTGCCCTTTGTTGAAGAATTCTCGCGGTCGTCATATATCACAAGTTTGATCATCCCTTGTATGCAGACAATGTAGTCGGTTTGCTTTTTGTGAAGGTGCCAGGCTTTAACAACGCCGGGATAGGTTGTCGTTATATAGACCTGACCGAATTTCTCAAAAATTGGCTCGTCGCTCCTCAAAATTTCAAATAATCTACCTCTCTCATCAGGTATCTGCTTAATTTCTTTAATCCTAACACCTTCCATCATTTTCCCTTTTTTACAATGCGAGAATAGAATAAAGCTTATGCTTTTCTTGTTTTATATACCTCTAATGCTCGTCCGAGAATTCTAATAGCCCTTCTCAATTCCTCAGATTCAAGGACATAAGCGATTCTTACCTCATTTTTACCGAGACCTTTTGTTGCATAGAATCCAGCTCCGGGAGCGACCATAACAGTTTCACCATCCTCATCGTACTCGGACAAAAGCCATTCTGCGAAATCGTCGGTATCATCAACCGGCAATCTCACCATAATGTAAAAAGCGCCCTCAGGCTTCTTGCAAAAAGCACCCGGAATCCTGCTTATTTCCTCTAACGCTGCGTCCCGTCTATTTTTGTATTCCCTCTTTAGTTCAATAAAATATTCGGGCGTAAGCGAATCGAGGATAGCTTTTGCGGCATATTGCTCTATTCTTGGTGGGCAAAGTCGTGCTTGACCAAACCTCAAAGCAGCCGAAATTATCTCCTTATTTTTCGAGGCTAAAACACCAATCCGCGCTCCACAAGCCGAAAACCTCTTTGAAATGGAATCAAGCAATATCGCTTTATCTTCTATCTCAGGGATATGCATAATCGAAACCGATTTTCCCTCATACGAGAACTCCCGATAAACCTCATCTGAGATGACAAACAGGTTATATTTTAAAGCGAGCTCGACAATGAGTTTCATCTCCTCTCGCGTAAGAATTGTTCCGGTTGGGTTATTAGGGGAGCAGATAATAATTCCTCTTGTGCGGCTGTCAATATGTTTTTCAATTTCGGTTTTATCGGGAAGATGATAACCGGTTTCCGGGAAAGTTGGTATAGGTTTAAGTTCGACATCAGCCATAACAGCGTAGCCGTTATAATTTGTGTAGAATGGCTCGAAAACGATGAAATTATCGCCAGGGTCGGATACCGTTAGCATTGCAAATATGATTGCCTCGCTTCCGCCGGTTGTGACAACCATCTCATCCTGTGAGAGTTCGATATCACAGAACTCGACATAGTATCTTGAAAGGCTTGCCCTAAAATCGCTTTCGCCCTGGGAATTACCGTAAGCCAGAACAGATGATGGGTAATTTTTCAACGCATCCCAGAAAACCTTTGGTGTTTGAAGGTCTGGCTGACCTATATTCAAGTGATATACCTTTTTCCCTTCCCTTTTTATTGTCTCAGCAATAGGTACAAGCTTCCGTATAGGCGAATACGGACATCGATCACCCCTTTTAGAAACCTCTCCGCTCATCTTATACCCTCTATTTCTCCACAAATGTAAGCCAATCCCATTTATCAGGATATTTCCCTTGAATAATCCCAAAGAAATGTTCTTGAAGTTTGGCGGTTATCGGACCTTTCCTGCCAATTCCTATAGGTATTTTATCGACGGTTGCTATTGGGGTTATCTCAGCGGCACTGCCTGTAAAGAAAGCCTCATCACATATATAAAGCATTTCTCTTGGAATAATCTGTTCTTTTACTTTATATCCGAGGTCCTCGGCAATTTTTATAACAGAATCACGGGTTATACCTGCAAGAATGGATGCCCCAAGAGGAGGAGTATATATAATACCATCCCTTATAAGGAATATGTTTTCTCCAGAACCCTCAGAGATATATCCATTTACGTCAAGCGCAATACCCTCAGCGTAGTCATATATTATCGCTTCCATCTTCACGAGTTGGGAGTTCATATAGTTAGCGCCAGCCTTTGCAAGAGCCGGCAGTGTATTTGGAGCCATCCTTGTCCAGCTTGAAACCATAACATCAACCCCTCGCTCAAATGCTTCATCTCCAAGATATTTCCCCCACTTCCACACGGCAATAGCAACCTGAACAGGGCACTTAAAAGGATTAACACCGAGCTCAGCATACCCTCTGTAAACGATGGGTCTTATATAACACTCATCAAGCTTATTCCTTCTGATAGTCTCAAGTATAGCCTCATTTATCCTCTCTTCCGAATATTTTATCTCCATTCGGTAAATCTTGGCTGAATCAAAAAGCCTTCTCGTATGGTCCTTCAACCTAAAAACCGCTGGACCTTTAGGTGTTTTATAGCATCTTGCACCCTCAAAAACCGAGCTCCCATAATGAACAACATGAGAAAGAACATGAATCTTCGCCTCATTCCAGGGGACAAACTCGCCATCCATCCATATGACATAATTCTTACATTCCTCACTGAAAGGCATAATTTCCCCCTTTTTGTTTTTACACCTTTAATCTCACAATTGCTTGTTTAAAAACATCGCCGAGCCTTTTTATCCCCTCTTCAATTGTAGCCTCATCACAATATGAGAAGTTCAAGCGCATAGTGTTTTTACCGCCACCGTCAGGGAAGAAATAAGTTCCTGGTATATAAGCGACACCCTTTTCAACAGCGTAAGGCAAAAGTTCAGATGTATCGAGCGAATTCGGAAGTTCTGCCCAGAGGAATAGACCTCCCTTTGGATGACTCGTTTTGACCTCATAAGGAAAGTATCTCTCAATAGATTCTAACATAGCTTTAAGCCGGTTTCTATAAACGGACTTAAGTTTTTGGATATGTTTATCGAGGTTTCCAGCAGCAAGGAATTCGTATATCATCCATTGAGCGAATGTAGATGTGTGCAAATCCGCTCCCTGCTTCAGTTTAACGAGTTTGTCAAGCGCAAACTCAGGCGCAATTATCCAGCCTATTCTCAAACCGGGTGAAATTATTTTCGAGAATGTTCCAAGCATAATAACATTATCTGGAGCAAGGGCAATAATTGGTGGGAGTTTTTCTCCTTCATATACAAGCTCGCTATACGGGTCATCCTCAACAACAGGCAGATTATACTTGACCGAAATCTCCGCAATTCTTTTCCTTCTCTCAAAAGAAAGCGTCCGACCGTCAGGATTCTGGAATGATGGTACGAGGTAAATAAATCTTGGGTCATATTTTTCGATTATCTTCTCAAGCTCATCAATATTAACTCCATCATCATCAGAATTGAGTGTCACATATTTTGGAGCGTAGGCGTTGAATGCCTGAATTGCGCCGAGATAAGTCGGGCGACTGGTGACAACATATGTGCCATCATCAATGAATAGCTTGCCAATTAGGTCAAGTCCTTGCTGGCTGGCTGATGTTATTAGGACTCGTTCATGGGGAATTTTCACACCAACGCTTTTCATTCTTTCCGCAAGAAATTGTCGAAGGGCTTCTATACCTTCCGTTTCGCCATATTGCAGGGCATATTTTGCTCGCTTTTCAAGCGTTAGCCGAGCAGCCTCTTTAAGTTCATCAACAGGGAAAAACTCGGGCGCTGGAAGACCGCCCGCAAAGGATATGACGCCGGGTCTTTTAATTATTTTAAGTGTTTCCCTTATAATAGATGCCTGGAGCTTTAATGCCCGCTCCGCATAACGCCACTTATCACTCATAAACATCTCCTTTTATTATGCAATCTCAACATCTATTTGTGCCTTCTGAAGTTTACCTGAATAATCAACATAAATTGTCTTCCACTCTGAGAATATCTCGTAAACGGTCCAACCACCCTCACGATGACCGTTGCCTGTATCCTTAACACCGCCGAAAGGATAATGGCACTCTGCGCCAATTGTAGCGCCGTTTATATAAGTTATCCCTGCCTCGAAATCCCGCATGGCAATAAAAGCCTTGTTGAGATCCCTCGTGTAAATTGATGATGACAATCCATAGTTCGAGTCATTTAAAACCTCAACCCCTTCCTCAAAATCCTTTACCCGCACGACCGAAAGGACAGGACCGAATATCTCCTCCCTGAAAATCCTCATATTCGGTTTAACATTGACAAATATCGTTGGCTTATAGAACCAACCCTTTTTTAGTTCGCCATCAGTTGCGGGTTCTCCGCCAACCAGAAGAGTAGCACCCTCAGATTTACCAATCTCAACATAATTATGAATCCTCTCTAATTGTTGTTGATTTATAACCGGTCCGACATCAACTGTGGGGTCAAGCCCGTATCCGAGGCGGAGTTTTTTGGTTCTTTCGACAAGCATATCGAGGAATTTGTCGTGGATTCCATCTTCAAGTATTAGTCTGCTTGTAGCGGTGCAACGTTGTCCGGTAGTTCCGAATGCGCCCCAGATAATACCTTCAAGGGCAAGTTCCAGGTCAGCATCATTAAGAACAAGCTGAGCGTTTTTCCCGCCAAGCTCAAGCGAGAGCTTCTTCAATCTCTCACCGCATCTTTTTGCAATATCTCGTCCCACCTCACTTGAACCGGTAAATGATATGACCTTAACATCCGGATGTTCAACAATAGGGATTCCAACATCGCGCCCGCTCCCATGAACAAGATTCACAACACCATCCGGAATCCCTGCCTCAGCAAGTATTTCAACAAGCCTATTACAGCAAGCTGGTGTATCTGATGCCGGTTTTATAACAACTGTGTTTCCACAGGTAAGTGCGGGGAATATCTTCCACGATGGTATAGCTATAGGGAAATTCCATGGCGTTATAAGCCCAGCAATACCAATTGGCACTCTTATTGTGAATCCCATCTTGTTCGGCAGCTCGCTTTGTGGAGAAATGGAAAACAACCTTCTCGATTCCCCGAAAGCGTAATATGCTGTATCTATTCCCTCCTGAACATCCCCGCGAGCCTCTTTGATAACCTTGCCCATTTCTCGGGTCATAAGTTGTGCGAGTTCCTCCTTATATTTAACGAGAAGGTCACCGGCTCGTTTCATTATAACTCCACGCTGCGGAGCAGGAATAAGACGCCACTTATTATAAGCCCTCTTAGCAGATTCTACCGCACGAGCTACATCCTCAGCTGATGACTCCGGAAACTCCCCTATAACATCATCAACATTCGCAGGATTCCTATCCTCCCTGTATTTCCCGGTTGATGGTGGAACCCACTTGCCATCGATATAATTGTAAAACCTCTCGGGCATCTAACCTCCCTTCAGAAAAAATAATTTATCCTTCTTAATTTAATTCTTATTATTGGGTGAACCCTGAGCATAACCTTTTACCGCATTTATAATAAAACTGCCTATAGATTTATTGTCAATTCGTTATTACTCGTCATATTTACATTTCTATGTTTCTTGAAAACTTCTTCTCTTTTATCTTTTCCTTTAGTTCCTTTATTTGGCGTTCCATCTTATGTGAAACATCATCGATTGCGGAATTTATATCAGATGCTGATGATTTGGCAAGAAGTTTCGAGCGAGCAACCTTGCAAATGAGTTCTGCGTTGTATTTGCTCTTCTCCTTTGAAAGGATGAGCTGAGCATCAAGGATTTTGCCGAAAAATCTCTCTATCGGGCTAATCCTCTTTTCAGCGTAATCTTTAACAGCATCAAGCACCTCAAAATTCCTTCCCGTGATTCTCAGTTCCATTCACTCCTCCTTTATTTTTTCTTTCAAAACCATAACTATGTATAGCTATCGCTCATAAACGAGCTTCGAGCAAGTGGTGAAGAAAAAGGATAAAGTCCCAGTGAGCGAGCATATTCTCCGTATTCTTCAAATTCTTTCAAGTCAACGAACCTTTGGACTGGAATATGTGCGGTGGTTGGCTGAAGGTACTGACCTATAACGATATATTTTATACCCGCCTCACTAACTTCACGAATAACAGAGAAAACCTCTTCTTTCGTTTCACCGCAGCCTACCATTATCGCAGTTTTTGTCCTGAATCCTTTTTGGGCTGCATAGGAAAGGACACTCATAGAACGGGCATAATCTGCTTTTGGTCTTATCTTTTTATAAAGTCTAGGGACAGTTTCTATGTTGTGTCCGAAAATGTTTATTGGGCTAAAAAGGACGATATCAATAAGCTCATTTCTACCCATAAAATCCGGCACAAGAACCTCAATTGAGGCATCTGGTAAAACATCTCTTATAGCGCGAACAACATTTGCAAAGTGATTTGCTCCACCATCAGGAAGGTCATCGCGTGTAACCGATGTTATAACGATATGCTTTAACCCGATGGTCTTACAAGCTTCAGCAATCCTCTTTGGTTCGCTCGGGTCAACTTCTTCAGGCTTCCCTTTCTTCACAGAACAGAAAAAACAATTTCTCGTGCATGTTTCACCAAGGATGAGAAAGGTTAAGCTACGCCTGCTAAAGCAGAAATTCCTGTTTGGGCATTTAGCCTCTGTGCAAATTGTCCTTATGGAAAGTGATTCTACCGTTTTCCTCACAAGATTACCGAACGGCGTAGCCTGAATTTTCTGATTAAACCAATAAGGTTTCATACTATTTCTTTCCTGAACCTCGCTGGTGGTATACCCATAGATTCCCTGTATTTAGCGACAGTTCTCCTTGCTATTTTGAACCCCAATTCTTTAAGTAAATTCGAAATCTCCTCATCAGAAAGCGGGATTTTTTTATCCTCGCTATTTATAAGTTCTCTTATCTTTTCTTTTATAGCCTTAGCTGAGACCTCCTCACCGCTCTGGCTCACATATCCGCGCGAGAAGAAAAACTTAAGCGGGAAAACTCCAAAAGGGGTTTGAGCATATTTGCCTTTAACTATTCTATGGATGGTTGAAGTGTGAACACCTATGGATTTAGCGACATCTTCCATAGTCATAGGTTTAAGATGTTCGACGCCTTTTTCGAAGAAATCGAGTTGCCGAGCTAATATTTCTTTACCAAGGCGCAGGATTGTTTCCTCGCGCTGTATGAGCGCTTTAACCCAGGCTTTTGCTCGTTCAAGCTTATCCCTCAAAAATACCCTCGCCCGCTCATCAAGTTCCTTCTCTTTACGAAGAAGTTCAAGATAAGACTTGTTTATATTGAGTGGAGGGATATTTGACTTGTTATAAATAACTACCCATTCGCCGTCTAACTTCTCGAAAGATATATCGGGAACAATGGAGATCTCTGGCTTTCCGTAGTCAAGCGCTGGCGAGAAACTCAAACCGCGAAGGTCGCTTATAGCGATAAAGAGCTCGTCATCTGTGATATCGAGCTTCTTTTTCAGGGCGCTGAAATTCTTGTTTATTAGAAGGTCAAAATGGTCTCGCACGATTTCATAAGCGAGTGTATCGGATAGTTCTTTAGCCTCAAGTTGGGCAAGGAATGACTCGCGAATATCTTTAGCACCGAGCCCGGGGGGGTCAAGTTTCATAACATGTTTGCGGCAAAGCTCGAGCTCCTCGTTTGTGACCGGCGGTTCGACCCCCTTTTTAGCAAGTGATTCAGCAATCTCGCTCGTATCAATGGAAAGAAAGCCTCGTTCATCAAGGTTTCCGATTATCTCGAGTGCTATTGTTTTTTCACGCTCAGAATCGAAAACAAGTTCAATCTGCTCAGCAAGATACTCGAAAAGCGATTTAACCTCTGGGATAATTGGTTCCCTTTCTTCTTCCTCGAGTTCGCTTTTATCTATTTCATCGCGTACAGATGGGAATAATCTCATACCATCAAAAAACCTGCGCCAATCTGCGAGTGTTGTTTCAACATTATCCGGTTTCTCCTGAACTTCTTCTTCCTTTACCTCGAGGAATGGATTTTCTTCGATCTCAAGCTTAATGGCTTCCTCAAGCTCGAGGCGAGGAAGAAGCAATAGGTTAAGCGTTTGAATAAGCTGTGGAGTTAAAATTTGTTTTAGCGCAAGTTTTTGTTCGAGCCTTAGCTCAGCCATATCAGCTCATAGAGAACTTTTCGCCTAAATATACCTCTTTTGCTCTTGCGTCACTTATGAGATACCCCGAGCTACCCGAGATAAGTATTTGACCGTCATATATAATATACGCCCTATCCGTTATCGAGAGAACCTCACGGATATTATGGTCTGTCACCAAAATACCGATCCCCTTTTCCTTGAGTTTAAAAATGATCCTCTGCAACTCCTCAACGGTTTTTGGGTCAATAGCAGCAAAAGGTTCATCGAGGAGGATGTATGATGGTTCGGAGGCAAGGGCACGAGCAATCTCAACCTTTCGCCTTTCACCACCAGAAAGGGTGTATCCCTTTTGATTCCTAACATCACCAAGTCCAAGCTCCTCAATGAGTCTCTCGGCGATAATTTCCATCTCATTCTTGCTTAGCTTTCTAAATTCGAGGATAGCGAGTATGTTTTCAAGCACAGTGAGTTTTCTGAAAATTGATGGTTCTTGAGGTAGATAGCCGAGTCCGAGCCTTGCTCGTTTGTGCATGGGTTCGTCTGTCACATCAATATTATTAATTATCACCCGTCCACCGTCAGGCTTTATAAGCCCCACGAGAATGTAGAAAGTTGTTGTTTTTCCTGCGCCATTAGGTCCAAGAAGTCCGACTATCTCGCCTGGATGAAGTTCAATTTCGAGTTCTTTCACAACTAACCTTTTCCCATATCGTTTCTTAAGCCCTATTCCCTTTAAACTCAACCGCCCTCCCTTTTTCTTCCCCTTACCCTGCCGAGAAACCTTATTCTATCCATTTTTATGTCGGTTTCCATCCCGTTAGCCTCAATATATTCCCCACCACGAACAAGCCTTACAGAACTTCCCGTTTTCACAAGTTCATCCTTCGGGTCCCATCTAAGCGAATCCGCAAAGAGTGTCTCACCTTCAGGAGTAAAAAACTTCACATTACCGTAAAACTCTATCTCATTCGTCAGGTCGTGGACAATCCCACTATCGGATGTGAGAAATCCATATGGCATATTGAGCGAATCAACGAATGTTAGCCTAAGTGCTTTTGCTTTCGTTATCTTATTCGCTTCGTATTTCGCAATGTAATGCGCCTCAAGAACCGCCTTTTGCAACGCCCCCTCACTGAAATTTACCCTTGTGTCCCAAAGTTCCTGTGTAGGTCCCTTTGAGATTAATCCGTTCGAACCCTTTTCAATCTTTCCTGAACAACCAATAAACCAAAGATAAAAAAACATAAATATAAAAAACATCAATATAAATATAAAGAAAAACCGATAAATTGCAATAAATTTTTTCTCTATAAACATAAATTTTGCCTTTTCCCGACATTGAACAGCTTCTCAAAATTTTGCCAAAAACACAAAATTTTTCTTGACACAAAGAGGCTAATTTCTAATTTTAATAATTATGAAAAGGGTAGTTGTAATAGGTGGTGGACCGGGTGGCTATACAGCGGCAATAAAAGCAGCGAAACTTGGTGCACAGGTAAATCTTGTTGAGGCAGGAGAAATAGGAGGAGTATGCACTAATTGGGGCTGCATACCCACAAAGATATATAAGAATGCGGCAAACATTATGGAAATTCAGAAGCTTGCGTTATCGTTTGGTGTCGAATATAATGTTCCTCACCTCGACTTTTTGCACCTCTTCTCTTTTAAAAGAAAAGTCGTGCAACAATTTCAGATGGGCATAAAAAACCTTCTCAAAGACGCCGGCGTAAATCTTATTGAGGGAAAAGGGAGATTCATAAACGAGCGGAAAATCGAGATAATAAGCGAGAACGAAACTTTAGAGCTTGAGGCTGACGGGTTTATCGTTGCAACAGGAAGTTATCCGAAAACCCTTCCTGTGCCAGGTGGTGACCTCGACGGAATCTGGACAAACAAAGAAATACTCGAAACATCGGAACTGCCATCGGAGATTGCAATAATTGGTGGTGGGGTTGTTGGAATTGAGTTTGCGTTTATACTTTCCGTTTTCGGGGTTGATGTTACTGTTGTTGAGCTATTGCCTTATATCCTTCCGGGAATGGAAAAAGAGGTAGTTGAGTTTGTTGAGAACACGCTTCAGCGCAAATTCGGTGTCAAACTCCTTTTGGGGCAAACCGTAGAATCTATAAACTTCAAGGATAACAAATTCATTCTGGCTCTCGTTAGCGGTGAAAAGCTGAAAACAGACAATGTTCTTGTTGCGATAGGAAGAGAGCCCGCAGATACCTCAGGACTTCTTACCCTCGGTGCTCAGGCTGAAAGAAAACTCGTTAAAAGAAACCGTTACCTTGAAACCTCAATCCCTAACATATACGCCATAGGGGATTTTGCCGGGGAACCGTTCCTTGCGCACAAAGCTTATCTTGAGGGCGAAATTGCCGCTATAAACCTTGTTGAGGGGAAAAGGATGACGGTTAACCTCGATTTCATTCCAAAAGCGATCTTTACAACACCCGAGATTGGCTCAGTCGGACTTAGTGAGAACGAGGCTAAAGATAGAGGATATGAAGTGCGTATTATGAGATATAATCTTGCTATGCTCGGGAGAGCCGCTATTGATGCTAAACGGGAGGGGTTTGTAAAAATAATAACGGAGGAAAAAACGGGAAAACTGTTAGGTATTCATATCGTTGGGCATAATGCAACGGAAATCCTTGCGGCAGCAACTATTGCTGTTGCAAAAGGGCTTACCGTTAGAGATTTCGAAAACTTCGTGTTTGCACACCCAACAATGTCAGAAGCCATAAGAGAAACAATATTCTTGAACTGAAATAAAGGAGGAGAAATGTTGAGGCACAGCAAAACAGCCACACTAATACTCACAACTCTAATGAGTTTATCTTTCATTCTTTTTGCACAGGAACCGGTGAAACCAATCGAACAAAAACCTGAACAGCCACAAACACCTCAATTATCAGACAAAGCGAGCATCTCGCTTTCTGAGGAGAGCTTCGATT
This sequence comes from bacterium, assembly GCA_039793385.1. Taxonomy (GTDB): domain Bacteria; phylum UBP14; class UBA6098; order JBAMLU01; family JBAMLU01; genus JBAMLU01. Next base: position 14,656 of record JBAMLU010000095.1, read on the forward strand.
TTGGTTATGTTTATCCCGGTGCTAAGGTAACACACACAATAAAAATAACCAATGTCGGAACCGATACTCTCAGGCTTGAACGCCCAAGACCATCATGTGGATGCACGGTCGCACCGCTAAAAAAATATATCCTTGCGCCAGGTGAATCAGAGGAATTAGATATAGTATTCAACAGTATGGGATACAACCGCCCGACGACAAAGAGCGTTGCAATACCATCAAATGATGCCAAAAAACCTATGGTTAATATTGTTTTCACGGCAAACATGGACACAACAAGCTTCCCAAAGATTATGTTTGAGCCGAGGATTATCGATTTCGGACAAGGAAACAAGATGAAAAACAAGATGGAGATTGAAATCACAAATAAGACAACCGAAATATATAAACTCTCTCTTGGTCCTATGCCGAGGGAATTCGCAAACTGGACACTCAACAAGGGCGAACTGAAACCGGACCAAAAAGCAAAACTCATGATAAACCTCTCCCCCAATCTTACACCTGAAAATTACTTTTCTGGTTCTTTTTATATTGCCTTTTCGTCGGATAAGGACAAATTCAGGATGAGCCTTCCGTTTAGCGGGGGAGGGCAAGGGAGTGGTAATGTAGTTCCGCCAGCAAAATCACCCGAGAAGAAATAATAAGCTAGCTAAGTTTTACAGAGTTTATCCCTGAAGGGGGGGATAGTGTATGGTCTGAAAAGAACTCATCCCCGGGTCTAAGGAGGTTCTCCTTAGGGGATGGAAGCAAGCGGTGGGTGAGTGTCCACCGTGATGAAAGGAGTAGAAATGATGAACCTCCACTACCTCATTGATATGTATGGATGTGATAGGCAAAGGCTTATGTATGTGGATGATGCCAGAACGGCACTAAATCTCGCCGTAGAAAGGGGTAATATAACAAAGGTCGGCGAGAGTTACAAACAATTCGAACCCTACGGAGCTTCTGGTATCATCCTTGTAGCCGAAAGCCACATATCACTTCATACATGGGTTGATGAGGGGTTGGTGCTTGCTGATGTTTTTACATGCGGGGGTAATACTTTTCCGGATTCAGCGGTTGAGGCTCTCGTTGAATATTTCGAGCCCGAACGCGCTGTCATAAGAAAAATCCTCCGCGGAAACGAAAAAGAATTCGAGATAGAAACAAGGGAAGTAATGTATGGAAGAGGATGACAACGAACCAAACAGGTTAGTAAAAGGCAACAACAATTATCAGTCGAAAATAGTGTCATTGAAGAATATTTAAGTCTGGTATTTTCTTTTTTAAATTAAAATTTTGCTCTTTCTTCCGAAAAAATGGTATTGACAGAAAAGGCAAAAAGG
>JBAMLU010000096.1:0-20799 GCA_039793385.1 bacterium
TGACGCCTGCCAACACCCATATTTTTGTTTAAACATTTCGAATGATTTGCCCGTTTTCTCGTTTGGATATAAAGTATATTCGGGAGGCGTTATCCATCGGGCTCTTCTTTCGTTCTGGTCGGGAAGAAACCCTGAGCCAATAGAATAAAAAATTAAGATTGCTAAACTTATACCTATCTTTTTCATCATATTAAGTTATATTATTGCTCGTTAAATTTCAAGGGTTATTTTTGAGTTCCTCTTTGAATATCCGGCGCAGATTGTGAAAGAATTCGATTGCTGGTGTATCGCGGTAGTCGGGGTAGGTCCAACTAACAGGTTCGTATTTGCCCTTGAGAAATTGGTATTCGAGCTCTGCATAAACACCATCCCTTAAATAAATCCTGTGCGAATAGTCCTTCGTTGACGAAAGGACAATTTTAGAAAGTTCAAGGTAACCTGGGTCAATGTTCACCTGACGGTTCCCTTTTTCGTCGCAAAATCCTTTTTCAAGCTCAACCGCTTTTTTCTTTATATCAGGTAATTCATCAGGCAAAATAGGTTTTTTGTATCCTGCCCAGAACCGCAAAAGCTCCTTGCCCATCTCCTTCTGGTAGTAATTTGTGTAGTTAAAAGGGATAATTCGGGATTCTAAGATTATTTCTGAGAATGTTTTTTCAAGGTCATCTTTGACCATTTTTATAAGTTCTGGATTGTTTCTAACAATTATACCGGTGAAAAGTTTTACCTTTTTCCCCTGCATGCCTTAACACATAATCCGCAGATATGATGTCCAACATTATATTTTCCAACGAAATAACTCAATAGTTTAAAGCATTTTTCGAAGTCATAGCCGTTTTCTGTGAGTGCACCTGCTGGACAAGCCTTGATGCATTCGTAGCAATCGCCGCAGCCGAACTCCATTGGGGTGTCGGTTTTTAATTCCAGGTCGGTGAGTATGGTCACTAACCTTACCCTTGAACCGAACTCGGGTGTGACAAGAAGGTTATTCCTGCCTATCCATCCGAGCCCGGCAAAGTACGCAGCGGTTCTGTGTGAAAGGTGGCTACGATGTTTTTCTTCTTTACTTAAAAAAAGCGACGCCGGAACCGCTATGTATTTTCCCCCAAGCTCCTCGATTATCTTGCCAATAAGAAGCGCTGATGAATCTAAGTACCGATTCACCGCTTGATAATGATGCATATAAAGTCTTGTTGGATGGTCAACAAGCGAATCTATAACTGCATCCGAAAGCTTGAACGCAACTGATATAGCATATATAAGCTCATTACTTGCATCACGAAGTTCATCGGACATATCATTATACAATTGTTTAGTTTCTGTTACCCCGAAAAGCGAAAGATAAAGCTTCTCGAGGGCAAATTCTTTTATAATATTATAATTTCTTTCCGCCTTGTCCATTACCTTATTACGACAACCCTTTTAATTATGCTATCACCTAACTTTATGAAATACAAACCACTATTTATTGTTATTTCAGGTTTTATAATAGATATTCCAGCGGAAACATTTTTGCGCCAAACTATTTCACCAATTATATTGTATATAACTAATTCTTTTGGCTTGGGAGAAGAGACTAAAATTGTGAAATTTTCGTTCGCAGGATTAGGATATGCGGAGAGTGCTGGTTTTGAAGGTATCTCGCTTTCTTTTATGAATGTTGGTGCTGAAAGTATGATATAGAAATCCATATCGAGTTCATCGAACGGCGAGTTTGTCCATGTTGTACCATCATCGTTTGACCAGTAACCGGCGCCGTATGGGTATGGATTTGTGAGGTCAGCAAGGACGCCGCAATATCCGGAAAAGGCGGGAGTTAAAGTTCCGTTTATGACGATGTAATATAGATTCCCACGAATTAGCGGGATTGGCTCCGTCAGTCCAACGGAATACCTCCTTGCCGTTTCCGATATCTCTCTTCGCCCATCAATCCGTCGCCCAACATATAAAACATTAGTCCTATCAGGATAACCATCAGCACCTGCCGCCCATATTTCCAGTTGGATGTCAGGGTATGGAGATACCGCACCATATATCGATATGCCGGCATCAAAGAGCGTATCACCTGTAGCAGTGAATCCCTGCGCAAAATAGTCGCTGCCTGTTGAACCCCCAATAGCAGTTAATCCCGTATTCCCAACAACCTCAAAGAATACTGAGCGCGTGCTTCTGAACGAAACCCTTATCGTATCGTTTGATGGGTTCATATCGCCATCAAGCAATGTATAAAATATCGCCGTAAAACTATCGGGCTCATCAGGAATATGAATATCCGGGAATAACGGAACTACCGATGTTATAAATGGAGAAAGATTTCTTACATTACCAGAAACCCTGTATAATAGTTCTTCCCCACGATAAACTAACCCGTAAACATCAAAGCTTAATGTATTCGTACTATTGTTTTTCACCTCAACCTTCAATGTGCAAATGGTCCCAACCGTTATATTGGAAAGATTATTCGCCACTCGAACCACAGCTGCATCAGTCCTGCTGAAAGGTGTATAAGGAACATACATTATCGCAAAACTATCCGACGGAATATGTCCTGCTGGTGCCCCATTGTAAAGGAAACTATTGTAATAAGTTTCACCAAGCCCATACTGGTAGCCTATCGTCGATTGATTAACAACACCGCTCATTCTCAAATACTGATATTTAAAAGAACCGTCAGGATAAAGGATGGTCTCAAATGTGTATGAAGCGGAAGAACCGTAATGAGATATATCTGACCATTCGACAACGAAAATATTCTCTGTTGTGTCGTGTTTTATATAAATTGCTGAGCTCGGGTTATTGAGGATTAGATCATCCCAGAATGGTGCAAGGATATTTCGTATATCTGATGGGAAGTTCTGGTTATTGTAGTCATTTCGGCTATCGGTGAAGCTTATAAAGCCATTCGTTGAGATGTAAAGGCTTGTGAATGCCGTGTCTACAAAAGGGAAAACAAAAGGCAGCATCTCGAACTGCCGAACATCATCATCGCCACTTAACCCACTGTTTATGCCCGTTCCAGATATTTCAATCCACTGGAAGCGAGCTATTTCACCATCATCCCTCGAATTTAAAACCCAATACCCCCTTGTTAGAGATAATACCGTTTTTTTCAATGTATCATCAGATGGGATTTCGTCTCCTTCTATGGAACACCATGCTGTGATATTATAAGCCGAGTCCGATGATGGTGTCCAGCTGTTAGTAAATTCGGCGGTTATTGAGCTATGTGGTGATAGATTTACCAGGATGCTATCATAATACCCTGGTATTCCTGAAAGTCCGGTTATTTTTATGAAGGCAAATGCAGATGTATCAATATCGCTGAGGTTCGAAATCTTTAGTGATGGGTAAAATATATCCGACGGACGAACAAGTTCTGGCGGAGACAAAAGCGTATCAACTCTTATTTCCCGCCTCATCCTTCGAATGAGCAATGTTAGAGAATCAAACGGTATATTCTCGGGTGGGTCGCCATTCATAAGGAGCTGGAGAAAATGTTCGTGGCACTGCATGCCAACTGTGGCAGAGTTAAGCGGTTCGTTCATATTCAAGTATGAAAAGTATATCTCACCTGTTTTTTTGAGTATCAATTCGAATGTATATGGACCACCGCTTGAATAATGTGGTGCGTCGTACCACTCGACAATTAATGATGAATCATCCGGGTCAACAAGATATGCTATTCCGCCACCGTTTTGTGGCGATAGGTCATCCCAGAAAGGCGCTATAAATGGAGGGACCGTGTCAGCCGGAAGCGCCTGATTCCGGTATGCTCTTGTCCCACGCTCAAAAGAGACCATCCCGTTTGAGGTTATGAAAAGCGTGTCATAATATCTGTCGTAGAATGGAAAATCATTGTAAATTATCATGAAAAATTCATCATCAGCAGAAAGCGGCAATGATGTTCCTGAAGTTCTAATTTCTCGCCACTCAAAATATGACAAAATTTCCCACGAATACCCCCAATTATCAGTCCCTATTGCGAAAACATCTTGAAAAAGTATTGCGATAACTATTATCGCCATCTCATTAAATTTACAACAATACCATCATTTGTCAATTGAAACCCTTTCCTACTCTTCTTGACATTGAACATAATACCTGTAAATTAATTCTATGTTGTATAAGACTTATTTGTTTATATTTCTTATTTTCGGCTGTATTCAGGCGAAGGAGCTCGTTTTTAAAGGAAAGTATAATGCTGTGGTTCAAACATACCAGAAAAGTAATATTGAATATATTGCAAGTTCACAACTTGCGGCGATTTTCGGTGGAAAGCGATTCTATGTCGCTGAAAAAGCTAAAGAGGCACTGAAAATTCAAGGCGTTGAATTCGTGTTTACAGTTGCAAATCCTTATGTCATTGTTAACGGTGTTCCATATAATCTCGGTTCCACACCGCTAAAGGAGGGCGAAAATTTCTATGTCCCTGTAGAAGGGTTTGTCAGGATTCTAAAGGGAATGGGAGTATGGGATGTTAATGTGGCGGGTGATACGATTGCGGTTTCTTTGAAAGAAGAGGAAATGAATGAGAACAGCAATCTTCCTGTGAACAGGACTAAAACGGTTAAGAAGAACGAAAATTTTATCGTTGTGATAGACCCAGGTCATGGTGGCAAGGATCCCGGGGCAAAAGGCAAAAGAGGAACGCTTGAGAAGAATATTACGCTCGATATTGCCAGAAGGCTTAAAGTATTACTTGAAAAGAATGGAATAAAAGCTTATTTAACAAGGGATAAGGATATATTTTTACCTCTTTCTACAAGGGCAAAGTTTGCTAATGAGAAAAGGGCTAACTTATTCATTTCTATTCATTGCAATGGTTCGAAAAACAGGGAGCTGAGAGGTGCTGAGGTTTTTTTTCTGGCGCCCGCAAAAACAAATTATGCTCGTGAGGCAGCATCAAGGGAAAACGCATCGCTCCTTTTTGAGGATAATCCTCCAGTGAAGAATACGGACGAGATAGAGGCAATTGTCGCCTCCCTCTTGCACACCGAATACATAAGAGAAAGTAGTGAACTTGCCGAATATATTTCAACCCACATTTCTTCTAAAACAGGACTTCAAAATAGAGGTGTAAGCCAGGCGGGATTCTATGTTCTTGTTGGGGCGTTTATGCCTGCTGTTCTTATTGAAACCGCTTTTATCACAAATCCCGCTGAAGAAAAACTCATTCTATCGCCAGCGTTTAGGGAGAAATGCGCTCAAGGTATTTTGAGAGGTATTCTCGAGTTTAAAAAGTTTATCTCATCTTTAAATAGAAGATCAGAAAATGAATAGAACCAAGAACCTTTTGAATTTGCCGCTCAAGCAGGTTAAAGGTATTGGAGAGAAAAGGTCGATTGTACTTTCTAAATTCGGGCTTCATACTGTTATGGACCTCATATACTTTTTCCCACGGAAGTATATCGAAAGGGCATCGTTAATTGATATTGCTGATGTTAAAGCTGGACGGGATGTTGCCTTTCTTGCAAGGGTTAAAAAAGTCCGAATTGTTCGACATAGAAAGAAATTTTTAGAGTGTTATGCTTTCGACCAAACAGGCGAAATAAGGATTGTGTTTTTCAACCCGAGGTTCTGGATGCTTAAGAAATTAAAAAAACAGGGTCATTTCATTTTTTGGGGCAAAGCAAAAGAATTCAACATGGAGCCAGTCCTTGTAAATCCTAATCTTGAACCTTTTAAACCTTATGCCGATGCGAAGGGGATTTATCCCGTGTATCCTCACGCACAAAAACTCGCACGGTTCGGGCTATCATCAAAAACGATAAATCGACTTGTTGAAAGGGCATTAGAGCTTGTCTTACCATCAATCACGGAACTTTTGCCCATTCAGGTTCGAAAAGAACTTAGGTTGCCTGATGTTTATGAAGCAATCAAGATGATACATTTCCCATTATCAAAAAGTGATATAACAAGGTCAAGAACTCGTTTTGCGTTCGAGGAGCTTTTTCTAACACAGCTCTTGTTTGTGAAAAGGAAGAATGAGAACGAGAAGAAAATAGCATACTTCGTTTGCCGAAACGATAACCTTTGTAAAAGTTATCTTGCTGCTCTCGATTTTGAGCTAACAGTTTCTCAGAAAGAGGTTTTTGAAAAGATAAGGGACGAGCTTTATAATGGCAAAAGGATAAGGAGGCTTATTCAGGGGGATGTTGGATGCGGGAAGACTGTTGTTGCGATATTAGCATCCCTTCTTGTTGTTGAGGCTGGGTATCAGGTTGCGTTTATGGCGCCAACGGAACTCCTTGCCATGCAACACTACGAAAAACAAAGGGAAATCCTGGATTCTCTTGGTGTTAGTTCCGCTCTTATAACGGGTGGAATAAAATCAGCCGAGATAAAGAAACTCATCGGTGAAATCGAATCGAAGAGGATAAATATAGTTTTTGGGACGCATTCGCTTTTGTCTGGTGAGGTTTCTTTTGGTTCGCTGGGGCTTTGTGTTATTGATGAGCAGCAACGATTTGGTGTTATGCAGAGGCTTGCGCTACTCAACAAGGCAATGGATGCTCACGCAATATTTTTAAGTGCAACGCCAATCCCGAGAACACTTTTCCTCGCTCTCTACGGTGACCTCGACCTTTCGACAATTCCTGAGCTACCACCCCGAAAAGCAAGGGTGAGAACTTTTCTAAGAACACCCTCGCGCCGCGATGCTATCTATAAATTTGCACGGGAAAGATTTGACCAGGGAGAAAAAGGATATATTGTCTTTCCAGCAATAGGGAGCGATGATAACGGCGATAAGGATAGGATTTCCATAAAAGAGGGCATAAAATTTGTGCGTAAATATTTTCCGGAGGATATGGTAGGGATTATTCATGGACGGCTTTCCGGGAAGGAGAAGAGACGAATATTCGATGATTTTATGAGGGGGAATATCAAGTTGCTCGTGGGAACATCGATAGTTGAGGTTGGACTTGATGTTAAAGATGCGACGGTGCTTATAATTGAGGGACCAGAACATTTTGGTCTATCTCAACTTCATCAGATTCGAGGTCGGATTGGGAGAGGCGAGCATGAAGGATATTGCATACTTATAGCGTCAAAACCTGATGATGCTCTTGCATTTTACAGGCTCGAGCGATTTGCAAGCACAACCAATGGGTTTGAACTCGCCGAGCTCGACCTCCAACTTCGCGGATGGGGTAACCCCTGGGGTGTTGAACAACACGGCTTTCTCTCGTTTAGAGTTGCCGATCCACTTAAAGATAAGGAACTCCTTGAAAAAGCTTCTTTATATGCCGAGAATATCGCTAATGGTAACATTCTCCTTAACGAATCCGAGATGAACATGATAAAAGATTATCTTGACACTATAAGCGAAAATGTTAAGTTAGATGATGTTTTGGTTTAAAAAGGAGGAAGAAATGACACAACAGTTAAGCTCTGTTCAGACATATGTTACCAAAGAGGAGTGGTTGTTCACCGGGCTTGAGATGGCTCCTCACTGGGCTTTGACAAAGTTTGGTATTCAAGGTGATAGCGTTGTTGCGTTTGTCGGACCAGTTGATATCCCGAAAGAACGAATGATAGACCTCGAGGAAATTAGGGAGGGAACGAGGATTGTTGCCGAAAAGATGCTTCATTTCATCGTTGAGCATTTTGATACAGACCTCGAGAAAGCGGTATTAAGGCAGTATTTGCTTATATCAATTCTTGAGGAGAAACTGAATAACAAGTTGCAGACCAGAAAAATAACCCGCTGGGGCGATGATCTTTACGATGAGGAGCATAAACTAACAGTTTCAGCTGTGACGAAAAATATTGTTTCAGCAAAAATCCATCTTGGCATAAATGTTGTTCCAGCAAAAACATCTATAAAGACGAGAGGGCTCATACATTATAATATCGACCCATTTGACCTTGCTGAGGCAGTTATGGCTCAATATAAGCTCGAGATATCGAGGATTAAGAGCAAATTATGTAGGATGCGTCCCATTTTTTGAGGTTTTATATGGGGGTTTTTGTCTCGGTTATAAGCCCGATGTACAACGAAAAGGATAACATCGAACGATTCATTTCTTCTGTTGTAGGCGAGCTCGAACGAACAGGGAAATCGTGGGAACTCATTATTGTCGATGATGGGAGCGAGGATAATTCAGTTGAGATAGCGGAGCGAACTAAGGGTGATGATGAAAGGATCAAAGTAATAAAGTTGCAACGACATTACGGTAGAGGTAAAGCACTTCGCGAGGGATTTAAGGTTGCAAAGGGAGAATATATAATAACGATAGAATCGGACAATAGCTGGAACGCTGCAGATATTGTTCGTGTGCTTGGTGAGCTTGAAAGGGGCGATGCGGATATAGTTCTTGTTTCGCCATACACTTCAGGCGGCAAGATAAAAGATGTCCCACTTTTCAGGCGAATCATTAGCAGGCTCGGGAATATAATTCTTGGCGCATCTTTCTATGGCTCTTTCAGTATGGTCACGCAGATGTTCAGGGGATACAAGAGGGAGGTTATAGAAAGTATATTTCTCGAGTCCGAGGATAAGGAGATTCATCTCGAGATACTTTCCAAGGCACTCGCAATTGGCTATAAAGCAAGGGAGATACCAGGAAATCTTGTTGGTCGTGGGCTTGGTAAGTCAAAATTAAGGCTTGGGAAAACCATTCGGTCACATCTATTTTTCTCTTTTTTTGAGCGCCCGTTTTTGTTGTTCGGGTTGTTAGGGATTTTCTTTTTTGCGCTTGGGCTTATTCTCGGGATTTATTTTATCTTCCTGTGGCGTGCCGGTCGCCTAAATCCTGACCGCCCCCTTATGACGCTTTTCATTGTGCTTATGGTTGCTGGGGTGCAGATGTTTTCGTTCGGACTTATGGGAATGCTTATTGTTTCCATTAGAAGGGAGATTTTTAAGATTCAGATGTTAGCTCGAAAGATGAAGGAGAATTAATTGAGGGTCATGCTTTTGACTCACGCTTATCCTTCTCCTTCTGCACCTTTGAATGCCAAATTTATAGAGCTTTTCGCAAAAAGGCTTGCGAAGCGTAATGTCGAGATATTTGTTATTGTGCCAAGAATTTTCAAGAATAGCCCTAAATATGAGGAATATGATAATCTAAAACTTCTCAGATTTGAATTCGCAACATCACAAAAAATTCTCTCGCAACACAAAAGGATTTTCTCTTTAGAACTCTTTTCCCTTTTGCTCTCAGGAATCATTTCGGCAACCAGTTGTTTCAAAAGATTCAAGCCCAACCTCGTTCATATACATTTCCTTTTTCCTATGGGGCTTGTTGGAATCTATCTTAAACTGAGATTTAAAGTTCCAGTTATAATCTCCTGTCATGGAACGGATATAATCTTGCTGCCTGAAAGAAGCCGTTTTCTGAAACTTTTAGCGAGATCGCTTTTGAAAATGGCTGACATTATTACCCTTCCAGCAAATCATATGTTGAATTTTGTTTACGAATCTTGCAGGGCAAAGGCGAAAATCATTCCAATGGGTGTCAATACCTCAATGTTTTCCGGATCGCAAAAAAGGGATGATATCATAATAAGCACGAGATCTTTTTATCCAATTTATAATATAGAAACATTACTTAAAGCATTTTCTGAAATAAATAAAAGATTTCCTCAATATAAATTAGTATTAGCTGGTGATGGTCCTCTTAAGAATAATCTTGAAACATTATCGAAATCTCTTAACATAAGTGGGAATACATATTTTGCTGGTGCTTTAGAGCACGATGAGCTTGCAAAGCGTTTATCCTGTGCAAAAATATTTGTTTCAACGAGCCTTTCGGACGGGGCGCCGGTATCTCTTATGGAGGCTCTATCTGCTGAACTATTGCCCGTTGTCTCTGATATTCCAGCGAACAGGGAATGGATAAGTGATGGTGTTAATGGTTTTCTATTCGAGCCAGGAAATCCAATTGAGCTTGCAAAAAAGCTTGAAGCAGCTATAATTGGTTATGATTCCTATAAAAATACTTTAAGTAAAAACAGAAAACTTATTGAAAATAATGCTGATTGGGAAATAATCGTTGAGAGGTTTTTAGCAATTTATCGTTCCATTATTTACAAAAAAGGTGGCGAGAATGAGTGAAAATTTGGGAGGGGTGCGAATAGCGAGTGTTGTTGGAACGAGACCGAATTTCATAAAAATTGCGCCATTTATCGCCGAGCTAAAGCGACGGGGGATATTTAAGCATTATCTCATTCACGCAGGACAGCATTTCAGCTACAACATGTCAGATTTCTTTATTGAGGACCTTGTCATTGATAGAATAGATTATCATATACATTATGGTGATGGTAGCCAGCTTGAGATTATGGGCAGGATGATGATGGCTCTTGAGGAAGTGCTAAAAGAGATAAGACCTGAGCTTGTGGTTGTCGTTGGGGATGTTAATTCTACGCTTGCTGGTGCACTCGTCGCTGCAAGGATGAAACTCAAGCTCGCCCACATTGAATCCGGACTTCGCTCATTCGTTATGACCATGCCAGAGGAACAGAACAGGCTCATTGTCGATCACCTATCCGATATACTTTTTGCCCATTCTGATGAGGCATGCGAGAACCTGTTGAATGAGGGTATCTGTAAGGAGAGGATATTTAATGTAGGAAACATCGTTATAGATACCCTTGTAGCTAACCGTTCAAGATGGCAATCATCAACCATCCTTGAATACCTTAATCTTAAAAGGAACAAGTATGCTGTTTGCACCCTTCACAGAGCCGAAAATGTTGATAATCCGGTAAAATTCGAGAGGCTGTTGGAAATTCTTATTGAGGTTGCGAACCTTATTAAGGTTGTTTTCCCAATTCATCCAAGGAGTTTTAAGCGGGTTGGTGAATATCGACTTGAAAGGATCTTTCGCCTTGTTGAGGGGCTTATCATTGTTGATCCGCTTGGCTATCTCGATTTTATGAAGCTCGTTGAGAATGCGGCGTTTGTTCTCACAGACTCGGGCGGTGTGCAGGAAGAAACAACATTTCTTGGTATTCCTTGCCTAACATTGCGCAATGAAACCGAACGCCCGGTTACAATTAGGCTCGGCACAAATGTCCTTGTTTCAGATAATCAGGAACTCATTATGAATTTCGTTGAGGATATCATTAATGGCAGGTTCAAAAAGGGAATGGTCCCACCACTATGGGATGGGCAGACGAGCAAAAGAATTGTTGATATTATCGCATCGTTTTTCAACTAAATTGACAGGTTTTGTTTTTGTGCTATAATATTATTGTGAGGGTTTTGATCTCCGGTCTTCCGGGAGTAGGAAAAACAACGCTCGTTAAGGAAATTGTTGCTCTTTTCCCGTCGAAATTCGGGGGCTTTATTACAGAAGAGGTGCGGGATAATAACGGGAAAAGGACGGGTTTTCTTATCTCTGACCTTCACGGTAATAGCGAGCTTTTTGCAAGTATCTACTTCAACTCACCATACCTTGTGGCACGGTATGGTGTCGATATTGAGCGGTTCGAAAAATTTGCTATTCCTGCATTGGAAGATGCTATGAGCAAGGAAAGGATAGTTGTTATAGATGAGATTGGCAAAATGGAACTTATCTCACAAAGGTTCAGAAAAATTGTTCTTGAAATATTTTCTCTTGACAAGAAAGTACTGGCAACGATAAAACTTAAGTATGACACATTTACGGAAAAATTAAAGATGACGAGCGGTACATCTTTATTTATCTTGGAAAGGGGGAATTACAATGATATAAAATCATCAGTAATAAAGGCGTTGGAGCTCGAGATATGAGGATTATACTCTGTGTTGATATGGATGCTTTTTTCCCATCGGTAGAGCAGCGCGATAATCCGTTTTATAGAGGTAAGCCTGTTGTTGTCGGCGCTGATCCGCTAAAAGGAAGAGGTGTTGTATCTTCAGCCTCATATGAGGCAAGAAAATTGGGGATTCGCTCGGGAATGCCGATAACAAAGGCTTATAGAATGGCTCCTTATGCTATCTATGTTAGACCAAGGTATTCTATTTATCTTGCGGAATCAAAAAAGATTATGGGTATACTGAAAGAATATTCGCCTCTGGTTGAGGAAGCGAGTATTGATGAGGCATATGTTGATCTAACAGGAACCGAGAAAATATATGGTGATGTTGAAAATGTGGCAAGAACTATAAAGAAAAGGATAAACGATGAGCTTAAACTCCCCTGTACGGTTGGAATAGGACCGAACAAATTTATAGCAAAGCTTGCCGTTGAGCTTGGTAAGCCTGATGGATTTGTTGTCGTTCCGCAGGACAGGGTTTTGGAATTTATCTCCCCCCTTACTGTTGAATCTGTGCTTGGCATAGGCGAAAAAACCGCCCAACACCTTCACAAACTCGGTGTTCGCACAATGGCTGAGCTTCGAGCTTTGCCGCTTTACCTTTTGCGTCACGAGTTCGGACAGTGGGGAGAATTTTTGTATAGAATAGCTCGTGGTGAGGATGATTCACAAGTTGTTCCATCAAGAAAGCCAAAACAAATATCAAGCGAGATAACATTGCCAGAGGACACAGATGATAAAAAACGCATAAGAGCTTTTTTCTATGAGCTCGCTAAGGATGTTGGGTTCAGGCTTAAGGATGAGGGTATGTTTGCGAGAGTTGTTTTTGTCAAGGTGAGATATCCCGATTTCACAACCAAACTTCGCTCAACCAATTTCAAGGAGCCTTTCTGCGGTATTAAGGCGATATTTGATAGAGGATGGAATCTGATAGCGGAAATGCTCATCGGAAAGATAAGGCTTATCGGCGTTGGCGTTTCAGGGCTCATTTCCCCTGCAGGACTACCTTTACCTCTATTCCCTGACATCTATTCAAGGGAATCTGAACTTGAAAATACGATAATAGAACTCAAGAAGAAGTTTGGCAAGGAGATTTTATTTCTTGCCTCTGAACTTGAGTCGAGAGAAATAACAGGAAAATCTCAATAATTGTGGCGGTATAAATAAAGTCCACCGCGCCCGACAATCGCTATAACCCTATTTTCGACATCAACTTCTTTTGATGCGGAAATAGAGAGCTGATGCACTCTAAAAGCCCTTTCCGGCGCATGAACCTCATATACTATAAGATAAGAACTCTGTGAGTTATCCCATGCAACGATGTAAACAAAGTTGTTTTCTATATCTATTGCTTGTGTACTCATCGGGAGTGTGTCGGAGAATATATTTGTTGCGCTATTAGGCGGTATAATCCTGAATATTTGGAAACTGCCGTAGCTCGATACCCCCATTGTGCCATCGGCTACAAAAAGGTAACCAAAACCATATGCAAGGGAAAGCGCGTAACCTGGTGTGATGAATCGAGTTGTTACCGAAGGTAAAATGGGATTGGTTATATTTACGAGCCAACCGCCATTTCCTCTTATACCTGAGCCGACAAAAAGAATCTCGGTAGAGCTTGCAAGCGATGCTCCATTTGATACTGATACCCGTGTAGCCAATAATGGTGCGCCAGGATTCCCCACATTTACCACAGAAACACCAAGATTTGAATGCGCTATGTAAGCATAGTTACCTTTCACAATTATCTCTCTTGCCATTGTGTTTCCAAGCGAAAGTTGCCCGAGCTCGACCGGATTTGTTGGGTCTGAGCAGTCAACGATGTGAATGTTATACCCATATTGACCCTCAACCACATATGCGTATCTCCCCACAACATCAAGCCCCATTATGTACCCTGCCCATCCTCCAGATGGGTAGGTAGTTACAAGTGTTGGTGATTGAGGATTTGTGATATCGATAATTTTAAGTTGCTTACCATCGCCGATGTATACTATGTTCCCACAATTTCGTGCTACCATACCGTTTTCGATTATGTTCGTGTGAGATAATAGGGTTATGGTTCCGGGTCCTGTTGAATCGGGTAGGTGGCTTGTTGTATCTGTTGTATCGTGGTCTGTGGTGTCATTTTGGGTGGTGTCATGATGAGTCGTATCGGGAACGGGGGATGTTGGTTTTGGTGAGCCTGAAGTGCCGCAGGATGAAAGCCCAAATAAGAATAGGGCAATCAATGATATTAATATAATGCCGGCTAAAAATGCTTCATGCCTCATCTTTTGTCCTTTTTTTCTTTGAATAGCTTTTTAAATTCCTTTTTTTGACTTAGGTTCACGAAACAGGGGTCTGTTTTTATGTTTTCGGCGTAATGGGCGTCAAGCTTGATGATAAGTTTTATCTCGTCGATGGCTTTTTTATTTTCTCCTTTAAGGGCTTATGTGCAGGCGATGTTATGATAAATTATTACAGAATTAGGTGCAAATTCCAGTGCCTTTTGGAAACAGAACAAGGCGCGCTCGTAGTTCCCTTTCGTTCGGTCAAGAATACCTATGGATAGCCACACCTCAGGCGATGTTTTTGTGAGGTTTAGCGAGCGTGTATAATAGTATTCCGCCGAATCATATTCCTCAAGGTAGAAATAGGATTGCCCAAGAAGGAGATTAATAGTGAGTATGTGGGGATATCGTTTGTACAAGCTTTTCAGCTGATTTATAGCTTCAGGATATCGTCCAAGCTCGAAATATATTTTGCCAATATTTATTGCGGGCTCAACAAGCGTCGAATCGAGGAAGAGAGCCTTTGAGTTTGAAACGAGCGAAGATTCTAAGTCCCCTTTAGCATAGTATGCATTGGCAAGCCCCACATATACCCAGGGAAAAGTTGAGTCGAGTTTTGCTGAACGATGAAAAAGCGACATGGCTGAATCAGGATTGCCGATTTTTAACTGATCAATCCCGAGATTATAAAGGTATCTTGACGGATCAGGAATGTCGAGCTCCTCTGTAATGGTAATCGTGGGAAATACCAGTAATAAAGCATTTATAAGTAGGTTAAACCTGTTCATCAGAGGCTCAATAAGTACTTTCTATCATAGTTTCTGTTATCAGTTCGCCAGACTTGATAATGAAAGAATTGAAACAGTCAACCACATCGCAAACAACTATTCCATCGTGATAGGAGAATTGTTTCTTAAGCGATATAACTCTGAGTTCGCCCTTATCACATTCACATTTCTTCAGGACGGGGAATTCTTTTTCGCAGTATGGGCAGAATAGTTTGAGCTTTTCCCCCTTGACAAGATTGATTCCAAGTGATACCCTGCTGTGGTCGCCAAATATTGGTGAAAGGGCGATATCGCCTATTTCTCCGTTTTCCTTTTGCACAGATATTCTTATTCCGGCATAGCCGTTGAATTGTGCATAATCCCAGATAAGATTATGCCCATCAGGACAGTAGCATTCGGTGACTATTGCGACCGATTTTTTTTCTTCTTTCCTTTTTGCCCTTGGATCAGGTATAATAAGGTATCCGTGGGAATTAAATATTTGCGCCATCTTCCTCCATTGTTTTCTTCTCTTTTTCGTCAATATTTATCATTCCTGCGGAAAAAATCATCTTTAAAGCGTTATCAAGCGAGATGTTAGTTATTCTTATATCCTTCTTTTTCGAGAAAATTACGAATCCAGTTGTGGGATTTGGCGTTGTTGGCACGAATACAGGAACTATTTTATCATCTGGTAGTTCCTCAAGCTTGGGTTCAGAAACAAAGCCGATCATATATGTTTTTTCCGTTGGCCAGGGCACAAATACAACATATTTAAATATCTGTTTCTTTTTGTTTATAAAATATTCGCTTACCTGTTTTACGCTGTTATACACCAGTTTTAAGAGCGGCAAGCGTGAGAATATTCGTTCGAGCTCCGTAATCAACTGTTTTCCTACATACCATCTAACAAGTATCCCCGATAGGAGGATTAAAACCAGCAAAGCGACAAGCCCCACCCCGGGGATTTTTTGCCCGTTGGGTAGATGTACGAACGGGTATAATAATTTCCCGAGCAAATTATCCAGAACTGTGAAAACATAAACGAAAACCAAAATGGTTAAAAATATGGGCGCAGAAACGAAAATCCCGGTCAGGAATGTGCTCTTTATCTTTTCTGCAAGTTTCACTTTGCCCATTTCTCAATCAAATCTGAAAACCTTCTCGTTCTTCCTTGTACGCCCGGTTTTTTCCCGTATATACTTTTCAAGATAATAGGTTCTTGAACTGTCTGATATTCTCTCTATTGTAGTTTCCAATTCAATTTGCTTTTGCCGTTCTTTTTTTATCTCTTGTTGGAGTTTATATTTCATCGAGAGCTGTTTTGCTATATCAAGAGCCCCTCCATCCTCAAACACGAATAAATAAAAAAAGAATCCCATAAGAACTAAAACTATTATCAGTTTTCTTTTAGTTTTTTCGTTTTCTCTTTTTCTTGGGCGCGGGAATCTAAAAACCCTTTTGTTCACCTTCCAAACCTCTTATAAAACTCCATCCCGGAGTATATCGCTGATTCGTCGAGATTTTTCTCAATCCACATGAGCCTGTTATATTTAGCCACTCGCTCTCCTCTTGCAGGTGCGCCTGTTTTTATCTGCCCTGCATTTGTGGCTACGGCAAGGTCGGCAATGAAAGTGTCGGTTGTTTCTCCTGAGCGGTGTGAAATCACTGTATTATAGCCATTCATCTTTGCAACCCTTATAGTTTCAAGTGTTTCGGAAAGTGTTCCTATCTGATTGGGTTTGATAAGAATTGCGTTGCAAGCTCCAAGTTCAATTCCCTTTTTGAGCCTCTCTAAATTGGTAACAAAAAGGTCATCGCCAACAATCTGGGCTTTCCCACCAAGCTCGCGAGTCAGGTTTACATATCCCTCCCAATCATCTTCACTAAGCGGGTCCTCAAGAGAGATTATCGGATAGTTTTTAACGAGTTCCTCGTAGAATTTTATCATCCCCTCAGTATCGAGTTTTTCCCCGTCAATCTCGTATTTCCCGTTTTTGTAGAATTCTGTAGCTGCGGAGTCAAGAGCGAGATAGATCTCTTTTCCCGCTGAATATCCAGCCTGTTCAACAGCCTCGAGAATGGTTTCAATAGCGTCCTTTGTACCTTTGAGTCTTGGTGCAAATCCGCCCTCATCACCGACAGCGACCTGAAGGTTTTTCTTTTTGAGCAATTTTTTCAGGGCATTGTATATTTCCACAGCATACCGCATTGCCTCAGCAAAATTTGGTGCACCACAGGGGACAATCATAAACTCCTGTATATCAAGCCCACTGTCGGCATGAACGCCACCATTTATGATATTTAGAAGCGGTACAGGAAGAACTCTTCCGTTTATGCCGCCGAGATAAAGGTAGAGAGGTATTCCAAGTGCCTCAGCTGAGGCTCTTGAATAAGCAAGGCTTACACCGAGGATAGCGTTAGCACCGAGATTGCTTTTATTCGGTGTGCCATCGAGCTCGACGAGGTATTTATCTAAAGCGAACTGTTCGAATGCTGGGAAGTTTTCAATCTTTTCGGATATTATATTTTTGACATTTTCTATTGCTTTTTGCACGCCTTTTCCGGTATATCTTTTCGCATCACCATCACGCAGTTCGAGTGCCTCGAATGTTCCTGTTGAGGCTCCTGATGGGACTGCTGCTGTGCCTGTTTCCCCACTCGTCAGAATAACCGTTACCTCAAGCGTGGGATTGCCACGGGAATCCAGAATCTCTCGTGCATCAACAGTAGAAACGAACATATTCTCCTCCTTTCAAAGCATATCGTTTCTTTTTCTTATAAACCATTCGGTAGTTAGGCAGACGAGGAAGAGCGCAAAAAATATAGGTGAGTTCCATATGCTTTTTTCGAATTCCGATGTTCTGGTTATTTTTTTCACATATAAAATATCTTTAAGTGAGTCGGAGTTGGCAAGGTGCAAAAACCTGCCGCCCGTTAATGATGCAATTTCGCGTAGCAATGGTTCGTTTATGCCTGTATTTTCGAATTCAATGCTGTATTCCTCAATGAAGAATTTTGTTTTTTTGCGCCCGAGCTCTTTATTGCCGAGCTTCGCAACGACCTCTACTGTGTAAGAATCGGCTGGAAGAGAGCGAATAACAAGCTTGTAAAACCCGCCTCCTTCATCGGCTAATGGTTCGTTTAAAATTGTCGTGTCTGTTTTTGTTCCTGTAACCCGAGCCTCAACATATGCAAGGCTAATTCCGTTTCCGCTCTCGTCTTTCAAGCTTGCTTTGACAACTATAGGTTCGCCTGCTTTGTAGCCCTTTTTATCTGTAGAAACCGTGAATCTTCCCTCATCTTCCTTTGTTATTAGCCATTTTACTACATTAGAAACGAAACTCCTATATGCATTGCGGCTTTCCTTGAAACCTGACGATAAAAATTCCCACTTCCATAAAGGAAACGCCGTTATAACTGCTTCTTTTCCCTGACCTATCTTTCTTATTGTTAACAGAGGAATATCCTTAGTTGACGGATGGATGAGCAATGCTGACCCACCGCTTTTTAGTTCGCTAAAAGCGACGAACCTTTCAAACGGTGGCATCGTAGAGATTATTCTATCCGGTGCTCGACCGCTTCCATCATCGATTCTTGTAATCGGGTGATAAGCACCATCAACCGAGATTTCTGGTGTGAAGTTGTCCGATTTTAGTTCACCGTCGCCTGGCTTAAACTCAAACGGAAGAATCTCTTTTAGCTCACCAGGGGGATTCTTTATCTCGTCGAGAGCGAAAAATAAGAAGCTTCCCCCATTTTGAATGTATTCTTTAATATACCCCCATCGACCTTTAAGCGCTTCATGTGAGCCGAAAACGAACACACAATCATACTTTTTCAGGTCATCGGCATTTCGCGGGATTTTATCCTCGTTTGTGATTTTCTCTTTACCCACGAGAACCTCGTCAACTTCCCAATTCGGGTTCGATAAAACTGCCCGCTTGAAAAATGTATAATCAAATGAGAGTATATCCACGACAGCGAGGAATTTCATCTTGCTCTTCCTAACATTAACAATGATATTCCTTGAATTATTCAATGGAGAAAGTTCCTCCTTATCCTCAGGAATATAAACCCTGTATCTTATTTCTCCTTCAACGGTTGGTTTCACGCTAAAATCAACATCAATAAGCGCGCCCTTTCCAGTGAGTTTTATTTCCTTTGAGCCGATTCTATTTGACCCCTCATAAAGAAAAACCTCGCGTGTTTCTGCTTCATATCCGTAGCTTCCAACGATAACTTTTAGCGGAAATTCTTTGTCCTTATAAGCGATTTCATCAGCGATAACATCCTTTATGAAAATATCCTTTTTCTTGCCTGGTGCACCAACCCCAATCGTGTATATTGGGAACGAAACACCCTCAACTATCTCTAATGGGTCCTCGCCTATGTTATTTTGTCCGTCGGACACAAGAATAAGAGCATAAATTTCCTCAGGCTCAAATTTGCTGACGAGCTCTGCAATAGAACCTCCTATAGCAGTGCCTTCACCGTCGAACTTCATTTCTGCTCTGAGGCTCTCTATTCCAGCACTGAAAGGGATTATTCGCAGGTCAGATTTGTTTTTGAGATTTTCCAACGCACCCCCTTTTAAAAATTCTGTAATCTTTTTCTCGGGCTCATCAATGCCTGAAACCTTTATGCTCATCGAATTATCAACGAGCACCGGAATAAAAGGTTTCAATGTGTATCTCTTTATTCCAGCAATGACAGGATCGAAAATCGATAAAAAAAGAGAGAAAAACGCTAACATCCTTAAGATGCGAAGAATATTTTTTGTTCTTATATTTATTGGTGGATTTGTGTTTCTATATGCGAGATATGCGAGCCCCCAGGCAAACAAAAGAAGAACCAAGTTTGTAAATACCCTTCCCTGAAATATTATTTTAATGCTTTCGAATGAGCTACCTTGCATATATCAAATATAAGATAATTCCAGCAAAAATCAATAAAAAGTGTTCTTGATTTTTCCTGTAGAGGGTTTAAATTTATACAAAAAAGGAGATGATATGAGGGTAAAAACATTAATGTTATTGGTTTTGCTTTTAAGTTTAAGCTGTGTAGAGTGGCATGGTACAGTTGAGCTCAAAGGAGGAAAGATTTACCTTGACATAACCCTTACAGGGGAATATCCCGAGCGAGCGCCTGGTATTCCTATTCCGATTTCTTTTTTGATAGAGGGGAAAAAGCTTGGATTTACAGAGATACTTATGAGGCTCAACCGTGCTCGATTTGACCCTGATGTTCAGGGTATCATTATAAGGGATAAGGCTCTTGAAATGGGCATATCCCAGCTTTATGAGTTGAGGAAAATGCTTGGAGAACTTAAGAAAGCGGGCAAAGATATCCTGTTTTATATTGAATATGCAAATATGCGGGATATATATCTTGCGAGCGTTTCATCTAAAGTTTATCTCAATCCTGCGGGAGTGGTCGAGCTTCTCGGATTCAGGGTTGAACCGATCTTCTTCAAAGGAACTATGAAAAAGCTCGGTGTTGGGTTTGATGTTATTCAATTGAAAGAGTATAAAAACGCTTTCGAGCCTTTTGTAAATGAGACATTGTCAACCGCTTCTAAAGAGGTCTATAACTCTATTCTCGATTGTATTTATGAAAGGTTTGTTGAAGATGTTGCTGAGGGTAGAAATATTCCCAGAGATAGGGTAAAATCTGCGATTGATGAGGGTATACTCACGCCCGAGAAGGCTAAGGAGTTCAGCCTTATTGACTCGGCAATCACGGAGTGCGAATTCGATTCTCTTATTGACAAAAAGAACGCAAGGCTCGTTGACATTGCGAAATATACTAAGCTTTCACTTAAGAAGGCGAAGAAACGAATTGGACTAATTTATGCTACAGGCGCCATCCATCTTGGAAAATCGTCCCTATCGCCTTTTGGTGAACCTACTATTGGAGCGATGAGTTTTGTTCAACATATTAAGGA
Organism: bacterium; assembly: GCA_039793385.1. Classification (GTDB taxonomy): domain Bacteria; phylum UBP14; class UBA6098; order JBAMLU01; family JBAMLU01; genus JBAMLU01. Next base: position 20,736 of record JBAMLU010000096.1, read on the forward strand.
TGCGGTCGAATCTGATGATATTGGCGCAGTTATTGTTAGGGTGAAGAGTCCTGGCGGAAGTTCT
>JBAMLU010000096.1:20809-23352 GCA_039793385.1 bacterium
TCTGTAGCATCTGATATAATTTACAATGCAATAAAGGAGGCGAGCAAGAAAAAGCCTATTATAGTTTCTATGGGTGAGCTTGCTGCATCTGGCGGATATTATATTTCAATGGGGGCTTGTTCGCTTGTGGCAACGCCTTTTACATTTACCGGCTCAATCGGTGTTATATTTGGGAAGCCCAATTTGAAAGGGCTTTATGATAAGCTTGGCATAACGAGGCAATCGCTTCAGCGAGGTAAAAGGGCATCTATCTCGAATGAATACAGATACCTTAGCGAAGATGAAAAGAAGTTCTTATACGGGCACCTGGAGAGAATATACAATGATTTCGTTGCAAAGGTTGCACAATCGCGAAAGATGAGCGTGGAAGCTGCTGAGGCAGTTTCCAAGGGTAGGCTTTGGATCGGGATTCAGGCAAAAGATAACGGGCTTGTTGATGTTGAGGGCGGATTGATTGATGCTATTTCGCTCGCAAAGATTAAAGCCGGTATACCACAGAATGAGGAACCGGAAATCATCTATTTCCCCAAGAAGAAGAAACTTATGGAGTTCTTCATCGAATTAGCCGAGATTAGCTCACACTCACAAACAGAAACTTTCCTCGAACAGATTGACAACTACTTTAACTTATTCGAAACTGGCGAACCACTTATGCTTTATCCAGTAATTGTTTCAATAAAATAAATGTAAATCCAGGATATACAAAAAAGCATTCGGAATTGTTTGTCCTTTGGATGGTATAATCAAAACCTATAGCTCAATCCGAGTCCCAATCTTTGGAACCTATATTTCTCAAAAAGATTAGCCTCCTTATCGAGCCTGCTGTATCCCGAGAAAGAAAGAGCCATATCAACCGCAAATAGTTTAGCTATAAGCGTTCCTGCACCGAAAGTGTAAGTATATCGGTCATCTTTAACCTCTTTTCCCACATATGGCAAAGGTTCTTTTGAAAATCCTGCCCTTAATTTAATTCCAACAATAGGTATGGTTCCCTCAACGCCAGTTCTTATTCGCCAGGTACTTCTATACGAGTTCTCAAAATACTTGTTCTCTTGCAATATCCATGATGGGCTTTTATATTCAAGCTGGCGCCAGTCGGTGTAGTCGATATCAGCGGCAAGGAGAAGATAAAGTAAATCGAGCGATATCCCAGCACCAAAACGAAATGGCAGTGATATTTTGTATGTTTCGACAGCTCTTTCGGTTTCATTGTAATTTTCTCGAGCCGTAAATATCGAATCCGTCCTTTGAGTACCATTTTCATTGATCGTTATTGTGCCAGGGAAATGAATTACCCCACCTAATTTCAGGATTGGTATGGGATAATATGTTAAACCGAGTTTAACTCCGACACCTTTGTAGTCGTATTTTATATTATCGCTAATGATAAGCCTCTGGAGCTCGGGTATGGGAGTTATATATTTTTCGAGGTCCCAGCTGTAATTTTCGCCGCCGTTGTATATTTCAAGCGTAGCACCTACACCGAGCCCCTTAGCTACCTGAACTCCACCGGCAAAAGAGAGCGCATAAAGAGCCCCTGATGATCGCTCAAGTGCTTTTCTCGTGGTATCACCAGCGTATAGAACTCGATCGAACTGATTCACAACATTATATCCGCACGAGAGCGCAGCCCCTCCTTGAATGACTGGAAGAGGAAGAATCCCGCCGATGTAATCTATCCTCATTTTTGTAAGATTCTTGGATGCTGGAATGTTGTTTAATTCGGACTCGTTTTTCACCCCATTATTGGAAATAGCACCTGAAAGCTCTATTCTCGTTATGAATGAGAGGTTAGCAGGGTTATAATATGTTGCCGAATAGTCATCAGCTGCAGCAATATGAGCGCCGCCCATTCCCATTGCTCTTAGTCCCAGAAAAGTGATATTATCAGCAACCCTGACCTCCTCAGTTGTACCTTCAATCCCCCTAAGCCTTTCTGAAAAAATAAATGAGGGTTTGATGATGAGAGGGAGCAAAAATATTATCCTATTCATTTCAATTCCTTTCTAAAGATGGAGCGGGAAACGGGATTCGAACCCGCGACCCCAAGCTTGGAAGGCTTGCGCTCTACCAGCTGAGCTATTCCCGCTCGAGTTATATCATCTGGTGAGGGGAGGATTCGAACCTCCGAAGGCATAGCCAGCAGATTTACAGTCTGCCCCCTTTAACCACTCGGGAACCTCACCACTTGTTATTATTAACTTCTCCTAAGCTGGCGGAGGGATTTGAACCCCCGACCAGCTGATTACAAATCAGCTGCTCTACCCCTGAGCTACGCCAGCCTTATTATTTTATATTAAATCTTATCCCCTCTTATGTCAAGACCATTTTTAAATATCGGTTCTCAAATATGTTTTCATAAATTAAGAAGTGCATTATATTATTTTTATGTCGAAGATACGGCGACTTTTCAAACTGAAACCAACCCTTATATGGCTTGCTTTTTTCACCTGTGGAATCGTACTATTATATCTTCCAAAGACCGTCTCTTACTTCATCTCGGGCTTGATTATTGATAATTTTTATTTCCCTTTCTTTCGGAT
>JBAMLU010000096.1:23362-24162 GCA_039793385.1 bacterium
TTCGAAAATTATAAGGATGCACAAGAGGAAAATCTCTTTCTGCAAAGGGAATTAACAGAACTTTCACTTGAACTCGCAAGACTTCGCGAAGCCGAGAAGGAAAACGAACGCCTGAGAGCACTCCTTGAGTTCAAGACCCAAAGCAATTATAAACTTAAGCTTGCTCGAGTAATAGAGAGACTTGAGGGTTCAAGCGTTATTATTGATAGCGGCAAAAAGGATGGAATTATGAGGAATATGCCGGTAATACATATAAGCGGGCTTGTTGGAAGGGTTGTTGATGTAAAGGAGAAAAGTTCTGTAGTGGAGCTATATTTGAACCCCAACTTTGCGGTTTCGGCATTGATTTCAAGAAGTAGGGTGCTCGGGATTGTTCAACCGAATATGAAGGGGAAGTTGATGATGCTTTATGTTCCAGTGGGAAGTGATGTTGTTGAGGGGGATGATGTTGTTAGTTCCGGCTTCGGCGGTGTTTTCCCTAAAGGACTGCTTATCGGTAATGTTAAGCGCATATTGGTGCCAAAGGAGAGGATGTTTATGGATATTATGGTCGAGCCTGCTCAAGATTGCTCTAAATTGGAAGAGGTTTTTGTTCTTCTTAGCGCCGATACAACAGGAGCAAAAAAATGAGCTTTATCTACGCCCTTGTTTTAACATTTTTTACCGGGTTTGTTCAGGTCTCTTTCGGGTTAAGGATTTCAATCTTTACGCTTGACCTATTGCTTATCCTTGTTGCTTATGCCTCGCGCTATCTTGATTCATGGGAGACAATAATTTTAGGTGCAATCTCCGGGCTCATA
>JBAMLU010000096.1:24172-27790 GCA_039793385.1 bacterium
AGTTTTTCGGCGCAGCAATAGCCTCAAGAGCAACCTCAGCTTACTTCTTCTCCATATTTTTCCACCTCCTCCTTGTTGAAAAACCCTTCCAAGCCGGTCTAGCAATAGGTGGTGGAAGCCTTATCAGTTCCACCTTATATAACTTAATGACCCCTTATTCACGCCAGTTCCCTTATCTATTCCTCACAAAAATCATTCCTCAAGCAGCGTTTATGTTCGCTTTAGGCTACATTTTCTTCTTGCTTAGAAAGATAGAATTCAGGATATCGCGAGGAAGCTATGCTCGATAAATTTTCGCATCTGGCAGCTCAAAGGGATAAATTTGCTTTTTACATTTTTTCGGTTGCTTTTGTGGTTATTACGGCGAAACTTTTTCACCTGCAAATTATTAAATATTCTTATTATAAGGAGCTTTCCGAGAAAAATAGGATAAGGGTTTTAACTGTTGAGGCTCCAAGAGGAACGATTTACGATAGAAACAATATTCCTCTCGTAATAAATAAACCTTCATTTACATTATCCATTCTCCCATACGAATTTGTTCCGTCAGATACGATTATAAAAAAATTATCCCTTCTTGCTGGAATTGAGCAGTCGAAATTCTATGAGATGCTCGCAAGGGGTGAGAAGAGGGGATATAAGCCCGTGAAGATAAAGCACGACATAGGGTTTGATGTTGTGAGCAAGATTGTTGAGGATAATCGTGAATATCAGGGGGTGATATGTGAGGTTGAAGCGAAAAGGGAGTATCCATATGGGAGTGTTGGTGCTCATATAATCGGGTATATAGGTGAGGCATCGGTTGAGGATTTGCGGTCGGAGATGGGCTCTTATCTTGTTGGTGGAGCACTTGTGGGGAAACAAGGTGTGGAGAGATGTTTCGATAGGTTATTAAGAGGAGAGCCTGGCGCAAAATTTATCACTGTGAAGGCTAATGGAGAGATTGTGGGTCCAGCCAAAGAGAGAAAGGATATTGCCCCAATTAAGGGTTGCGACATTGTTCTCACGATTGATATTGAGCTCCAACAATATGTTGAGGCTTTGTTCGAACCTATAAGTTGTGGTGCCGTTATTGTTATGGACCCAAATACAGGCGAGATTTTATCGCTTGTTAGCAAGCCATCATTTGACCCAAACATTATGACATCAGGCATTGAAGATAGCGTATCAAAATATTTGAGAGCCCATCCAAATTATCCTTTCCTAAATAGGGCAACACAGGGACTATATTCGCCCGGTTCGGTATTTAAAATCGTGACAGCCGGGGCTGCAGTGAATGAGGGCATTGTTAAGGATGAGACCACACTTGAACCATGCAAAGGAAGCATCTGGTATGGTGATAGGTATTATAGATGCTGGCTTTCATCAGGGCATGGCAGTGTTAATCTTGTTGATGCTATTGCGGTTTCGTGTGATATTTATTTCTACCAGTTAGGTTTGAAACTCGGATTAGCATCCCTTTGTGATTATTTAAAGCGGTGCGGTTTTGGTAGCCCAACTGGTTTCATATTGAAACCAGAATCTGGCGGATTTGTACCTGATAAGGATTTTTACATTAAAAAATACGGGAAATATGGATGGGGATATGGTGTAGTCTTAAACCTCGCTATAGGACAGGGAGAGCTTTTAGTAACCCCATTGCAGGTGGCTCAGTTTATTTCTGCGGTAGCAAATGGGGGCACAATATATCGACCCCTTGTACTTCGCTCAATAATCCCACCTTTTGGTCCAAGCAGGGTGGTTAAACCCGAGGTTGTTGCAAAACTACCTTTCAGTGAATATGCGATAAATACGATAATAAAAGGAATGTCGAGGGCTGTGAATTCCGGATTTGGCACAGGAAGTGAGGCTAAGCTTGACAATATCGAGGTTGCTGGAAAAACTGGAACAGTTCAGAATCCTCACGGTCCACCGCATGGTTGGTTCGTTGCGTTTGCTCCACGAGATAACGCTGAACTTGTTGTCGTTGTCCTTGCTGAAAATTGGGGCTCGGGGAGCTCTGTTGCTTATATCGCAAGGGAGATTTTCAAATACTACTTTGAAAAGGTTAAAAGCAAAAGGGTATGAAACTTAAAGAGATTCTGAAGTTTGATGTTCCGCTAACAAAGTTGGACAATATTCTTCTCGGATTAACGCTTTTCCTTGGGCTTGTGAGCGTGGCTTTGCTTTTCTTTATCACTAATGGGACACCTTATTTCATCCTTTTCAGAAAACAGGTGATATTTCTCCTTGTGAGCATATTTCTGCTTCTTGTAATATTGAGGATTCCTCTGCGAATTCACTATTCGCTTTCTTACATATATCTTGCAATATCCTTTATTTTGCTTGTTCTTGTTCTTGTTCAAGGGGGTGAGGTCAAGCGATGGATAAGGCTGGGATTTTTTCAGTTTCAACCGTCAGAGTTCGCCAAGATTGCCTGGATATTTGCGCTTGGAAGGTTTCTTGGGGGAAGAATAAACGAGATTAACAGGCTTAAAGTTATTGTGGTTTCAATCCTTTTTGCTTTTTTGCTATTTGCTTTTGTTGTTGCGGAACCCGACCTTGGCACTGCGCTTATGTTCCCCATTATTCTTTTAGGGATGCTTTACGCAGGAGGAGCTAGTTATTTCAACATCTTCCTCCTTTTGTCACCGGTTCTCTCGCTTATAACGGCTTTCCATTGGATTGCCTGGGCGATTTACTTTTTGCTCTTTATCTTCATTCTTTATAAAAATTCAAAAACCCCTTTGCTTAGCTGGAGCTTTGGTGTGCTAAACTTCCTTGTTGGAACTATAACGCCCTTTACATGGAGAAGGTTATACGATTATCAGCGAGCAAGGATATTGACTTTCGTTAACCCGGCATATGACCCATTTGGTGCTGGTTATCAGCTTATACAATCTAAGATTGCTATCGGTTCGGGTGGACTTTATGGAAAGGGTTTATCTATTAAAAACCCATACGAACTCGAGTTCCTTCCAGCAAGGTATACCGATTTTATATTCTCTTCTTTTTGTGAAAGGTTCGGTTTCATTGGTGTGGTGATTTTAATCGCGGTTTTCTTCCTCTTTCTTTATCGTATGGGAGAAATAATCGGTATGACGAGGCATAATTTCTCGAGGCTTGTTGGGTTTGGGGTGTTCACGCTCTTTTTTTCGCAGATATTTATTAACATTGCTATGACAGTTGGTCTTGCGCCTATAACAGGGCTACCGCTCCCGTTTATCACCCCCGGTGGTTCGGCACTTATCTCTTATATGATAGCCGTTGGAGTTCTAATTAGAATCGATCTTGAAAACGCCCAAAAATGAATACCAACCTCAAAAAAAGGATAATCATTGCTTTTACTTTTGGTCCTATTGTTATCTTGCTTCTCTGGTTTGGCGGTTATTTTTGGGCTGGGTTTCTCCTTTTGATTTCGCTCCTTATGTTGAAAGAATACTTTAAACTTGTTAAAATAGAGAATATTTTTCAAAAAATATTCCTTCTTGTTTCGGCAGTGATACTTGCAGTTCTTTTCGTTCTGGGCAAGTACGAATCGCTTCTTCTTTATTTTGTTTTTCTTTTCATAATTGAGTCAATTTATATAATTTACAAAGAAGGATTTGAAAGGGGATGGCAGAGCATTGCTTTCTCTTT
>JBAMLU010000096.1:27800-30533 GCA_039793385.1 bacterium
TTTGTGGGGTTATTTTATCTTGTTATAATGCCTTTCTACTCATACAAGTTGAGACATCTTTTTGAGTCGGAGCGTGAGGGACGAGTTGTTGCGCTTTTCCCGATTCTCCTTATGTGGATTGTGGATACTGTGGCTTATTTCTATGGCTGTAGATATGGGAAGAAAAAGTTTATGGAACAAATAAGTCCTAATAAAACTGTTGAGGGTTTTATCGCTGGGGTTATATCTGGTGGGATTTTTGGTGCAATAGTGTATTTCGCTTTCAAGGATTTTTTCACGGTTGCTATTGTCCCGGCGGGTGTTTTTGGAGCTGGATTAGGAGAGCTTGGCGACCTATTAGAATCTATGATAAAGCGAAAGGCTGGTGTAAAGGATTCATCAAATTTAATTCCAGGGCATGGGGGCGTTTTTGATAGGTTCGATTCGTTCATATTTGTGCAGCCGTTTTTTTACCTTTTCTTTAAACTTTTCCTTTAAATGTGAGATGAAAAAAACTTATGCTATATTGGCTTTATTGATTCCTTTTGTGGGTTCTTATGGTGATGTTGGGTACTTTTTTGATTGCGGGATGAGTGGGATATTTTTCAGGGGAGGAGTTAGCGCTGTGGATTCGGTAGGCAAATATACAGAATTGAGTTTAAGAGGTGGTCTTGTGCCGTTTTTCCCTTTTATGCTTGGTGTTGATGGTATGGTTCAGTTTAGATACGGACCGATTTTAATTAATGTATACGGGATTGATGTTGAGCCCGTGAATACCTATTCCGTACACTCTCGGCTTTTCGGCGCAACATCAGGAATATCTTTTATCTCCCCGATCTCAGAGAGATTTAAGCTCTGGGCTGGAATTCAGTTTTATACCTATGGGGTGTTTAAATTTGGCGATAGTTTGCGGGCAAATGTCGATGCGCTTAAGGAGCTTGAGCGGGTCGGGGTATCATCCTTCTTCTTCCAAGGTAATGGGTTTATGCGAATTGGGTTTTCATACAGATTTCGTGATGTTACCGTTTCTCTCGATATTTTTAGGGCATATACACAGGCTAAATTCGAAAAGAAATATAGTGATAGAATAGAATGGGGATATACAAGATATCCGTATTTGATTTTGAGTTTATCGGTACCTGTGAAGCGTTTGAGGGAATGAGTTAATATTTTTTGTATAGAATCATCCCGATTAGAAGGAATATTATTGATGGTCCTATTCCTGCTGCGATTGGTTTTAACGCACCATCATATCCCAACGCCTGAGCGGCTCTAATCGAGCTATAATAGAGAAAGAGGATAATGAACGAGTAACCAATGCCAGAGAATATACTATATCTTCTGTGCTTGAGCGAAAGCGGGAGGGTTATAAGAAGGAGTATCAGATTAGAAAAAGGGAAGGAAAATCTGATATAGAGGTCGACCTGCTCACGAAGCGGGACAAATCCCCAGGAACGATTTTTCCTGATGAACTCGACAAGATGTGATGTTGTCATTTCGTCTGAACTTAAAGCCCTTTCAAATACATCTGATGGTAATTTCAATTTTAATGTATATTTTTTGAAAACCGATGTTGATTCGATTTCCCCTGCGAATATCCTTTTGAAACCATTACCGAGGACTACAAAGTTTCCCCTAAATGAGAAACTATCAGCATCGTATCTCTCCTTTAGCCTGTTGTTCTCGAGAATCTGTATCGATATGCCTTCACCCCTGTTGCTCTTCACTTGGTAGTGCCTGATAAAAACTATAACCCCTTTTTCCCCCTGGTATATGACATTTTCAAGCGTTCTTTGAGAAACTGTTTTTCTTTTCAATATCCTCTCGGATTTGAACTGATTCTTCTTCCTGTTGGCGTTTGGTACAACGAGATTAGCGAGAATAAGCACAATGATGCTCAATAAAAACCCCAAAACGATAATTGAAATTCCTGCCCTTGCTCGGCTTACTCCACCATTTTCAAGAGCGATTATCTCCCGATTTCTGGTGATTATCCCACAGCAAACCCCACAACTTATGACACATACAATTGGAAGCACAAATATCACTATGTATGGTATGTAAAGGCTATAATACTTGAATATGTCAATAGGTCTCGCTTTGTTGTCTATAAACTTGTCTAAATTTTCAATTAGGTCAACGATAATATAAAGAAATACTACCCCGATAAGAAAGACGATAAAATAAGAAAAGAAATTTTTTGAAATATATTTGTCCCAGATTTTCATTCAAGCGAGACGGCTTTTATATTCGTTAATCTTTTTATCTCTGGGATTTCCTGTGGTTTTTTCACGAGAACAATAAGATATTCTTCTGGTATCTGTTTTAAACTGAGGTCACCGATTGCGCGCCATTCTTTTTCCTGCTCCCACTTCCAGGTTTTCCCTTTCGGTTGGAAAAAAGGCTTATCCTCATCGTTGAGTTTTTTGTAAATATTCTCATCGCCGTAAATAACCTCACGAATGCCGAGTTTTTTGGCTATTTCCTTAGATATGGCGATACCATACGGTTCGAATGTGTATTTTAAGTATCGTGGACGCCATTTTGCAATTTTGAATGCCTCGTGTGGTTGAAGCTCGGTGAATGATACAGCAGGGATATTATCACGCATAAATTCAGAACTACCCCTTATGAGCCTTTCAATAAGTATCCTTTTCAGTGTCGCAAAAGCCGTTCTTGGATATTCATCTTCTGATTCCGCTATCGCCTTATAATAAGAAAAAGAATCCTCACCCGCCCAGGGACCATTTGATG
>JBAMLU010000096.1:30543-35261 GCA_039793385.1 bacterium
TGATGTATGTGTGAAATGTGTCAAATAGTTCCAGCGTACTTGCGCCCATTTTTGCTCAAGCCTCTTGAGATTAACAAATTCCGTGACCCTTGCAATATTTTTAGCATATGGAACGGCGAATTTACTGATAATATTTTTCCCCTGTGCCTCCCTCAATTTGAGAATCTGCTCGATATTCCCTGCAGGTCGCACAGAAATGGGAACAAGAATATCGGCAAGTTCGCTTATGAGTTCATCCCTGAATTTGAAAGTAATCTTTGGATGCGCCGGCAAATTTTCACTCCTTATGAAAACGAAGCTTGTTCTCTCGGGATTCAGACGAAAATCTTTGATAATCTTCCCGGCTGTTAGTTCTAAATTCTCTTTTGGTTGTACAGGAAGAAAAACTATCTGATTCCCACCATAATATCCTACAGCCCAGCATATGAGTTCATAGGTATTCATATTGATGGATGTTAGAAAAGTGCACTCGGTGTGGGATAGCTCTTTTATTGCCATAATTGTATTTTTTACCCAAGGGGTTTTTCCGGTGGGGTATTTCCCCTGGCGCGAATTTATAATGAGTATAAATGGTTGTGCGAGTTTTCTGCCGAGATAAGCGGTCTCGTTATGAAGACTCAGGAATCTCTCTATATCCATATTGAAAAAGAAAAATCGGTTTTATTTTAAGGTCAAGGGGAAAATGGTATAATTGTGGGAGAGTAAGTTACACGGGTCAAACCTATTTTTGGAAAATATCTTTTATTAATTTTGCGAGTTTCCGCATTGCTTTTCCGCGGTGGCTTATTTGGTTCTTTATTTCTGGTGGTAGCTCAGCGACTGTTTTATTGAGTTCGGCAATGTAAAATATAGGGTCAAATCCGAACCCGAAAGAGCCTTTAGGTTTTTCGCTTATGTGTCCCTCGAGTATACCCTCAGCGAATAGTTTGTTCTTGCCATCGAAATATGATGCTACACAAACGAATCTTGCTCTTCTTTTCTCGAAAGGCACACCTTTAAGGGCATCTAAAACGAGTTCAATCTTTCTTCCGAAATTACCGTAGAAACCACCATATCTTGCTGAAATCTTTCCTGGAGCACCGTCAAGAAAATCAACCTCAAGCCCGGAATCATCAGAAATACAGGGAATCCCTGTCAATTCAAATGCTATCTTGGCTTTCTTAAAAGCGTTTTCCCAGTAGTTTCTACCATCTTCCTCAATTTCAGTTGATACCCCAAGATCGATAAAGGATACAATCTCGAACTCGCTAAGAATTCCCTTTACTTCTTTTATTTTCCCCTCATTTTTTGATGCAAATAGGATTTTCATCGTTTTATCTTCTCAATTTTATTATGCCTCTTTCCAGTGCAAATATCCAGTAACCTCTCCCTTGCTCGAGAGCCGAAACATTCTCGTATGAACTTGTAAGTGTATTATATGAGTAAATTGAGCTCAATTCAACGATATTTGGCGGAATTGTTGTAATTCTTTCAACTGGCAAAGTAAATGATGGTCCACCTATGAGATTCCATCCTCGTTCCACAGGTATTAATAAACTTTCAGCGTCACAACCCACAAATCTCAGTTCCACAGGCATAAATGTGCAAACGAAAATCCCTATGCCAGGTCCTATGCGAGTTATTCTCTCGTATCTTCTCGTTGATCCGTTGTATCTATAATAAAAAAGCCATCTTATCCCGGTGAGTTCGCCAATCTCGGGGTTCGATGGATATAGTGGAGCGGAGATAAGATTCCAGCCTGTGTTGAGGTTTATCGTTCGTTTTTTCATAGGGAACCAGATGTATGATAGGGTAAGCGTTTCTGGTAGGTCAATCTCTGTTATGGAATCGAGACGCATATCTTTAATTCCATTCAATAGCACTATACCCTCAGGAAAATTTCGGGGATTCCATTTAAGCTTTGCATTTCCGGTGCCATCAATGCATATTTTCCAGCTCGCGGTATCAGAAAGTGAGCTTCTATAGTCGTTCACAAGCCATCTTATATAAGGATATGAAGGGTCGGATAAAGCGATGCGCATATTGGGGGTTTCTGGTGTGCCTGGGATGTAAATCCTATCAATACCTGGGTCGAATCCGTTTGTTGCTTGTCTCGCCTGCCCTATAACGAGCTCCTCACTCGGGAAGCCCGCTTCTTCAAGTGTAAGTTTTGCCTGCCATGTTAAATCGACCATAACATGCACATCAATCGGTTCACCTTGATTGGGCTCGCAGAAATCGGGATTATCTCTTACTCCGGAAAGCTCTATTCTTATCGTATCCATATCGTGAAAATAGATTCCCGTTGAAACAACAGAGAATTCGCCCTTTTGTTCGACTACGCTTATTGAGGTATCAGGGTAGATGAATGATGTATCACCAATTTTGACTGAGAAAAGGGAGAAATTATATCCAGAAATGTCATCGGTTAGTCTGAATGTGAAGGTGGGCTGATGCGTTTTCACGATTGAACCATCGGACGGGATTATGTTATAAATACTTGGAGGTGTAAGATCAACCGTGAAAGTTATGCAAATAGGCTCATCAATATGGATGCCTCTTATATTAGCGATGTCCTCAACACAGAATCTAACCTCCTCGCCATCGTAAAAATTTTCTGGCGGCGTGAAAGATAATACCGTATCATTTATTGTAATTGTATGTGAGTCACAAAAATAATCAATACCGTTCAAATTTATCCTTATAGAACTTGTATCAATTCCTTGTGGGTCAAATAAATATACCTTAACAACCTGATCTTCACAGGATGTGCGGGCACCATTAAAAGGTTCAATTATCCTGACCTCAGGTGGAACAAGCGAGCGGAACCCAAGATAAAGATAAACCTTGCCTTTCTCGTTCTCATAGCCATTAGCGCCTATTGCTATATCGGGGAGGCTATCGCCATTTATATCTCCAAGCGGAGCTATAAACCAGCCGAACCTATCGTTTTTGTTCTCTCCTGTTGCATAGTAGTCGAATATTGTGTCGGGCATAAATCCCCCTGAATATATAAAGACCATTCCTGTTGTGTCGCCGCTCAGGATATTGTAATTTCCGGAAACAGCGAGGTCATCAAACCCGTTGCCATCAAAATCGTTTGTTGAAGCAACCATATTTCCAAAACCCTCACCCTTTGTATGACCGTTTAGTATAAGGTATGGCGTTGTGCTTATTGTTTCCCCGCCAAGATATATGTAAACTCGTCCAGCTGAACTATCGATTATTGAATTATTATAAGCGCCCACGGCAAAGTCATCGAACCTATCGGCGTTGAATCGACCTATTCCTGTGACAACGCCGCCGTAAAAATCCATTGGGTTCTCTCCTTCGCGCCTGATATCGGATATAGTATCAAGCATCGTTCCCCCGAAAAAGATGAGTGCCTCACCCGGTGCCATCCAGTACATTCCAGCCTCAGGAGCACCAATAAGAATATCCGGTGCACCATCACCGTTGTAGTCAAAAGGGCTCGAGATATAGCATCCGAAATCCATAAGGCTTTCTGGTCCTGTGAATATAAGGTCTGGGGTTCTTATTGGTATTTCACGCCCGAAATAGAGATAAGCTCGTCCTGTTCTGTCGCCTCGAGCGTCATTATAGAGTGCTCCAACAATAACATCATCATACCCATCTTGATTTATATCCCCTGCGCCGCTAACAGAATATCCATAGTTATCCACAATTTCCTCACCATCAAAAACGACGAAAGGCTCACCTCCAAACTCCGGTCCACCCAGAAATATATATGCCCTTCCAATATCTCGTGTGACATTGGCTCCCACGATAATATCCTCATATCCATCGCCATTGAAATCTCCAGCTGAGGCGACCGAGATGCCGAATTGGTCCCGTGGATATTCACCGTAGATGATGTAATCAGGGAGAGTGTCCATATCTGTGCCGCCAAGGTAAACGAAAATAGCACCGCAATTGTATTGGTCTGGTGTTGGCGAATACATTGGAGCTCCCACGATTAGGTCATTAATACCATCACCGTTTACATCCGCTCCACATATTGACCAACCAAATGCACTTCTTTCCTTATCCCCCACAAATACCTTCCAAGGGCTCAGCTCGATCGCACAGAAAACGGAGGAATAGAATAATATAATGATAACGACAAAAGGTCTCGTTCTGCTAAAGCCGTTCACCTTATTCTCCTATCTTATATTTCTTTCCCCACCAAGAAGCGTTCGAATTTTCGGTGCTGTAAGGTAGAAGGCAATCCCCACAATTATCCCACCAATAACATCAACTGCGTAATGGAATCTTCCGTAAACTGTGGATATCATAAGCGAAATGAACATAATTGTAAAAGGAATCCTTATTTTTTTCAGATATTTGTGCGTAAAGAAGAGAACTTGTAGCGCCACTGCAACATGTGAACTCGGGAATGCTCCACCTTCAATCTCGGCGTTATCTAAAACGAATTTAAGTATTTTAGCGAAGAAATAGCCATTTAGTTTATCTATATTTGCCCCAGGGAAATAAAACCGTGGACCTGCCACCGGGAAAATTATAAAGAAGATGTAGCAGAAATAGAATGTCAAAGAAACTGTGAATAAAGCCTCGCTAAACTGCCTATACATCTTTTTCAGATACATTGGTATTGCAACTACAAAGACGATGAGGAAATAAAAGAAATATGAGAAGTACATATATTCACCAAATATTCTTGATGGGACTCGGTGCTGGAACTCGAGTGAAGGCTGGAAGCCGAATATGAACTCATCAAG
>JBAMLU010000096.1:35271-47512 GCA_039793385.1 bacterium
CATCAAGCCTAGCAAATAATGGGTCGAGAAAGTATGGGAATATTATGTGATTTAACCTTCCAACCTCCTCATACATAAATGTAAAAAGGATTATCGGGTACCACTGGCGAAGGAAGAAAATGAATTTAGATTTTGTTTTTCGGGATAGCGCGAGGAAGGAGTAGAAAAGGATTATAAGAACTATGTGACCCAGAAGGTACCATTTTCCGTAAGGATACCATGGGAGACGGATTGCAAGGATAAAAGAAAGGATTATGAAATACCCGATAAATATCTTATCTATCGGGCGCATTAGAGGTAACTGTTCGTCTTGTACCAGTCTATCGTCAAGCGAAGCCCCATTTCCGTGCTTATCTTCGGGCTGTAGTTCAATTTTTCCTTTATCTTGCTCGTGCTGCATATCCATTCCGTTGCAAACTCCTTGACTTTTTCGTATGTTATTAATGAAGGTTTTCCTGTTATTTTGCTTGTTATATCGAGAAATCTTCCCACAAAAAGCGCGAGAGGCGTCGGAACTGTAAAGATTTTAACCTTAACCCCAATGATTGCTGAAGCTAATTTAATAAAACTTTCCCAAGTTTGATAGCCATCATCCGCGACAAAAAAGCATTCATTTAATCCATTTGGATTTTCTGCGGCTTCTATTACAGCATCTACGAGGTTCCCCACAAAGACCACACTTATTTTATTTCTTTTCGAACCCACAACTGGAGCTATACCTTTTCTCATAAGCCTGAAATAAAATAGAAATGAATAGTCCCTCGGTCCATATATTGCGGGTGGAAAGAATATCGTATAAGGCAATCCTGAATTCACAATAGCCTTTGTAGCCTCAAGCTTGCTTATTCCGTAAGATGTTATTGGGCAGGCGTTTTTTTGTTCGTTTACTGGTGTTGATGATGGTCCTAAAGAAGATAGACTACTTATGTATATGAATCTTGTGAGATTATGCCCTTTATCTTGAAGTATTTTTATAAGATTTTCAGTTATCACTTTGTTATGTTTGAAAAAATCATTTTTGCTTAATGCTTTGATTACACCTGCAGAGTGAAACACATAGTCAAATTCACAAATCTTTTTTGTAACTGCTCCGGGATTAAATAAATCATCCTCAATAAGCTTTACAGGTTTGCTTTTTAGGTTTGTTAGTTTGCTTGTTTTCCTTATAAGCACTGAAACATCATATCCCCGTTTTAAAAGTTCATCAACAATATGGCTTCCAACGAATCCCGTTCCTCCCGTAACCAATGCGTTCATAGCGATTTTGAATAGAACCTATATCTCTTGTAGATTCTTCCGCCAAGGTGTTCAATTCCTTTTCTCATAAGGTAATTATCCTCGAGAATCCATGATAGTTCAGCTTCATTATACCCTTTTCTCAAACCTTCTTTAAATGTCTCGTAGTAAAACATAAGTTCGACCCCCTTTTTCCTGAATTCCGGAACCACCCCCAGTGCCAGAACCCTTAATCTTTTTATCCTTTTTGACCAATATAGAAGTTTGAATATCCCGAACGGGAATAACCTTCCTGAACGGATTTTCGCGAGAGCGAGATTAATATCGGGTATCGCAAGGGAAAATCCGATGGGTTTTCCGTCTTTTTCGGCTATGAATGCGAGGTCAGGGTCGACAATCATTTTCAAGTTCTTTGCCATATCATCGAATTCTTTGTCTGTCATAGGAACGAAGCCCCAGTTCTTTTCCCATGCGGAGTTGTAAACTTCCTTGATAAGTTTTATCTCCCTATCGAGTTTCTTGAGATTGACCTTACGAACAGTAAAATCAGCCCTTAAACGAAATCTATCAATTATATTCGCCAGTCTTTGCGGAATCTCTGGCTTATCGATAATATATGCGTAAATGTCCTTTGCCTTGGTAAATCCGTATCTCTCTATAAGTTCGACATAATAAGGGGGATTGTATGTCATCATCACAACAGGCTGTCTATCAAAACCATCAACAAGAAGCCCAACCTCAGAATTTGTTGAATAATTGAAAGGTCCCATAATGGTTTTCATCCCCCTTTCAGCTAACCATTGTGAGGCTTTATCAAACAGGAGCCTGGCGCATTCGTGGTCGTTTATGCATTCGAAAAAGCCAAAAAATCCAACCATTTCACCGTAAAAGTCTAAATAAAGTCTATCTATATGTGCAACTATTCTCCCAGCACTTTTCCCGTCCTTTTCAACAATGAAAAATGCCCCATCGGCGTGTTCGAAGTACGGGTTTCTTTTCTTATCAAATGTTTTTTGGGCTTCAGAAAGAAGAGGTGGGACCCAGTTCTTATCGTTTTTATAAATTATCCATGGTATTCGGATAAACTTGCGAATACCTTTCTTATCATTGACCTCAAAACATCTAATCATCAAATATAAAATAAATATTCCTTTTCAGATTTCACAAGGGAATTTTCATCTTCGGATTATAGCGAAAGAGGAGAGGGTAGTAGTTGTTGAGGCGCTCCAGTTGGGGGTTGTGAAAGTTACATTTGGGTCTTGAGGTGATGTATCCTGTGCGTGAGAGTTTTCGCCTCCTGTGGTGAAAAGTTCAACGAAGATGGAATCGGGTGAACGGAGTGCAACAAGGGGAATCATAAGTTCTATAAAGTGGTTATCGTTTCTATACGCTTGTGCTCCGCCGATAGAGTTAATTTGGTAGTAGTTCCACATTCCGTTCCATTCGCATAGTTGTGCCACGGAGAGTGAATCACGATTATTGTGCCATATGTAGAGTGCGAACTCCGGCATACCAAAGCTTGCGCGAACATTTCTATTCCAGGGGTCGCGGGTTGCTCCAGATGAACGAGTTGTATCAAGCGAGAGATAGATTCCGTATGAAAGTTCATAACCCAATTCGCAGTATGCGTTGAATCCAATATACAAAGTTTCTCCCACGATTACCCCCCATAGAGAATCGAGGTCGAGGTTTCTTTCGGTCATATCACCGGTGGGGTCAATGCCAATGAGATCTGTGGGTAGGAAATCGTTTAGCCCATCGATAGTCGGTGGTTGTCTTATTTCCGATGAAACCAGAACTATTTCTCCGAGGTTGACGGTATCCTCTCTAACCGTGGTTAAAAGCGTCTCTGGGAGATATGATGTTGCTGTAATAAGAATGATATACCTATTTGGCTGGAGCGCATAAAATCCGAAGTTCCCGGTGAGGGAATCGGATGATGTTGTAGAAAGGATATGATAGAGGGTATCGCAGAGCTTTATAATTGCTTTAGGATAAGGTGGTATGCTTGTTCCCATAAAAACAATTTTCCCAACAATCGCGCCTGTAAATCCCTCTTTTTTTGTAAGCTTGAAAAATCTTGTTTTCTCATTGAAATGGAACCTCCATATCCCTCTTTCAGGGAGATTAAGGGCGATTTCTGTGCCGAGCCCGCTTACAACCTCAGCATACCCGCTTAGCCCCGTATCGCTTCCTGTTGTTCCAAAACTTGGTTCCCAGTTGTGATTGGGCACAAACTTAAACTGTATTAAACCGCTTTGACCTATGTTTTCGTCCTTTTCCCATATATAATCGCTCATAAGTTCCATATATGAGTTTGGGTCATCGAGGTTCCAGTTCTGGAAGTTTCCAACGAGCTGCATTGTTTGGTATGATGATATATACCTTTCACCGGGTGGTTTAAGTCTGTATCCTGTTGGATGGTTCTTGGCACATGCGAAAAAAGCAAGCACAATTAGGGATAAAATTATCTCTTTTTTCATATCTTCACCTCACATTAACGACAGAGTTTGTAAATCCACCTGATGTTACGGTTTCTGGGTTTGATGGGTCAATATACCAGGTGGTACCATCAACGACGAATTTATACTGGTATTTCCCGGGCGGGAGGTTCTTTATTATTGTCCATATGCCATCGCCTGCAGTTCTATCCCCATGCGTGCCATCATCATACATCCTGTCAATCATAGGATTATATGGACCATCTGCGGTTCCACCCCAGCGATTGAAATCACCTGCGAGTGTAACAACCCGAGCCGATGGCGCAAAGAATTCGAACATTATCCCACCCTCTACCTTCCTCGGTCCCTCAAGCCTTGGTTTGATATTCCGCATAAAAAAAGAGCACCCAGTAGATATTATTACGCAGATTGCTGCCGAGAGTGCTATTCCCCCACGAATACCCATCTAAAAAATGACCTCACCTTTGAGATATATTCCCCGGTACTTTTCTAATTTTAATAGAGCATTTGGGATAATCCTTGACAACCTCATATAATTGTTTTTTACAACATCATGACTTATTCCCTCATCAATGAGGTATTTTCGCCAGGCTCGTCTATCCCTTTCGAAATCGTACGGGTTCATTCCAAAGCCCACGCTTATTTTCCCAATGTTCGTGAATTCGTATGAAAGCCAGAAATGTTTGAACATGTTTCTCGCATTGAAATCAAGATATCTGTCCCTTATAATGATGCATTCAAGGTCAGCTCCAAGCTCGAGTGAGGATATTTTGTAGCCTGTTTGAAGTTCTGAGGAGATAAAGAGCGTTTTACCACCTATACCATCAGAACTAATCTTATTTCTCCATATTAATCTCAGTGGCTTTGCTAAAGTTAATTCGCTTGAGTGCTCAAAGAGCAGGTTCTCCTCATATCCGAGGATGAGATATTTCGAAAGCGTCAGATTGCGGTAGTAGTCGAGATAAAAGAGGTCATCCCACTTTGTATATGTGGTGTCACCGAATTCGAAAATCGCCCTTGATATCGATATTGTTGAGTTATCCAGGCGTGATGAATGCTCGAGTTGGAAACTAATCTTTGAGTTTCTTATTTTATGTTGTTGGGAGGTGAAGAAGAAGCCGTGAGGGTAGGGGTCCTTGTAGGATGCTATTTCAAAGTCAAGTCTTAATCGTGCTTTGATGGGGTTAATGAGTTTCCCACCGATTCCACCGGAGAGCCAGTTTTTATTCCGTATAAACCACCGTTTCCTCGTTTTTTGCCAATCATCTGAACCGACTTTCATTTCCGAGGCAACGATGTTGTCTTCGGAATAAAGAATCCCAGCGAATACTCCAAAGGGGAGCTTGAAGTCGGTTGCGATATGGAATTGCGAGTGTGATGTGTTATAAAGAGTATCGGATGATCCTGAAAATGGAGCCCTGCGAGAATATTCCTTATCGAAAAACCTTTCGCTCGAATAAGTTATGTTTAAATATTTCGTTTCTAACCTTGTTGCTAAAAGGTCTCGGTCGCTTTGTGTGTTGTTTGAAAATATGGTTTTCATTCTGATCCAACTTATGGGTTTAAGCTCCACAAATACACCTGTTTCATACCAGCCAAATGGGTCATAAAATTCGCCCTCATACCCAATAAGTGTAAATGGTTCATCAAATCTCAAAAGCCTTTTGTTGTAAAATCCGGTAAAAATAATGGATGAATTCGAAAGGTGATATGAGAGTTCTTTTATCCGCATAAATATGTTGTGATTATTATCCTCCTCGAGCGTGCTAAAAAGAAACTTTGTGTAAACAACCCCGGCTCGTCCAAGGTCAACTTTTATCGATGGTCTGAAATCGAGCTTGGGTCTTTCCATTGTCCAGTTTTCATCCTGATTTTTATGATATATGATATAGGTCTGAAAATCCCCCGTGATATTAACCGATGGGTTTCCTAAAAGATTTCCGGGTGCCGGGAAAGATACCTTACCATCCGCACCAACTTCAATTGCGTTATTTCCGTAGGCGCCGACTTTAACAGGGTTATTTGGGTCGTTTGTCCAGGAACCATCGACAACGAATTTGTATTCGTATTTCCCGGGCTCAAGTTCAAGCGTTATTTCCCATTTGCCGCCATTCTTTTTGGTTAGAGCATCCTTTTTTGTGTCCCAGTTGTTGAAATCACCAGCGATATATACTTCTTTAGCCTCTTTATTCACATATTCGAATTTCACCGGGATTCCCCAGGCACTCAAAACCAGTATCAATACATAAATAATTACATTCTTCATACACTTCCCTTTAGAAGTAGATTTTTACAAGGAGTTTTACCTGATTCACGGTTCTCTGATATATGTAATCGCTAATATCAGGGTCGTTGACAAGGTCGCTTTCTGTTGCTTGTGGGTCGCCGTATTCAAGGAAAAGCTCGGTCTGAGAGAATCCTCTATAAGAGAGCTGGAAGAATCCGCTGTTCCAAGATCTGGCTCTTCCCTGACCGAGTGCGAGCCTGCTATACCACTGTAAGTTTAAAGGCAGATTCACTCTGAGTTCGAGCCCAATTATTCTCCTTTGTCCTACTGAGCGAGGGTCATCCTCTCTCTTTGTGTTCACGCCTATATCTTTTATCTTATATTGAAGTTTAAGTTTCATTGTTTGATTTTCGCCGCTTATCTCGAATAAAGCGTGTTTCCAGTAATCTGTATCATCCCTTGTTATCTCGAATGCGAATTTGCTCGCAAGACCACCAAGATATTCCACATAGAGTTCACCGTAGTTCCACCAGATCGTATAAGGTTTTTCAAGAAAAGCAGGATAACGAAAATGTGTTTGATAAAGGTTTGTTTTATATGTTCCAGTTATGGCTTTCTTCGGAAAAAGGTACACACATTCGGCATAACCGCCTTTCCTATCGAATTCTTTGTCGTAGCTTATGTTGAATTTCTTTGAAAGGCTCGTCTGAAAATTTCGTCCATAAATATATTGTCTAAGATTTATATATAAATTTTTCAACCTCAGTCCGTGAAGTTCAATCTCATATGCACCATCGCTTCTTTTTGTTGCACCCTCGAATGTTATATAAGCTCTATCGAATTTATATGTAGAAAGGATTGAATAGACCTCGCTTTCTTTTTCCTTTTTTATGTATGTTGCGCCTAAATACAACCTATTACCGAAATCATATCCCAATCGTGCGAGCTCGAAATAACTTTGTTCTGTCACATTAAACTTTGATAGCAAGATGATACCGGAAAACCCTTTAAGGTGTTTGAGATCCATTCGCATGCCCTCAGCCTTAGCACCCCAAGAATCGTCTCGAGCCCTTTCGCTATCGACAAGCCTCAGCAAAGGCGAATCTATCCAGTGTCTATCCTCACGGGCGAAAAACACAAGTTCACATGAGCTTAATGAGTATCTCAAGTGCGCTTGATTAAACAGGAACCTTAGATAATTGTAGTTCGTTTCACCAGCGAAAGAAAGGTAGGCAAACTCGCCATAGGATAGTTTTAGTTCGAGCCTGTTCTTTGGGGTCTGGATGTTCCATCGGTAAGGTTTTGTGTATGTTGAGCCATAGAACTCTGCCTCGAAATATCCGTTTAAGGATGATGTTGTTGCGAACGATAAGCGTAATGCCAGAAGTAGAAAAAGATATGCTCTTTTCATTATTTGAACGCCTTTAGTGTAAAGAATAAGCTTTCGCCAAGTTCACGGTGCTCAAGGATAGCGAAATCAAATCCCACATTATAAGTGGAAAGCCCGAACCCGAGCGTGAACCTTGACTTATCGTATATCCCCATTCTCACACTGAAACCATTCGTAAATGCAATATCCACCCCGCCACGAACATATTCCCCAGGATTCCATTCAACAGTCCAGTTGACGCTTTGTGGAAGGTTTACTGAGAAACCTAAACTATACCTATCCGGGAATTTGTTGGCTTCCTCATCAGTGAAATTCGCTCTTTCCCGCGTGTGTTTTAGAAAGTTTCCACAAATATATGTTGGACCAATTTTGTACCTTATTCCGCCCGTCGCAACAGCGGAATAAACATCATTATAACCCCTTATCCTTATATAGTGAAAACCGAGCCCTAACCCTATGTCCAGTCTCCTTTTGAACTTTCTTCGGTATCCCGCAAAAATTGTCTGCTCTGTGTAGAGTTCGTTAAGTGCTAACTGTGCTCCAGCGATTGAAATCCCACGGTAGCTCAATCCGAAATTGAAATAGTTTAGTCCTTGTATACCGTATGGGTTAGCGTATGTTAATGATGCCGCTATGTTTCTTGAGATTATTGCTGGATTATAAAGAAGGGCATCAGGAGATTGAATAACCCCTGTCGATACTCCACCTTGACCTATTATAAGCGCCGATGAGTAAAAAAGGATTATTGATGCTATGTTCATTGCACTATAACGAACGCCTTTTTAATCATTATCGCATCCGATGCAATGAGATTTACTATGTATATTCCTGTTGGAGCGATCTTATTGTTTCTGTCCTTTCCATTCCATAGAAATACATGTTCGCCTGGCTCGAGCGTTTCGTCTTTAATAAGCTCTTTTATCTCCTCTCCCACGATCGAGAATATCGATAGATTTACCCTTGTCGCAATTGTGAGGTTAATTTTTATTTCAAGTTGGCTTTGTGTTTTCGGGTTAAATATTTCAGGTGTGATGCTAATGATTGAGCAGGAAAGTGGTATGAACTGGCTTTTAGTTATTTTCCCTGATATTGCTGGGGCGACAGAATCGTCGGGGAATCCGTTATTATCTTTGTCTAACGGGAGCTCGAAATATGTTGTTATTCTTGTTGTGCCCGGTGGCTGGTTTGGGGCTATGTCGCCTGCTTGAGAGTAATCGCCGGCGCAGATGGCTGACACGACTTTTAAAATTGCCCCGGGATTTATCGCTCTCTCTGACTGATATAATGAACTCCACGGGATTTTAGCCTCGAGTATGTATCTTCTCCCAGTTTCAGGGGCAAGCACGATGTTGGATTGCGCCTGCAGTGTATGTCCATCGTTCCTTATGAGCCTGAACCCACCCGTCGATAACTCGCCATTCCATAGCGCTATTATCGCTTCAGCCGTGAACCCCTGGAATACAAGGTCCCTTGGATACCAGTCGAGCCTTTTAATATCGGTTACTCCTCGCTTAAGTCCTGTGTCTAATACTAACAAAAATGCGTTGTTATACAAAGAGAAAACTGCCCCAATATAAAGTGATGTATTAGACCAGGTAAGGTATATCTTATCTATTTCGTTAGATTCGCCCCACCAGCTATCGCCATAATTGTCGTTCAGGATGAGCTCATCACCTGACCAATCGGCAAGTGTCCCGTCAATATTTATCTCGTGCGGTGTTATCGCCCATAAATAGATTGGCAATAGAAATAAAATGACGAGCAGGATTTTCATTGCGTTTCTGGTTTTTCTTTTTTGCCTTCGGTCTCGAGCGATTCTT
This sequence comes from bacterium, assembly GCA_039793385.1. Taxonomy (GTDB): domain Bacteria; phylum UBP14; class UBA6098; order JBAMLU01; family JBAMLU01; genus JBAMLU01. The sequence continues at coordinate 44,407 of JBAMLU010000096.1, forward strand.
GCTGCAAGATAGCGTTGATTTTTGCACAGGCATCATTGACCATCTGTTCAACCGTTTTCTTACCGGTAAGAGCGAGTTCCATCTCAGGATTGACTTCGTTCTCTATTTCTGAGTAGTTCATGATCGTTGGTCGTGGGTGTGCGGTTTGAAGTTGTTTCATAAATATAGGTAGATAGGGATGAGTAATGGTATCGACAAGCCCAAATGATTCGATATTCACCGGAATCTGTCCAAGTCTATTTGCCCAAGTAGCTTGATTCTCTTTGCTCACGAGCCATTTGAGGAACTTGAATGATTGCTCAAGTAGATTGGAGTTTTTGAATATCACCATATCTGTTCCGCCAATAGCGGTGCCACTACCAGCTTTACCTGCTGGAATGAGCGCAACCCCAAAATCTATTTTCATATCCCGGAGGGTTTTTATTTTCCACGGACCATTTAGTACCATAGCATATTTTCCGCTCTGGAATCCCATATCCGGGTCCACAGCGCCGGGTTTCCAAGCTCCTGGCTCCACATGCTCAGGTTCATACAGGCTGAACTTGAATTTGAATGCCGAAATAGCCTCAGGAGTATTTAGTGCGCAGGTATCACCGTTAATGAAATCTGCGCCGAAAGTATAAAGAAAAGGCAGTGTCCACCACAATGTATTGTGCATAGCGAACCCATAAATACCTTCGTCCTTTTTCGTGAGTTTTCTTGCGTAGAGGAGAAATTCATCCCATGTTTGGGGTGGTTTTTTCGGATCAAGTCCAGATTTGCGGAAAAGTTCCTTATTGTAAAAAAGGGCGAGGCATGTGACCTGGTCTGGAATACCGTAAATCCTGCCATCAATTACCACTGATTGAAATGCTGCGGGCACAAGCATTGATGCAAGTGTATCAATTCCCGGGAGGTTATCGAGCGAATGAAGTGCACCCCGCTTTGCAAGCGTAGCAACAAAAGCAACGTCAACCCTCGCTATATCCGGCGTTGTCCTTGTCGCAAGCGCTGAAAGTATTTTCTGCTCAGTTCCCATAAACGGAATCCGTTCCACATTTATTCTCACTTTGCTCTCCATAGAGTATCTGCTCACAAGTTCGCTGAAAACAGCATATTCCTCATCATTGTAGTTTACCCAGATTGTTAGTTCTGCGGTTTTCTTTTTACCACAGGATATAAGTAGAAGCAGGGAAAGTACAAGTGAAATAAAGATTTTCGCTTGTGCCTTCATATTACACCTCCATTCCTTTAACCTTTTATTGCGCCTTGTGTTATGCCTGATATGAAGAATTTTTGCGCAAATACAAAAAGAATACTTATGGGCATAAGCGATATCGCTGATGCTGCCATTTTCAGGGTATAAAGCTCCTCATGTGCCGACCGAAACATCGCAAGCCCAACCGGAACCGTATACATCTTCTCCTTTGTCGTTACTATCAGTTGCCAGAGGAAATTGTTCCAGTGGAACTGAAAATTTAGAAGGAAAACCGTAATTACAACCGGTAGACTAAGAGGTAGGATAATATTTGTGAGAATCCTTATTTCGTTTGCGCCATCAATTCTTGCGGACTCGATAAGTGAGTTTGGCAATGTTGTTATATACTGTGCGAGGAGGAAGAGACCGAAAATATTTGCGAGGTGAGGCACAACCATTGCTGCATATGTGTTCATCCAGCCAAGTAGATTAACTATTGCAAACTGCGGAACAAGATATACCATCCCCGGAATCATCATCGCTGATATCAATACAAAAAATAAAACCCGCTTACCCATAAACTGCCTCTTTGCAAAAGCATAGCCTCCAAGAAACGCAAAGCTTGTCGAGATAAACGCTGACGAAAGTGCCACAATAAGACTGTTAAGGAAATATCTGAAAAAGTTATACTGTGTGAGAATTATCTTGTAATTCTCAATAGTTATCGTTTTTGGGATTATTCTCAGTGATAGACCCTCACCGAAAGGTTTAAGTGATGTTATAAGCATCCAGAAGAAAGGGAAGAGAGAGAATATAGCGAAAAGGGTAAGAAGTGTATAAACAAGGATCTTTTTCATCAGTATCTCACTTTACCAAGTATTCTTGAGCCGATATACGAGAAGAAGAGTGTTATTATAAGAAGCACAAAGGAGATTGAAGCAGCATAACCTAATTTAAGGCTCTCGAATGCACGGAAAAGATAGATTCCAGTGACCTTTGTAGCGCCCAATGTCTTTCCGAAGAGAGTAATTGTTGGACCGCCTCCTGTCATGCCATAGAACTCAGCGAATGCCGAGAAACCTCCTATTATTCCCGTTATAACAAGGAAAAGTATTATGGGTTTCAACATTGGAATGGTAACATAGAGATGCTTTCTTATTCCTGTGGCGCCATCGATTTCAGCAGCCTCGTATAATGAAGGTGGTATATTTTGAAGTCCCGCGAGGAAAAGGACCATCCCAAATCCCGCATTCTTGAGCACCATAACTAAAGCCACTGCAGGCATTGCTGTTGCCGGAAGAGCAAGAAAATTCACCGTGCCCCAGTTCTCTTTTATCTTCGATAGAATATTCGGCACTATTCCGTATGGTGCGCTGTAGATGAAAGTCCATACTATGGCAACAACAAAAGCATCAAGCACAAAAGGCATAAAAAACGCCGCCCGGTATATCGATATTCCTCTTATCTTCTGGTTCAAAAGGATTGCAAGAATAAGCGAGATAATTATCCCGGTTGGTATGGTAAGCAATGCATAATACAATGTCATAAAAACACCCCACCAGAAACCTGTATCGCTAATAATCTTTTTGTAATTCGAAAGTCCACAAGGAGCCAGATTACCGAAAACATTTGATAGGTCCCTTACTTCATGAAAGCTTAAATAAAGGGAGTAGAATATAGGGAATACCAGAAATACAAGAAAAATCACAAGGAATGGTAGAAAAAAGAGGTATGATGTGAGAGTTTCCCTTGTTGAAGGTTTGTCCATCGAATTGTTCAGCGAATGCGAATCAGTTTACCCGATTGAGTTTCTGAGTTCGTTTTTAACCTGTAAAGATAAACACCCTCATTAATAAATTCGAAGCCGCTTAGTATTTCCCTTATGTTCTTTGTCGGACCGAGCACCTTTGTGAAAACCTTTCTCCCGAG
>JBAMLU010000096.1:47522-66585 GCA_039793385.1 bacterium
TAGGGTATGGAAATCTTCCGGATATGAAAATAATGTCATTGAACGGATTGGGGTAAATGGACACATTATCCTTGAGCATTTCGCTTTCATTTACAACAACCTGAAGGGCATTTGTCCTGAGTCCCAAAACAGTTGTTGGACTCAACACCGTTGAGCTTGTGTCTGTATAGTTTGAAAGGTCCTGGTTTTGTTGCGCTGGTGTACAGAAACACAAATCGTAAACTTTCGGGTCATGGTATGAAATCGAATCATCATAACCACCGCCACCTTGCCATTCTGCGGCGCTATAGTTTACTGAGCGAAGATTGTCGAAATCCTGAAGCCCGGCATATACGGTGAGATATATAGTTTGCCCCCATATTGATGGTGTCCAGTTCTCAACGCTAACACCAACCTCTATAAGCCCATCTGTTGTGTTAAAATAGTTCTCTGTGGTTCCTGAAACAAGGTTCCAGTTTTGATCTCTCACAGCTACATTCATATTCCAGATGGAGATTAGATATTCCCAGGCATTTTCCGGAGCAGTGCGAACCTCACTATAGTTTCCGCAATCGCGCTGCCCGCTATCCGGAATGTGGTCTATATCAACGCAGATTCCAATAAAAGGCATCCAGGTCACCGCATATTGGACTCTAATAAGGAAATATAGCATATCCATCGCAATATCCGCAGTGCATCTCCATTCTAATATATCAGCCTCGGTTCCGTGAAAATCTGGAGCTGTGGGGTATGAATATGGTTCAGGATTGTCATTTGCCAAAGGAGCATCTCCTCCATCACCTAAATCATCGTTAACATAGTCAACATATATTGCTTCCCCCATTGAAATTACTGTTCTTCCAACGCTTCCTGGTATACCTATCCAGTCGTCATCGTTCCCATCAACTACAATTGGATGACTATAACTTATACCATAAAAAACAACAAAAAGAAAAACCTTCAACATTCTATTCATCTTTTCTCCTTTCTAAAAGAGATTAATTTTATGGGGATGAAAGCTGAGCGGTGATTCCAATTGTTATTTCATGCGGGTCAAGTGTGGTTGAGAAAGCAGGTGCCATGAATAGCATATATATGCTGATTCTATCGCCATTTGTTGGGTCTGTGGGTTTGTATGCAGGGATGTTGAGACCCGATGAATTCGCATTGGAATAATAGTATGCCCAGTTTTCTGATGTAGCTTCTTCATCTATTTCAGTGAGACCTATGCCTGAGAAATCGGTTAAAGTATCTGGCGCTGGGTCTCCAACATCTGTTATCCAGGGTTCTATGAAGTAGCTATTCGGTCCGGGGAAGGTCATAGGGTCGAATGGGTCAATGAGAGGATATGGCGACCATATATGAGCTGGGTCAGGGTATGTATCCTCAGTATTAAACCAAAGATCTATGAATACGCCGCCATCATTCTGGAGCAGGAAAGGTAAGCTTGGGCTTGGAGTTGTGCCACCGCGAATAGCAAATTCATTAGGTCTGAGCGTATATGTACCTCCTTCTGTTAGGTCCCATGTTGTTTCATCAATTGAGAAAGCAACTCCTGCCATCTGTGCATATATGTGGATTTGTGCGGGTGTAGATGCATTGTATCCGCCGTAAGGAAGAGGTGAATTATCGCCACCGCCGCCGGCTGCGCCACTTATGAGGTTCATATTTATTGCTCCCACTGTTGATGCAGCAAGTTCGGTCCAGCTGGTATTAGTATAGTTGGATAGGTCGGCAATTTGCTGTGAGACACTGCAGAAGATGAGGTCATAAACACGGGGATTTAAACAAACACCGCCGGCACATCCACCACCTCCGTACCACTGCGATGCATTATCATAAACAGGTCTACAGTTATCCCATTCGTTGAGTCCCGCATAAACTGTGAAATAAACCGTCATCCCCCAAGGGCTTGGGCTCCAATTGCTGACATCAACGCACACCTCAATAAGGTCGTTATCTGTGCTGAACCAGTTTGAGTGTGTGCCCGGAACTACATTCCAGAGGGTGTCAAACACTGTAACACCCATATTCACAAACCTTATAAGATATTCCCAGGAATTTATCGGATTGAGCCTCACCTGGCTATAAAGTCCGGCGTCATCCATGCCCTTGCCTGATATATGATCTAAGTCGCAAGCAATCCCAATTATAGGAACCCAAACCGTGTTGTATGCAAGGCGCACAAGGAAACAAAGCTTATTATTTGCCTCATCACCTGTTACTCTCCATTCGAGTATATCTGCCTCTGTACCAAGAAATACCGCATCAGTAGGGTAGCTATAAGCTGCGGGGTTATCATCTGCATTCGGAGCATCACCACCATCACCTATATCGTCATCTTCATAATCGTTGTAAATCGCCTCACCCCCGGAGATAACGAGTGTACCATTGGCGCCCGGGGTTCCTACCCAATCATTGTCGTTGCCGTCAACAGTTATCGGATGAGAATAACTTAAGCCAAAAATTGATACTAAAAAAATCAAAACATATATTCTCATAACGCCTCCTTTTTTTCACCTATAAAATAATCTTGAATGATGTTTTGTCAATAGAAAAAAATTTGTTAACTTGGAAAAATTACATTTGTAGGGAGGCGCAATTTGCCTAAAAGCGGATTTACATAAAAACTCCTAACACGCATTCCAAGCATATTATAAAGCTCGGCATTATTTATGAGCATTTGAGAATTTACCTCATATATCCCGAAAAATTATTGACTTTATGACAAAGAGGAATAAAATTAAATTATGAGGTTGTTAGTTAGAACAATTTTCTTTAGCTTGATTTTTAGTTCGGCATTGTATTCGCAGGGTCCTTTGATTACCCCGCTTATTCCGAGGGCGGGAGAATGGGCGGGTTGTGCGTTACAGAGGATATATATTTTGATAACCGACCCTGATGGTGTTAATCCATCATCGATAACATTATCCGTAAATGGGACGATATATTTTTATCCTGACCATATGAGTTACAATTCAGATACTCTTATATTTACGCCAACATCTTCGTTTCATAATGGTGATACTGTTCGGGTTGTTGTGCTTGAGGCACGCGATAACTTTGGCAATTCAATTCCCGCTCCAGTATCATACGAATTTTACATCGACCTCGATTATCCATTTATAACATACAATTTTCCGTTAACTGGCTCAACAGTTCGCTGGCTTCGTCCAGATATCTCGGTTGTTATACGGGATACAACAAGTGGTATAGCTTTTGGTTCGGTTTGCTTTTGCCTTAATGTTGGGACATTTGTTTGCGATTCTACAGGTGCGTCAGGCTGGTGTGATGGTAGTGGGGTTGTGGATTGGTCCGGGGATACGGTGACATTTCATACAAGTAGGTTGCCGTATTATTTCACTGATGAGGGTGATGTTGTTGCGTGTATAAATCACGGTGTTGATTATGTTGGTTCAGATCCGAGGATTTGCGGTTCTCATTCTATAACCTCGGGTGGACTTTATTGCTGGAGTTTCAGGATTGATTCGCTTGCACCACGCGCAAGTCTCCTTTTTCCAGGTTTCGGTGACTGGGTTGCTTGCGATTCTATCGTTTTGAGAACATTTGACTTATCAGGTATCGACACGACAAAGATCCAGATTAGAATTGGCGACAATACTTTCTATGTGCATCAGGTCCTTTATTCGTGGGTGGTTGGCAACGACATATATTATCTTCCGCCCACCCCATTTAGGACAGGGGATTCAGTTGCGATAAGGATTCTTCGCCTTGAGGATCGAGTTGGTAACAGGGCTTATTCGGGCTCGTTTCCACCGTGGTATTTCAAGGTTGATAAATCTCCGCCATATGTACAATCGGTTTCGCCAGCGCCGAATTCTTTTGTTGGTTCACCATCACCGACAATTAGCATAGCACTCTCGGACAGCGGAAGCGGTGTTCGCCCAGAAAGCCTCATTGTCACAATAAATGGAACACCATTTAATACAATGGCTCCGCCTGTTCGCTGGAATAATGGAGTTCTGACAATTAATACAGCTGGGTTAGGATATAATTTCAGTGATGGGGAGACGGTTCGTGTTTGTGTTACTCGTGCTTTGGATAAGGTTCTTCCGGAAAATTGCGGACCGAACAGGATGAGCCCGTATTGTTTCTCTTTCTACATTGATCTTGCTGGACCAGTTGCTACGCTCTTAACCCCATCGACCGGGGTATTTGTTGCCTGCCCTTATGAATCGATTTTCATAAGGCTTTATGACCGTGCGGGGATTGACCTTTCGAGCCTGAGCCTTTCTATTAATGGTGTTACCTACGACACATCAAACGGTATTCGTTTTAGATCTGATACCCTTATTTTTGTACCACAAGCCCCCTGGACAAGCGGAGACACAATTCGCATATCCCTTGTTTCAGCAAGAGACAGGCTTGGCAACAATATTTCCGCCCCGCTCAATTCTTATTTTATAGTCGATAGAACTCCACCCGAGTTTGTTCTTTTCCGTCCAGAAGGTGGCAGTATCTTTGGTGATTCTACTCCGGTGTTTTCAGTTAGGGTCAGGGATAGATTGTCAGGTTTCAATCCAAATTCTTCATATATAGTCATTCAGGGAGACCCATTTTTCCCGCCTGTTGGGTTTTCGTTTGTGGGCGATACTTTTTCTTTTAATACAAGAGGAAGAGGGATTAGGTTTTCCGATAGGGAAAGCGTTAGGGTGTGCTGGGATTTGCGGGACAATGTCAGCAATGAGTATTGTGGACCGAATACAGATGATAGTTGCGTCACATATTTAGCCGATTTCTCTCCGCCTCAATATACGCTTTTGCTTCCACCATCAGGCACAGTAACTGCCTGTCCAGACCAGAGAATAAGGATTCTTATAAGGGATGTAAGTGGGGTTGATGTTTCATCGGTGAGAATGAATGTTAATGGGATAACCTACTCTGTTGGGGCCAATTTGGCAATGCGTGGGGATACGCTTGTATTCACGCCTTCCGGGAATTTTAATAACGGTGATACGGTTAGATTTGGGTTAACGGCTTTCAGGGATAATGTTGGAAATGGCGGTTCGAGCGGAATAATTTGGTATTTTGTTGTTGATAGAGAGAGCCCTCGAATAACAGCCACTTTTCCCAATAATATGGATATTATCGGTGATGTGAGTCCAACTATAATAATTTATGTTTCCGATAATCTTGCGGGTGTTCGTGGGGATAGTTTAAAGATAAGGGTTAGAGGCAATTATTATGGGATTGGTTCGCCGGGGTTTTCCTGGGATGGCACGAGGATAAGGTTCAATACACGGGATGCTGGACTTACATTCGCTAATAACGAGACGGTTCAGGTCTGCCTTACAAAAGCTCTTGATAATATACCGCTAGTTTTTTGCGGTCCTAATAGGCTTATGGCGGATAGTTGTTTCAGTTTTATTGTTTCTCTTGAGGGACCCACTGTATCAATTTTGTTCCCGCCTGAGGGTGCTTTTTCGGCTTGCTTATACCAGCAAATAGGAATGCTTTTCTCGAGGGCCGTTGTGCCTGAATCAACTGAGGTAATGGTAAATAGTGTCAGATACAGGTATCCCGAGCCTCATCTTCAATTCAGGGGCGATACACTTATATTTACACCGACAACCCCCTGGAGTGAGGGTAGTGAGGTTTTGGTGCATGTGAACTTTGCTATGGATTTGAATGGAATACCAATTTCAACAAGCCCATACTGGTCGTTTATGCCCGATTATTCTTCTCCAAGGGTTACAGAAATATATCCGGCACCAGGCAGTTTTCTTAACTCTCCTGCACCGCAATTGAGGCTTATATTAAGGGATAGCCTTTCAGGTATTAACTGGGGTAATTTTAGATTAAGATTAAACGGGAGAGAGCTTTCACTTACAACCCCTGGAGTGAGTCGTTCGGACGATACTGTTTTTATAAATACACTTTATGCGGGATTCAACTTTCGAACCGGCGACACAATAAGGTTATGCATAACAAATCTTGAGGATAATGTTTCGGTTTCGTTGTGTGGACCTAATCGTATATCAAGGGATACCTGCGTAACATATGTAGTAGACCTTGATGGTCCAGTAGCACAGTTGATATCGCCTCCCCACGGGTCATCAACTGCCTGTGCTCGTGAGAATATCCGAATCAGGATTTCCGATTTCTCTTCTATTCTTATTGACAGCGTTCGAGTAAGAATAAGGGGCGTGCTTTATACAAGGGCAAGCCCGAGAATAAGATTTTCCGGCGATACACTCATATTTACACCATCATCAGATTGGGTTAACGGTGATTCGGTTGAAATTGAACTTGTTTCGGCTTACGATATAGCAGGGAATCCTCTTTCTGGGGCACCATTAAGATGGTATTTTCGTGTTGATAGGAGACCACCTATTCTTTGGGGCGCATCACCACCAAACCTCACTATCATCTCTAATCCATCACAGCTTGTGAGTTTCTTTATCTACGATAGCATCTCAGGGGTCGATTCTTCATCTGTTATGGTAAGGGCTCGTGGAAGGAATTACGGGCTGGGCTCGCCGGGATTTGCTTTGAGTGGTAACCAGATTAGATTTAATCCATCCCTTGCCGGGCTGACAATATCAAACGGCGATACGGTCCTTTACTGTGCATTCGGTGCGGATAGGGTTTCTGGCACGCTTTGCGGACCCAATCGGTCTGATACACTTTGCACGAGAATAATCTATGATTTATCCCCGCCTATATCAAATCTTTTGATACCAGATAACGGAAGCTATTCCTCCTGCGTTGACCAAAATATAATTTTACAATTATATGATTTATATGGAATAAACACGAATTCTATAAGATTAACTGTGAATGGTATAACCTATTCCATTGATTCGTCGCAAGTATCTTATGTTGATACGCTTCTTATTTTCACCCCGACAAGATTTTTCCACCATAACGATACAGTGAATATCTCTCTTATGGTATCAGACATTGCTGGGAATACTTACGCTTCGCCGCGTACCTGGAGATTTTTCATCGATACTATTCCGCCTGTTATATCTTCCACACAGCCGGCACCGGGGAGTTTTGTTGGGCGAGAGGACACAATATCATTTATGGTTAATGATGGTACAAGCGGTGTGGACTGGACAAGCCTTCGGGTAGAGATTGGCGGGTTTGTATTCAGGCTTGGCGACAGAGGGGTTGTTAGAGATGGGAACAGGGTTTATCTTGTTCTTGATTCACTTGGGCTTTCATTTGCGGGGGTTGAAACTGTGCCAGTTTGCATCAGTGTTTCGGATAATTCCCGATACTGCGGAGCGAACAGGCTAACACAATGTTTCAATTACGCTTTTGACCTTGCAGGACCTATCCCCATTCTTCTTTTACCCGCACATAATAGCATTAGCGCCTGCTCAACACAGTCAATAAGGATCGCATTTTCAGACCCGAACGGTTTGAGAAGGACAAGCGTTATTTTAAGGATAAACGGTGTAAATTATAATTCGAGTTCTTCGCAAATAAGGTTCACCGACTCAACATTGATTTTTACACCCACAACCCGGTGGAGCGAGGGTATAGTAACCGTTCGAGTTCTCTCAGTATCGGATACGCTTGGCAACACAACATCAATGGATTTTGACTGGCTATTCGGGATTGATTATTCTCCACCTTTTGTTTTAGGCTATAGACCGATTAACGGCACGATTTCCGGGGATTCAACAGGCGGTATATGGATAAGATTATCGGATACAGGCTCCGGTGTTGATCCATCGAGCATAAGGCTTACCGTTAATGGGGTTACTTATCCTTATGGTAGCCCGGCTATAACTTTTTCTGGGGGATTGCTAAGATTTAATCCCGGTGCGGCTGGGGTTTCGTTTACTGATGAAGAAACTGTTAGGGTTGTTGTTGTCGCAAGCGATAGACCATCTTACTGTGGACCTAATGCTATGGCACCTTTCAGTTTCTGGTTCGTTATGGACCTTAGAGGACCGGTGGTTTCTCTTATAGCGCCGCAACCTGGTTATACAAGTTCCTGTGCAAGGCTTGGGGTTCGGTTTGCGATTTCAGATAGAAGTGGAATTGATACCACAAGCATTGTTTTATCCATAAATGGCAGGATGGTTGGAATTGGTTCGCCTGAGGTCAATTATGTTTCTGGGATGATTGTTTATGAGCCGCAAAGTGATTTTAGGAATGGGGATACGGTTAGGGTTTCGGTGGTTAGGGTGAACGATATATGGTCGCATACGGCTCAGTTTATGGGTTCGAATTCTACATTTTATATAATAGATAGAACACCACCGGTTGTTGTTGGAACATTTCCGCCTGATGGAGCAAGCACATCAGACACGAACCAAATCTTGTGGTTCGCCGTTCTCGATAGCATCTCACCAGTTGATCCTTCGTTTTTTATCATAGAGGTGAATGGCACAAGCTTTTCATACGGCGATAGCGGATTAACATGGGATGGTTTCAGGCTTACACTTAATCCTTTTGATGCAGGGATTTATTTCTCGAATGGAGAAACGGTTCGTGTTTGTCTTGTTGGTGCGGCTGATAGCCCGGATACCTGTGGACCTAACTATCTCACTCGACAATATTGTTTTAGTTTCAGTGTAGATAGGAGCGGGCCGGTTGCGAGGATTGTTTCGCCGGCGCTTGGAAGTTTTTATAGTTGTGAAGGTGATAGCCAAAGAATCGTAGTTGAACTTTTTGACCCTGATGGAATTATACCTGATTCTATAATCTTTTTTGTGAATGGAACGAGAATTCTTTATGGTGGTTCACTTAATTATAGTAATCCATATCTAATATATCAACCACCCGAGCCTTGGAGAAGTGGCGATACAATCTTTGTAGAGCTTCAAAATGCCTGTGATACATATGGTAATAGGCTTCAGCTACCGCTTTCGTGGTACTTTGTTGTTGATACGATATCCCCTGAGGTGATTTGGAATTCGCCTCGGGATGGTTCAATAATCTCCGACCCGAGACCAGCAATTCGCATTGTAATTGTTGACCCACTTTCAGGATTGAACAGGAACTCCGTGATTGTTACGGTTAATGATTCTGTTTACAGGTTTTCGGGTGGAATTTTATGGAGGGGAGATACACTTGTGATTCCATCGGAAAGTCTTAGGGTGTCGTTTTCTGATGGTGAACGGGTTCGAGTTTGTGTTACATCTGCCCAGGATAGGGCAACAGGCTGTGGTCCTAACAGATTGAGTTCGCCTTATTGTTTTTCGTTCACTATAGAATTAGGAGCACCAATTGCGAGACCGCTTGTGCCACTTCCAGGCTCGTTTGTCTCTTGTGGACCTGGTGACCAAAGGGTTTTTATCTACCTATATGATAGAAACGGTATCGACTGGAGCTCTCTGGATTTTAGGGTAAACGGGGTGCGTTATGCTTATGGAAGTTATCTTCTTTCGTATAGGGACACGATGTTGATATTTGAGCCTGTGGGTTCGCCGTGGCGTGATGGCGACACAGTTCGCATTGAGTTGAGAAGCGTTCGTGATAGTCTTGGCAATGCGTTAACAACACCGCTTGTTTACAATTTCTTCGTTGATAACTCCCCGCCTGCCGTCGAATTTGATACTATCCCACCATTTATAGGCGGGCGTGAGCGAAGCGTGAATATAAGGATTTATGATGAACTCTCCGGGCTCGATAGCTCAAGCGTGAGAATATCTGTTAATGGGATTGATGCTCCTATTGGTGCTCGTGGAATAATCTATGTGGATTCCATTTGTTCTTTGCCTATTGATTCATTTGTCAGGCTTAGTGATGGTGATACCGTTTTTGTTTGTGTTTCGGGTGCTCGAGATAAGGCTTATGTTTGCCCACCTAATAGCCTTGAAACCCCAATGTGCAAGAAATATACCGTTGACCTTATGCCACCTCAAGCAACGCTTATAAGACCTCCGACCGGAATATATTCGTCTTGCGGACTTGATTCTATTATTTTCAGGTTTATTGATCGCTCAAGTGTTGACCCATCAACAATAAGATTTATATTAGGGGGAATAATTTATAATATCTCATCACCTGAGCTTATATATAGGGATAGCATATTGATTTTCTATCCGCGGGTACCTTTTGCTGATGGCACGAGAATAGAATTTGAGCTATTTGGTTATGGGGATATTGTAGGGAATATCTCAATGGACACGATTCGGGCATGGTATATTGTTGATATTTCACCCCCGGAATTTGAACTTATATCGCCTTTGGCTGTTGTATCTGATTCGACTCCATTAATACGGGTAAGGGTTTATGATATGGGTTCAGGTGTCGACACGACATCGATTTTGTTTGAGCTTAATGGAAGGGATTTCGACATATTTAGCCCGGCATTGAATTTTGTGGGGGATACGCTCGTATTTGACCCGCGGAGTGTTTCGATTGCTTTTGGTGATGGTGAAAGCGTGAGTGTATGTATAAGAGGAGTATTGGACAACGCGGGCGTGTGTGGGCAGAACAGGATAAGAGAACCTTATTGTTTCTCATTCATTGTGAGCCTTGCTGGTCCTTTGGTTAGGCTTGTTGAACCGAGCCAGAATTCGTATATATCATGTCGGGCTGATAGTCAGAGGATAAGGATTTCGATTATCGATCCTGATGGGGTAAATGTGGGAAGCATTGTGGTTGAGGTAAACGGCGTTATTTATCGTTATGGTTCGCCAAACATGAGCTATATAGCGGGCATGCTTGAACTTGTTCCAGCGGCGCCTTTCTCGAACGGCGATACTGTTGATGTTCGTCTGATTTCGGCAGAGGATTCGCTCGGGAACGCGATTTCGCATCAATATAGCTGGCGATTCTTTGTTGATACCGACCCACCTTATATAACATTTATAGAACCAATTCCTGGGAGTGTCGAATACTCAAGAACTCCCACGATAAGAATTGTTATGGTTGATTCCTTTGCCGGATTAAGGTATGGTTCTTTGAGTTTTTCGGTAAATGGTGAGGTATTCTTGGCTGGAGAGACCGGATTAAGTTGGGTTAACGATACTTTAATATTCAATACATTTGATGCAGGGCTTGAATTTTTTGGCGGCGAAAGCGTTAGTGTTTGTTTACAAATTGAGGATTCGACAACCTTATGTGCCCCGAATAGGAGCGATACCTGTTTTTATTTCACTATCTCATCCCTGGGTCCTGTTGCCCGGGTTATAACTCCATTGAATGGTGAATATGTCTCATGTGATTCGCAGTGGGTCATATTCAGGCTTTATTCCTCGTCAGGTTCGATCGATACCTCAACGATACGGGTTGTATATGGTTCTGACACCCTTATTTATGGGGAGCCTTATATATACTACAATCCAACAGATTCAACATTGACTGTATGGCCACGAAGGCATTACGGTGGCGGTGAATATGTGAATGTAGGAATCATTAGCGCAACTGATGAACTCGGAAACACCCTTCAAAGACCGGCAACCATAAGCTTCACCATCGATCTGACTTCTCCAAGGCTTATCTATTCTTCTATAAGGGATTCCGGGCGGATGAGCCCACCAGATACTATTCGTTTTGTGATAGATGATGATATCTCCGGTCTTTTGGATTCAAGCATAAGAATAAGGTTTGATACAACAGAGTTGAGATACGGCGATAGAGGAATAATGCTCTCGGGCGATACGGTAATTATTGTAAGTGAACTTGCGGGGCTTTCGTTTATTGAGGAGGAGCCGTTTAGAATATGTCTTCGTGTTTCTGACAGGGCGTTGTATTGCGGTGCAAATAGCCTTGATACATGCCAGACATTTATTCCGACAAGCCGTGCACCAGAGTTCGAACTCGTTTATCCACCGAGCGGGGTTTTCTATAGCTGCGATAGCGAGTCGGTGCTGGTGCGGATATACGATATTGACGGTGTCCTCGAAACGACTATTGTTGCATTTGTTGGGGATACCATCTGGACATTTGAAGAAGATCGATTTTCCTTCGATGGCGAAAATCTGAGATTCCCTCTTTGTATTGCTTCACCCGGCGAGACAGTTTCCGTTCGAGTTTCGGCAAGCGATTCGCTTGGGAACAGCGGAAACTCTGGATTTTTCTATTACATATTTGACCCATATCCGCCGATTCTTCTAAACTTCACTGACACAATTCGTCGCATTCCCGATACACTTGAGTTCACATTTATTGATAGCATATCGGGTGTGGACTCATCTTCAGTCCTTATTAGTTTCAACGATAGTGAGTACAGTGAGCTGGGAGTTGTAGGCGGACGGTACTTAACGGGCACGGTTTATGTTCCGGTTGGTGATACGGTTGTTGATTATGATTCGATTCGTGTCTGTTTCAGGATAGATGACCGCGTTGGTTTTTGTGAGCCAAATTTGCTCGATACCTGTGTTACGGTGTTTGTTCGAGTTGAAGGTCCGGTGGTTGTAATGATAGAGCCGCATCCTTATAGCTATACATCATGCGACTCCGGTGCTATTCGCTTGCTTTTCATGAATAGATACGGTGTTTTTGCGGAGTCAACCGTTGCTCGGATTAATGAATTCACTTATAGGTGGGGAAGCGAACTTATGCGATTTAACGGGGATACATTGATTCTATATCCTTATGAAAGTTTTGCTAATGGAGACACGGTTACAGTGGAATTGCTTCAAGCCTATGATACTCTTGGTAATAGGCTTATTCGTCCGGTGAGTTTTAGGTTTTATGTTGATCTTGCGCCGCCTTATATCGTTGCTCTTACGCCATCACCAGGGGAGCTTACGCCATATACTCGACCGACAATAGTTGTTGAGCTTGCCGATTCACTTTCGGGCGTGAATTTTGAAACGGCAAGGCTTATTGTTGGAGGCGTTGATTACAGCTCAAGAATTGTAATAGAAGGTGATTCTATTATCCTTTACGGGGATAGCCTTGATAGAACATTCAGGCTCAATGACACAATCCCTGTTGAACTCATCGTGTGCGATAATTCTTTGTATTGTGGCGCGAACTGCCTTAGATTACAGTATAATTTCGTTTGCGGGAATGAGGGTCCTGAATTGGTTCCAATTGAGCCTTTACCCGAAACCTTCACATCTTGTTCTACACAGACTATAAGAATATTATCCATTGATAATGATGGAATATTGTGGGATTCTTTAACACTAATTATTAAGGACACTCAATATTCTATTGAATCGCCTAATGTTAGAGTTTTGTTTGATACAGTTCTCTTCTCCCCTACAGAACCATTTGATGATGGTGAAACTGTTCATGTTCACCTTGAACTTATGGATATATACAGAAACCGTCCAGCAATTCCCCTTGATTATTTCTTCATCGTTGACCTTCAACCGCCAGATTTTACTACACCTTCACCTTTTGGGACTGTTGTCCGTTCAGATACAAGTATTGGGATTGATGTTTTCGATAGAGGCTCGGGGATAATGGATGAAAGCCTTATGTTTATAATTGGAAATGATACTTTGGGGTTTGGGGAAGTAGGGTTCCATTTTGATGGCGGAAGGATGAGATTTTTGCCATTGGAATTCAATGATGGGCGAATATGCGGGCGAGATGGTGGGATATGGTTTTTCGAGCGGGAGACGGTTTATGTTGCCGCGTGTGCTTCTGATAGGGCGATGTACTGCAGCGGAAATTCTGGATGTTTTGGTTGGAGTTTCTTTGTCAGCGATGATGATACAATACCTCCTCAACTAATATCATTTGAACCCAACCCTGTGCTCGATTCAAGCAGGTTTTTCATAAATGTTATAATTTTTGATAGTTCCGGCATTGACTCTGCTTTCATCCTGTGGGACACTGATTCAAGCCTCACAAACGGCGGGGAAAGAATTAGTGAACTTGTGAGGCTCGATTCTATGCAATTCAGGAGCGCTTATGAATTGTTTGCTTCAAGTGGATTTGTTTTCAGGGTTTATGCCTGGGATGCTGATACAGATTGCGGGGTTCCTCTTGACAGAGCTATGGGAGTGAGTGAAGATATAAGATTGCATATCATTCCACGGCTCGGACCTGAGGCTCAACTTATTGAACCTCTTTCCGGATGGTATTCATCCTGTGCGGACCAGGGGGTCTTGATAAGATTGAGCGACATTGATGGCATTGACACACGCACCATTTTATTCGTTGTGAATGGTGAAAGCCTCAGTGTTGATGGTGTCAGTTTGTTGTATAATCGGGATACATTGGTATATCATCCTGCAAGGGCTTGGGAAAACGGCGATACTGTTAGATTTTATCTTATTAGTGCGAACGATATATGGGGAAATCCCTTAAGAACCCCAATCTCCGGGTATTTCATCGTTGACCTTATGCCACCTTATTGTGTTCTTCTTTCTCACACGGATTCTTCTTACATCCTTTCCGGAGCTGAAATAAAAATCAGCATGAATGACTCAATAAGTGGAATTAACCCATCAACTATAAGTGTACGAGCAAACGGTCGAGTTTGCCCTTTTGGTTCTGCTGGGGTTTCGTTTTCTCAGGGTGTTCTCACAGTGAATACAGGGCTCATCGATTATGGCGGAAGAGATTCGCTTTTTATAGAAATCCGTGCAGATGATTCCCCTGATATATGCGAACCGAACAGGGGAGAGTGCTCGTTTTTCTTTATGTTCGAGCCAGAAATTCAGTGTGATGCCTCACCTAATCCTTTCACGCCAAATGGTGACCCATTTAATCCCGTTGTAAGGTTCCTTTACCCTCACATAGAGACAGAAGAGGCTGAACTTCTCATTTACGATTACTCCGGCAGAGTTATTCTGCGTAAAAACCTTCCTCCTGGCGGGATGGATAGCTGGTGGGATGGCAGGATGGAAAATGGCAAAGATGCTCCTTTTGGAAAATACATTTATGTAATTACCCGTGGTAAGAAGGTAATTTGTAAGGGCACGGTTATTCTTGCCAGGTAGGTATGGCTGGTTGAAGTAAGATTTTTGTATTTGTAATGGTTGATGTTGAAACATTAGAAAAGAAGTTGAAATTGGGTTTTACACACATAAGCTTACCAGCCCTGAAAAACCTTTGACTTGCTCGTTTAATTAATTGACAAAGAAGAACGAAAATATTTAATTTTTTATATGAATTTTTATGAGGAACTTGAAAATAGGGTTTTGCTTGCAGATGGCGCGATGGGGACTCTACTTTATGCTAAGGGTGTTCCTAAGGGGCAGTGCTATGATGAACTTAACATATCAAATCCGGAACTTGTCGAGTCAATTCACAGGGAATATATAGAAGCGGGTGCAGATATAATTGAAACCAACACATTCGGTGCTAACAGATATATTCTTGAAAGATATTATAATCTTGGCAAGAAAACGAGACTTATCAATCTCAATGGTGCCCAAGTTGCAAGGAAAGCGGCTGGTAGCAAGGTTTTTGTTGCAGGGTCTATTGGACCTATAACGAGAAGCTGGGAAAGCGAGGTATCTTTTACTCATTCCGATTATAGGGAGATTTTCAAGGAGTCTATACTCGGGCTTCTGGATGGTGGTGTTGACCTCATAATCCTTGAAACCTTCTCGTTTCTTGATGAGCTTATCGTTGCATACAAAACTGTTAAGGAACTTGTCGGAGATAATTTCCCGGTTATAGTTTCGCTTTCTTTTCTTTCTGATGGTCGGACGCTCGGTGGGGTGGAACCTGATGAATTTGCTTTTGAATCGCAGAGGCTTGGAGCAAAGATTATAGGTGCTAACTGTGGAACCGGTCCTCGACAGATGCTTGATGTTGTCCGCAAGCTCTCTAGCGGGTTTGGCGGTTATATTTCAGCTATGCCAAATGCTGGTTTTCCTACTTTTGTAAATGGGCAATTTCTATATCCTTCTGGTCCAGATTATTTTGCTAATTTCGCAAGGCGAGCGGTAAAAGCTGGAGCAAACATTGTTGGTGGGTGCTGCGGAACCACTCCCGAACATATAATGAAAATGAAAGAAGCTTTAACTAATGTGAAATCTATTAAAAAGAAGGTGAGCGGATCATCTGTGATATTGTCTCGAAAGTTTCAAACATCGATTCGCCCTGTTCCTGAACTTATTGAGAAGCTCAAGCAAGAATTCCTACTTTCCGTTGAAATTGACCCGCCCAAGGGAACTAACACTGAAAGGATGATAGATGAGTGCCGTGAACTGAGCGAATACGGTGTAAACGCTATAAATGTTGCTGACCTACCTATGGCGAAACTCAGGATGTCTGCGCTTGCTTTCGCTGCAATCTTAAAGAGGGAAACAAGATTCGATATAATCCTTCATATTACAGCTCGAGATAGGACTATAATTGCTCTTCAATCGGACCTTCTTGGCGCCTACGCGCTCGGGATAAAGAACATCCTGGCTTTACGCGGTGACCCACCATCTGTTGGGGATTATCCTTTTGCAACGGGCGTTTTCGATATAACATCATCGGGAATTGTCAGGCTTGCGTCGTCATTCAACGCCGGCTACGACGGACTTGGAAATCCACTTGCCACTCCAACGAGATTTGCTATAGGTGTTGCTTTCAACCAAAATGCGCCATCAATTGAAAATGAGTTTAAAAGGCTCGAGATGAAACTCAAAGCCGGGGCACATTTTATTCAAACACAGCCCGTATTTGAACCGGATTCGATCGAAAAGCTTGTCGAGTTTGCCCGATACAGAGATATCCCTGTAATAGCAACGACAATGCTCATTTCAAGCCTTAGTCAGGCTGAATACCTTGCAAATGAGGTTCCTGGCATAAAAATACCAGCTCGCTTTATACAAATGCTATCCGCTTCATCCGACCCGGAACATGAAGCATCTGTTTTTCTTGTCGAGCTTATTTCAAAGCTTATGCAGGTTGTGAATGGTGTTTGTATAGTTTTTCCGCAGAACAGATTTGATTTATTGAAGAAAGTCCTTTCGAACCTATGAGCTTGAATAAGTTGCTCTCGATACTAAATGAGAGGGTATTGATTTTTGATGGTGCTATGGGAACACTTATTGTTGACGAGCTTGGCAGATTTGATTATCCTGTGGAGCTTGTCAATCTTGAGTTCCCAGATATACCTTATGAGATTCATTCTGCTTATGTTGAATCAGGTGCTGATATTATTACTACAAATACATTCGGTGCTTCAAATGTAAAGTTGAAACAATATGGGCTGGAGAAGGAATTTGAGCGGATAAACCGAGAGGCTGTGCGGATAGCAAAAGATGCGTCAAAAGGTAAGGCACTTGTAGCCGGAGATATAGGACCTTTGGGAGAATTTCTTATCCCATTTGGAAAAACAACTCCACAGGAGGCGTTCGCAGCTTTTTATAAACAGGCAAAGGTTCTTGTCGAAAGCGGGGTTGATCTCATCATTATTGAAACGATGGTCGATATTCTCGAAATAAAACTTGCGATTATGGCGGTCTCTGAGGCTGCTAAAATTCCCTTAATAATAACGGCATCTTTCTACGATGATATGAGAACCGTTACTGGAAGTAAGCCGGAAAATATTGCTATAACATTATCCCCATATTCACCATTCGCATTAGGTGCGAATTGCGGCGGAGACCCAAACCAGCTTCCAGAGATAGTGAGGGAATTTTCAGTTTATACGGATAGGTTTATCATTGTCCAGCCGAATGCGGGATTGCCGGTTGTTAATGGTGATAGGACGATATACACCATGACTCCAGATGAGATCGTGGGGATATGTGAAAGATGCTATTTAAATGGAGCATCAATAATTGGAACCTGTTGTGGAAGCACGCCGGAACACACAAAAGCTCTTGCCAGGGAGTTTAAGGGGAAGAAGCCTCTTTGTATAAAGGGCGGTAAAGGAGAGGAAGGTGTGAAGCTTTCGAGCAGGACGAGAAAATTGATAATTAAAAGGGATGAGCCTTTTGTGGTTGTTGGTGAGCGGATAAATCCGACAGGGAAGAAATCTTTTTGTGATGAGCTTCTTGCGGGTTCTGTGGAAAGAGTTAAAAGGCTTGGGGTGAGCCAGGCATTGAGTGGCGCAGCAGCAATTGACTTAAATCTCGGTGCCCCGGGTGTTGATGAACCCTCGCTCTTCATTAAGGCAACTATTGAACTCACTAAGGTCATTGACCTGCCGATAATATTTGATTCTGCCAATATCACAGCACTTGAGGCTGCTTTTTGGCATTATCCCGGTAGACCGGTTCTCAACTCTATTACCGCAAAATCTAATAGTAGCGAAAACTTTCTCGCCCTCGCTAAAAGGTTTGGTTCTGCTATAATTGTTTTGCCGATTGATGAAAATGGCGTGCCTTTAACCCCGGATGAAAGAATAGATTTAATAAAAAGAATTATATCGGCTGCGCTTGATATGGGATTTACAAAAGATGATATTCTTGCTGATCCGGTTGTTCTTCCGGTTATTACTGAACCTTATGGGGTGAGTGTTGCACTTGAAACGATAAGAAAGATTGTTGATGAGCTCGGTGTTCAGGCTATTTGTGGGGTTTCAAATGTTTCTTTCGGTCTTCCCGAGCGAGGGGCTTTAAATGCCGTTTTCCTTGCGCTTGCGAGGTATAATGGGCTAAGCGCCGCTTTTGTTAACCCAGAGGATGAAAATATCAAACATGCTGTTCTCGCTTTGAATCTTCTTATGGGCTACGATAAGGGCGGGAAGATTTACACAAGTTCGTTCTCCGCGGCTGTTTTAGCTGATGACGACCCGTTTAAAAAGGCAGTCCTTCACGGCGACAATATCGAAATTGAGAAGCTTTTAAGAGATAAACTCAAAACGAGCCCCCCTATTGAAATAATCGAAAAACACCTCATCCCTGCGATAAAAGAAGCTGGAAGACTTTATGAAGAGCGGAAGTTCTATTTAAGTCAACTTATATCGGCATCAGAAACCATGTCAATGGCAATGAAAATTCTTGAACCATATTTTAAAACCGATAGGATGAGGAAGGCGAAAATCCTTCTTGCCACAGTCGAGGGTGATATGCACGATATAGGGAAAAACCTTGTGGGAATGATATTGAGGAGTTATGGTTATGATGTTGAGGACCTTGGGAAAAATGTAGCAAAGGAAAGGATACTCGAGCGGTTGCGAGCAGGTGATATACAGGCAGTGGGATTATCATCGCTTATGACCACGACAATTCCAGCCTTAAAAGAGACGGTAGAGGCTGTAAAAAGGGAGTTCCCACATATACCTGTTGTAGTTGGT
>JBAMLU010000096.1:66595-70587 GCA_039793385.1 bacterium
ATATTTCCGAGAGGGGATGAAATATTTATTACTATCGCCCATATAAGTGGTCCTGCAATAGCAGAAGCTCTTCCAACAAGACCATATAATCCGAAAAATTGCCCTAAGTTCTCTTTTGGAACAAGGGATATAAGAAGCGGTCGTGAGGATGTCCAGACAGAACCAAGCAATGCCCCAATTATTGTCCCTATTACAATAAATTGCGTTTTGCTTCTCATAAATGTAAGAATGATAAGCGATAATACCCATCCTACGAGAAATATTGTAAGAGCCCTTTTTGCACCCAGTCTATCGGTTATAAATCCACTTGTTATGGAGCCAAGTACCGACCCTGTTGTTGCGACAAGGAAAAATATTATCTTCACTGTGTCGTCAAACCCCATAACCTTATCAGCGTATATGCCCATAAATATTATTGCAGTTTGTATCCCTTCTTCATAAAAGAATTTTGCTAAAAGGAATCGCCTCGCACCAAGAAATTTCTCGCTCTCTGTGAAACTCTTTTTGAGTCTTGAAAGGCTAACGAGGATATATTTTTTAAATCTTAACCCTGTTTTTCTGAAATCCCAGTTCCACAAAGCGAAAAATAGGGGTAGCGAGAATATAAGGACAAGGATTGCTGTTGGGAAGAATATGGCACTTCGTCCGCCAGGTTTTATAAAATTTATCGTATAATTTAACAATTTCCCTGTATTAAAAGGCGATACTAAAATAAGCCCTGTAATTGATCCCAGATAACCAAAGGCTGTTCCGATTCCGCTTATTTTTCCTCTATTTTGCGGGGTTGAAACCCTGTTGAGAAAGGTGTTATAAAACCCAAGCGCAATCTGATAACTTGCATTTGCTATTATAAAAAGTACTATAAGAGAAGAGGCTAAACCGAGTTTTGCGGCAATTCCCATACCTGTTGTTGAGATAATCACGATCATAGTGGTTATGAAAAGGAAGGGCATTTTCCCGCCACGAAGGTCTGAGTATGTGGCTAAAATTGGCAATAGTATTGCGGCGATGAGCATTGATGATGAGTTTGCGATACTTACCCAGGTGTCACCAAGGGCAAAATCGATCGAGATAAAAAGCGGAAAATAAAGCGAAACAACATTCATTGAGAATATCGTGCTTGCAAAATCGTATAGAGCCCAGGCTAAAATTTTACGGTTCATTTAAAGCCCGAGTTCTTGAGCAATGCTTTGCATACCCTCAAGCGTAAGCTCTATAAACCGTCGCAACTCTATCCCAATCTTTTCACATGCCATTATCTGCTCACGGTTAGCACCAGCAGCAAATCTCTTTTCCTTGAACCGCCTCAAGACAAAATCCACATCAATATTCTTTATCTTCCTCGTAGGGTGCATAAGTGTTGCAGCCACTATCAATCCTGTGAGTGGATCTACCGCATAAAGTGCCCAATCCAACTTGCTTTCTGGCGGAAAATCGGGATGACACGGATGAGATTTTATCGCTTTTATAATCCTTTCATCAACTTTATACCTGCTCAATTTCTCCGCACCAAATTTACCGTGACGGGAAAAGTCCGAAAGAGTCTCCTCATAATCTATGTCGTGAAGAAGTCCGGCAAGCCCCCAGAGCTCCTCATCTTCACCAAACTCAGCGGCAATCCTTCTCATCGCCGATTCCACAGCCAACATATGTTTTATGAGGTTCTGGTTTTTTGTCGAACTATTAACAAGTTGAATTGCCTCTTCTCTTGTCATATCTCCCCCTTTAGATGGTATAAAGAAATAAGGCTCGCTTTTTTTAGCAACCATTTTTTCAAGTATTCGTGGGAGATATTAAAGAATCTATGTTTCTGTAAAATTAAAATTATTTTGACGAATTTTTTTAAAATAATAAATTTAAAGTTCATGGAGATAACAAAAGATAAAAGGGTTCCTCAGGCAATAGAAGCTGAACGGGGAGTTTTAGGGTGTATGCTTATTTCTCCTGAGGCTGTAGACAAGGCTCTTCAGGAGATCGATGATACCTGTTTTTATTTGAATACGCACTCAACTATTTTCAGAGCAATGGTAGAACTTGTCAGTAAGAATATGCCCGTTGATATTGTCACAGTATCATCACATCTTGAATCCAAAGGGGAGCTTGAGCTTATTGGCGGAAGGGTTCAGCTTGCGAACCTTATTGAGAGTATTGTGGCACCATCATACATCGACACATATATTAGACTTGTTCTTGATGCGGCGTTGAAGAGGAAGCTAATAGAGAGGTCTAATCTTACTATTGAGGAATGTTATTCTTGCCCTGAGGATGCATTATCTATACTTGATAGGGCAGAATCAAGGATATTCGATATAGCCGAGAATAAGCTTCGAGGCGGTCTTGTACCTATCGGGGATGAGGTTGAGAATGTTTATGAAATGCTTACAAAAATCCAAGCTCAAAAGGGGCTTATTACCGGGCTTACGAGCGGGTTTAAGAAACTTGATTCCCTTTTAATGGGGTTTCAAAATTCGGATTTGATAATTATTGCTGGACGACCATCAATGGGGAAAACGGCTTTCGCATTGAATATTGTCAGGGAGAATGCAATAAGGCAGGGTATTCCTGTGGCGATATTCAGCCTTGAAATGTCTCGTCAGCAGATTGCTTTGAGGCTTCTTGCGGCTGAGGCTAAGGTTGATGCTCATCTTATGAGGTCGGGACGCCTCAGAAAATCGGACTTCGCAAAACTCAGTTTACATCTCGCTGAACTAAAAAAGGCGCCTATTTACATTGATGATTCATCAAACCTGAATGTGCTCGAGCTAAGAGCTAAGGCGAGAAGACTTAAGCGATATGTCGATTTGGGCTTAATCGTCATAGATTACCTTCAACTTATGGTCGGCAGCAAGGATGCAGAAAACAGGCAACAGGAAATCGCTATGATTACTCGTTCCATTAAAGGGCTTGCAAAAGAACTTAACATTCCAGTTATCGCGCTTTCTCAGCTCTCAAGGATGGTTGAAAGGCGCGAAAGAACAAGCTACAAGCCTCAACTTTCTGACCTCAGAGAATCAGGTGCCATTGAACAGGATGCTGATGTCGTGATTTTCATCTATAGACCATGGGTTTACGATATATATGAGATTGAGATTGAGGAAGAAATTGATGGTAGGGTGCGGAAGAAAAAGGTTAATACTGAAAGGCTTGCAGAGATTATTATTGGCAAGCAGAGGAATGGTCCTACGGGCGAGATCTGGCTCAATTTTATGAGGGAATATACATCATTTGAGGAGAGGATTGAGGGGGTTGAGGAGGAGGTGTCCGGGGATGTGGAAGAGACCGAATTTGGTGGTGTTTGAGGTATGGAGTTTAGTACAAGGGTCGATAAAACGGTTCAGTTGCTTACGGTTTTCTCGATTGTGGTTTTAGTTGGCGTTTATTTTCTTCTGAAAACTTGTAGTAAATTTAGTGATGCTGGTCAAAGTTTTTATTTTGGATTTATGGTTGTGGCGCTCGCGACGCCGTATCTTTTCGCACCAAGAAGGTTCGTGATTGATTCATACGGGATAGAGATAAATAGGCTTATCGGCACGCTCCGCATCCCTTGGAATTCTGTAATCGAGGTTAAAAGATATGGAAGGATATCGAGAACAAAAGATATACGATGCATTTTTGGCTCATCCGGATTATATGGCTATTTTGGTCTGTTTTGGGTAAAAGGGCTGGGTTGGGTGAATGCCTATCTTACATCCTTAGATGATTGTGTGCTTATTGTGGCTGAAAGAAAAAAATATCTGTTGAGCCCGTCTCTGGTTGATGAGTTTTTATCAACCGCTCACTCTTTTAAGTCAACGGGTTAGATAGGAATAATTTATCCTGGCAAATAATTTTTTCAGTTTTTCCTCCTGTTGTTTTTTAAGTGGAGTATGCAAGGTTGAACGGGAGCCTTTACCCAAAAATATTTTTAAAAAAACTTGAAAAAAATTTTCTTTGAAATTATATTTAAAATAAAAGAAAGTAGGCAGAATGAAAGGAAGGGTTGTTATCGCAGC
>JBAMLU010000096.1:70597-72388 GCA_039793385.1 bacterium
TGACTCCTGATGGAGTTGGGGTGAATGATACTTTACCGATGATATTCAGGCTTTACACGAGTGAGACAGGTGGAACACCAATATGGGAGGAAACGCAGGATATCATCGTTCGGAATGGTCTTTTCTCGGCGTTTCTTGGTAATGTTGTTCCGTTTCCTGATAGTGTTGATTTTTCGGAGCAGTATTTTCTTGAGGTTAGTGTAAATGGCGAGGTTATGGAGCCACGGGAGAGGCTCGTTTCTGCGCCATATGCATTGAGAGCTCGTGAGGTTGAGAACGCAATTCAATCGGTATATTCTTCTGAGGATAGGACGAGAAGGCATGGTTCGATTGTTTTTTCGCCTTATGGTGATGCAACTTTAACGGATACCGGCGATTCAATCATCATTGCTATTGGTGGGACCGCTGGTGGTGGAGCGCCCAATCTCACGGAAGTTCTTGCAAGCGGGCGTGATGCTGGCAGTATGCGCATCGAAAACCTCGGCGAGCCTACAGCCCCCTCCCACGCCGCTACAAGGGGGTTCGTTGAGGATTATGTCGCAGGGCGTGATGGATTCGGGCTATCCTTCACAGACACCAGGTTCAATGTTAATGTTGATGGCGTTACGATAAGAATTGTGAACGATACACTTATGCTTGCACCAGGGGCTATAACATCGCTCCTTATCTCACCAGGCGCAGTAACATCAACCGCCCTCGCAACAGGTGCTGTTACCGCATCAGCTATCGACTGGGGCTCCGTTATGGCTGTTATCCGTGACAGCCTTACCGGTGCGCCCGCTGAAGGATTAACGCAGTACTATACAGCCGGCGAAAATATTAGCCTCCGTGACGCCGTATTCCTCAATTCAAACCCATATTTCGTGAAAATCTTTACCAACGCATCGCTACCAAGGGCGCAGATGTTCAATCTTATGATACCAATCGAACTCTCATCTTCTTTCCCGTGGTCACACACAACCCCTGACGGCAGGGACATAAGAATACTCGATAGCGATAGGCGTACAAGCCTCCCATACTGGTTTGAAGTATGGGACCCGGCTTCAGGAAAGGCAAGGATACTTGTTAAAACGCGCTACCTCAATAACGGTGCCGATACAATTTATATCTACTACGGCGACCCATCTCTTGGTGCTATGTCTAACCCCGACTCCACGCTCTATTTCGGCGACCACTTCGATGGAACTTCACTTAGACCCGGCTGGTCCGCTTCAGGAACTTATTATTTATCCTCTTCTTTCGTCTGGCTCGTTAGCGGAAATATTACCAGAAACTATACCCTACTTGATACTTTCGCCCTTTCTTATTACGCAAAGATAACCGATTCCCTCTCTTCTTCTTATGTTGGTGGTACGATAAACACCCAGACTGTAGGTATATATGGTGGACCAACTGGTCCCGGCTTTACAAGGGTTTATGGATGGTCAACGGAGGACCAGGCTCGCTCTATATCCCCAACAACCGCAGGAAGATATTACATCGCTGGAAGCTCTGGGACTGGCGCTGGAAGCTGGGATTTCGCCCTTATGAAGGTCGACTCTTCAGGTAACCTCTTGTGGTCAAGGACATATGGAACTGGTAATGAGGAATTCTGTTATTCATCGGCTCCTACAACAGATGGCGGGGTTGTTCTGGCTGGATATAGACTTAATTGCTGGAGATGTTATCCCGACTGTTGGGGTTGGATTATGAAGGCTGACTCCTCAGGGGGTGTGAGCTGGTCATATATGTATTATTGGGACACCGGTTATTGTAGGCGCCACTTACCTTATTCCATCCTTCAAACATCTG
>JBAMLU010000097.1:0-7249 GCA_039793385.1 bacterium
CATAGAAATGGCTCTAGGAGCACCAGATACACACGGCTACGATGGACCCGACACGGGCGGGTATTTTTATACAAACTGGGCAAAGTGGATGAATAGAAACTCACGAGACGAACTCATTTTTAGAAGGCTCATATACCACACAACAGGAAGCTATACCGGATATTCTTTTGAGGACTCATCTTATATACTGAGACCCGGGGATACGGATTACGGATTTGTCCCCTATCCACGAGAAGAATATATATGCGTTATGAATCTTGGCGGTAAAGACCCGACAATGAGCTCACCACATCCAGAATCATCCCTTTACTCAAACATATACTATAAGACTGTCTGGGGACACGATAAGATAACCCCGATTAGAACAAGCTACACATACTATGCACCACTTCCAAATCCACTTCAATTCGAATATATCTCCACAACATTCGAACTAAGAGAGCCATCAACAGGAAGACGACTCACCTATTTGCCGGGAAATGGTAATTGTAATATCACATTCAAACTAACAGCATCAACAGAGTATTCCCTATACTGGATAAAGCTTGCTGGACGGGATGTCGA
This sequence comes from bacterium, assembly GCA_039793385.1. Lineage (GTDB taxonomy): Bacteria > UBP14 > UBA6098 > JBAMLU01 > JBAMLU01 > JBAMLU01. The sequence goes on from JBAMLU010000097.1 coordinate 565, forward strand.
TGGCGATGGGCTTGGGGATGGTGTTTTCGGATATATAATACATAATATCCCAAAAGGATTGGGCGGATATTCAATAGAGCTCGCAAGAAATGATGACGGCTCATTCAATATTCCGGAGATTGTGCCAGATTACCATCCAGTCGATCTTATAGATACTTCTCTTTCGCGTGATGTCGAAATTATTGAATACCCATTCCACTACTCAATATATATACCGCAGGTTCTTATACCGGCGGGATTAGATGATGACAATCACGATGGCATTGATGATTGGCTCGATGATTTTGGTGATAGGTTTGTGAGCGAGACAGGATATCTTTATGACGCCTTTCCTGAGGGAAGCGGTGAGGTTTCAGAATCGCTTTATGGGATTGGCTGGTGGGAGGGTATTGATGGGGAATACGGTGATGACGATATTGAGAGGCTTGGAAGCGTTAGTTTTACTGTCAATGCTCTTTTTAGAGGCAGAGGGAAAGAGGGTGAGGTAAAAATAAACGATGGCACATACCTTGTTTGCGAGGAGATTTTCGGTGGCTCACCCTGGGTATTGTGGAGCCATACACAAAGCGGATATGCTATCGCTAATAACATAGCTATTTATCGTGGTGCGGAACCAACCCTCGTCTCTCTTCACCCCGATACAACAATGATAAAATTCTATATCCTTGACCATGGCGAACCCCACCTATTCGACGAATTCTTCGACCCCTGGCATATAAGTATTGGCAAAGGTAATATTGCTGTGACCACCCATACAGGCGGGAAAGACCCCTGTGGACTTCTTCAGCCAGACTACCTTTCCCATGCAAGGATTGACCCGCTTTTTGACACTATGACAGTTACTGCAGTACCTTTCGGCGACAGGGACAGCATCCTTTCTAATCTCGGTTATCCTCGAGTAGCTCATGGCGCATTCCTTCAAATTGTAATAGAGATAAACAACAACACCGATGAACACTGGTATAATCTTCGCGTTCGACCTCTTCTTACTGGACTCGGGGCGACCGAGCCGTTTTTATGGTATGCGGTATATCCTCGTCCACTTGTGCCTGGTGATGACCCGAGAACATTCAGGCAAGGCTGGAGATTTAACCCATCAGAGGGTGAGGTACTTATGCGTATCGGGGAAGCTGATGGTTCAGCTATGATACCCGAGGTTTTAGCAACAAGAAGGGCTTATTTTATTTTCCACCTGAAGCTTGATCCAGCATTGCAAGTCGGGGTTTATGATATACCTTTCGTTGCTGAGGGTAGTGCAAGGCGGTATGATGAGTTAACCTCTCACTCGATACATGGGCTTGAAATCCCCGAAGCTAAGTTCGCAATAGTCAGACGAAATCCAGCAGGAATAGTTGTTAGTTCACCCTATTTTGTTATAGGTACGGCAAACCTTAGCGAGTTTCGTGATCTTCTTAGAGATAGCATCGCAACACTTCTTGTGCCGGAGCTTCGTTATACCCTTACAGAACCTCACTTTGACGAATACTACACATACCCTACCCTACCTATCACATTCACAGATAGCATAATCTCGACGACATTACCATTCACATTATTTCCGCCGGAGCCATCAAGGACAAGTTTCTGGCTGTGTGGGCTCGTGAAAACTCAACCGAAGATTCCGTCAGCAGCTCTTCCGCTTGACTACGGCGCAAAACTGTTCTACACAGATTATCAAGGCATCCCCAGACAAACATCAACATCACCAGCGACCGTTACAGTTAGAGGAAGTTACCTTGTTTCGGCAAAGCAGGTTATTGATGTTAACGATATTCCTGTTGGTCGTGATGGTTATTATACATTATCACAGGGCGAAAACAGGATGAAAATCGGGCTCATCCTCCGCAATAGTGGCAACGACATCGCCACAAATCCAGCATTGAGCGCAATTATAGGAAACGATATAGAGCTCATAGAATGTGATACGCTTTACCACTGCACATTCGATAGCTCCACAAGAACAATAAATTTCCCTCGAATAGCTGATATTCTTCCCGGCGAGAAACGAACAACCTGGGTAAGACTTAAGCTTCCACCCCCCGAAGGTAGAGACGCAATCGACATTATGTATACATTCACTGCGGACTATAACCCCGAACATTATAAGAGTGTCAATTATGACACGATAAGATATGCGCTTGACTTATTTATAAATGATAACGATGTTTCAATTTCAAACACATCCCCAGAGCGAGGCGAAGAGATACTCATTCAGGCAAAGGTTCATCACGCTGGCATTGCAGAGGCAAAAAACGTCCCGTTAAGAGCTTACTATGTGCTGAACGATGGTATTCTTAGAGCCATTGGAAATGATGTCATAATACCACGACTTAATTTCTATGACAGCATATATACAGCAAGCTTCAGGCATATATGCTCTAACAATGATAAGGTTTACATAGAAAAAATAATAGTAGTTGTGGACCCTGATTCAGCAGTTGGCGAAACAAACGAGAGAAACAATGTAGCATCAAAAATTATAACATTCGGCAAAGGTAATCCGATTCACAATGTTGTAAATTACCCGAATCCGTTCAAGGATGTGACCGACTTCACATATATACTCTCGTATCCTGTAGATAGGGTATATATAAGGGTTTATACGCTGTCTGGCAAGAAGATAAAGGAGTTTCCATTTGCGCCTACAAAACCAGGTTATAATTATGTCACCTGGGATGGGAGAGATGAAAACGGAAAAGATATAGGGAATGGAACTTATATATACAGGATTATTGCTGAGGTTGGTGGAAATAAGTATGAGATTCGCGAGAGAGCGGTAAGGATGAGATAATTATTTCCACCGCTCTAATGAAGCAAAAGCGTTGTGAGCGTGAATTGATTCAATAGAATTAACCTTAACCGAGAACCATATAATCCGTTTATCCTGCAATAGATTATTAGCAATATTTCGAACGCAATCCTCGACGAAAGCGGGATTTTTGGATGCAGATTCCATAAGTTCTTTTTCGTCTGCTCTTTTTAAAAGCGCACGAACGGGCGAACTTGCTGAATATTCAACTATGTCAACAAGCTCCTCAATCCAGACGAATTCGTCCTTTTTATATCTAATCATAACCTTTGCATATGCCCTTTGATTATGCGCCGCCTTTCCATAAGTTATAACCTGAGAACAAGGACAGAACAACAACACAGGAACATTTATCCCGAGGATGAAATCAAACTCATCTTTAAGTGTACCAATAAAAAACGCCTCAACATCAAGGAAACTTTCCTTCCCTGTTGAAGGTGCCTTTTTCCTGATAAAATACGGGAAATGAATCTCAACCCCTGATGATAACGCTTTAAAACACTTTTTAACATCAGCAAGAAGGGGCTCTATTTGCTTATATGTGACAAGACCTCGATATTTCTCAATTATCTCAACGAAACGGCTCATATGAGTTCCACGATAACAGCCCGGAAGATCAACATAAACGCAAAACTCACCAACTGTAGCCCGGTCACCATCATATCTATCGAGCACCTTTATAGGATACCGCAAACCATCTATACCAACCCTATCTATCCAGTGTTCATGCATAGGCTTCTCAATTTGGATATCACGCATTTATTGCTCCCACTTTTCATCTTAAAGTTAAAATTTCTAATTGAAATGTCAAGATTACAAGAATAAATAAAAAACAAAAAGAAATTCATAAACTTACACAGAAAATACATAAAAATATAACATTGTATCCCATAACTTTTTTATTTTTAAATAGTTTCTAATTTTGATATTTTTATTAATTTCGTTTGACTAATAGTTTAGCCTGTTTATATTCCTTATGTCAGAATTTTAGATGTTAATAATGTTAATAAAATGTTAATAAATAGCGCTTTTATTTGGAGTGTTTTATGAAAAAAAGGGATATATTTTTTCAAAAATTAAAAAACTCGTTAGGAGAGGATAGTTTTAACACCTGGTTTAAAGAAGCGAAAATCATAAGAGAAAGAGATGAGGAGTTTGTAATAGAACTCGACAGCATAGAAACATGTGAGTGGGTCGAGAATAACTATTTAGAAATATTGAATGAGGTGGCATCAGAAATAACCGGAAAAAAGGTTAATGTTTATCTTTCAACAAAAAACAGCAATGGTCAATATACCTTTCTAAAAAAGGAAATGATAATCGATGATACACAGGAAGAAAAATTCAGCCTTGTTTATTCTCGTTATACATTCGATAATTTCGTAGTGGCAGATTTCAACAGGGTAGCTCACTCTGCTGCAATATCAGTTTCAAAAAGCCCCGGAAAGAGTCTCTATAATCCACTTTTCATATTCGGCGGAAATGGGGTAGGAAAAACACACCTTATTTTATCAATATATAATTACATAAGGAAGCATAAAAAAGGTGTTAAGGCTCTCTACGCAACAACCGAGAAATTCAAGCGTGATTACACTCTATCGCTTAGAAAAAACGCCCTCGATGAGTTCCATAAGGTATACAGAAATATTGATGTTTTGTTGCTTGATGATGTCCAACTATTAAAGGGATGGGAGAGCACACAAGAGGAATTATTTCATCTTTACAATTCGCTTTTTATGCGTGGGAAACAGATAGTACTTACAGCAGACTGCCCACCAGCTATGCTCTCCGGAATACAACAAAGGCTTATGTCAAGGTTTCATAGCGGATTAATTGTAGAAATTGGTGAGCCAAATATTGAAGCAAAAATAGCAATACTAAGGAAAAAAGCGGAAGAAAACAATATTGCTATCCCGTTTGATGTCATGGAATATATAGCAATGAATACAAATACAGATATAAGAGAAATCGAAAATTGCCTCAGAAATCTTTATATAAATGTATGTCTTAATAATAAACCTCTCAACATTAACACAGCAAGGGAAATTCTATCTTACCTTCAAAAAACAAAAAAGAAAAGGCTAACACCTGAACTTATTCTCGAATATGTCGCTTTTGAATTTGATGTTAAAAAGGAAGAAATTTTATCGAAAAAGAGAAATAAAGAGATATCTCTCGCAAGATATGTTGCGATGTACCTTATGAGAAAACTTCTTGATATCCCTCTAACAAAAATCGGTCATATTACTGGAAATAGAAATCACGCCACTGTTATTCACGGATACAACAATATTGTTGAAAAACTGAAAAATAATTACGAGTTCAGAGATAGAGTAGAAAATTTATTATATAAAATAAAAAATGAATGTGTAAATTGAGGAACATTTCGACAGTTTTCCAACAAAAAATTCTTTGTATAAGGCAAGCATTTTTCTTATAAAAAGATGTTTTCAACAGATTAAATAGGTATTATTATTTCTATTAATAATAAATATATTATTGAGAAAATAAAGATAAATCATTTAATTTATCTGATGACAACTTTTCGATATGTGATAAGCTCGTTCGTAATTCTTTATTTATCTTCTTGTGAATATTTCTCCGCTGTGCCTATCTATATATTTCATACAAATGATATACACGGGAACATTTATCCCTGCTATTATTTTAGCGAGGATTCATCTTACTCTCTTGGCGGGTTTGCGGTTATGAAATCATATTTAAACAGAGTGAACCGAGAGTATATTCTCTTTGATTCAGGTGACTTTTTTCAAGGGACACCGGAAGGAAACTACAAAAACGGAGAATATGTTGTGAAAATAATGAATGAAGTAGGATATCATTATTGCACCCCAGGAAATCACGAATTTGACTTCGGATACAAAAACTTTCTTTCTCTCATAGATAAAGCGAGTTTTACTTTTGTTAACTCAAATATATTAGATACATCGTATCAAACCTTAAAAGGAGCAATAACTCCCTATCTCTTGTTTATTATAAATGGCGTAAAAATAGGTATTTTTGGTCTTATAACCTCAGATACACCAAATATAACACGCTGGGATAATCCATCCTGGGTTGTTCAGTCACCGGAATCAACCTCAAAATTAACTGTAGATATGCTCAAGGCTTACGGGGCTAAAATAATCATATGCCTGAGTCACTTAGGATATGAAAGCGATATTAAATTGGCAAAATATAATTATGGAATAGATATTATAATCGGTGGTCATTCTCATACAAGTATTACAAAACCTTATAAGATTGGAAATACATACATTGTCCAGGCTGGCTGTAATCTTAAAAGTTTAGGAATGATGTGTATTCTTTATTCAAAGAAATACGAGAAGATTCTGAGTGTTAAAGGCTGGCTCGTGCCGTTATATTCAAATAAGTGGGGTAAAGATGAGAAAATTGATTCGATTGTGTCAGATGTTAAAAATATGGTTGGGAAGAGCTTGGATTCTGTGATCGGTATAGCTGAGGCTGATATAAAAAGAAGGCTTGATAATAGGATAGATAGCCCGTTAGGAAACCTTATCACAGATATTATGCGAGATTGGGCAAAAACTGATATCGCTATTCAAAATTCTGGCGGTATTCGCTCTGATATACAAAAAGGAAATATTACAAAGCGCACATTATATAATGTCCAACCATTTGATAATACAGCGGTAATCATGGAGTTTAAAGGTGAGAAGCTCGAAAATATTTTAGAAAAATCTTTCGAAAATCCTTATGGTGGTATCCAAATATCTGGAATAAATGTTATATATATTCAAGATAACGAAAGGAAAAAAATAAAAAGAATAATAATTGAAGGAAAAGAAATTGATAGAGCCGGTATTTATACGGTTTGCACTAATAGTTACCTTG
>JBAMLU010000097.1:7259-8523 GCA_039793385.1 bacterium
AATTGGAAGAGTTGTTAAAGATACAGGTGTGAATATAAGGGAGATAATTGAAGAATATATAAAAAGAAAAGGCAGAATAAGTGTTATAGATGAATCTCGCTATATAGAAATAGGAGGTGTTAAATGAACAAGTTGGTCTTGCTCGCGATTTTTTCGTTTGTATTGTTTAGCTGCAAAAGCCAGAGGGAGGCGCAAAAAGAGGGGAAACTCAAGGTTGGGCTCGTATTTGATGTAGGTGGGAGAGGAGATAAATCATTTAACGATTCTGCTTATGAAGGTTTAGTCCGTGCTCGTGATTCCCTTGGCATCACATTTCAATATATAGAGCCATCAGGTACAGGAGGTGGCGACAGAGAAGCAGGACTTCGTGAACTTGCCGCAAAAGGATTTAAGTTGATTTTCGGCGTGGGGTTTATGTTCACTGATGATATAACAAAAATTGCAAGAGAATTCCCCAATACGCATTTCGCCTGCATAGATTACACAGTTAAGGAAAATGAGCCTATCCCGCAGAACCTTCTCGCTATAAAATTCAAGGAAGAAGAAGGAAGTTTCCTTGTAGGAGTAATAAGCGGACTTATGACAAAAACTAACAGAGTTGGTTTTGTCGGTGGAATGGATATTCCTCTTATACATAAATTTGAGGCGGGATATAGAGCTGGTGTGTTGAGTGTTAATCCATCGTGCAAGGTTCTCGTTGGATATGCTGGGCTAACAGGAGAAGCATTTAAGAATCCTGGTAAGGGTAAAGAGCTTGCACTTTCACAATATAATCAGGGTGCTGATATAATATTTCACGCCTCCGGCTCAACAGGGCTTGGTGTTTTTGAGGCTGCACGAGAAAAGAATAAACTTGCAATCGGTGTTGACTCCGACCAGTGGTATGAAGCACCTGGATATGTGCTGACATCAATGATAAAGCGCGTTGATAACGCCGTTTATAAAACTATCGAGGACGAACTTAAAGGAGAGTTTCATGGTGGAATTGTTTTGGAGCTTGGGCTTAAAGAAAACGGTGTCGGATATGTCTACGATGATAACAACAAGAAACTTATACCTGAGGAGGTTATAAAGAAGGTTGAGGAAATGAAGAAAAAGATTATTTCCGGTGAGATTAAGGTACCGAAGGAATGAATGCCGTAGAACTAAAAAACATAACGAAGAGATTTGAGGGTGTGGTTGCTAATAAGAATGTTTCTCTTTTGGTTCGTGCGGGGACTATTCATTCCATTGTCGGGGAAAACGGCGCCGGAAAAACTACTCT
>JBAMLU010000097.1:8533-15391 GCA_039793385.1 bacterium
CTACTCTAATGCGTATCCTTTATGGGATGCTTCGCCCAGACTCAGGAGAGATATGTATAAACGAGCGAAAGGTATATATTAGAGACCCATCAGTGGCGATAAGATTAGGTATCGGGATGGTTCATCAGCATTTTATGCTGATCCCCCGTTTCACTGTAGCAGAAAATATCATCCTCGGACATGAGCCTATTAAAGGAATACAGCTTGATTTTCAGCGCGCAAGGGAGATAGTTTTCGAACTTTCAAATAAGTATAAGATGAAGGTTCATCCGGATATGCGGGTTGAGGAACTTTCGGTCGGGCTCGCACAGCGTGTTGAAATTATGAAACTTCTCTATCGTGGGTCTGAGATTCTCATCCTTGATGAACCTACAGCAGTACTCACTCCTCAAGAAATAGACGAACTTTTTAATATCCTTTGCGCAATGAAAGCTCAAGGTAAAACAATAATCCTTATAACACATAAACTTGATGAGGTAATGCGGATTTCGGATTACATAACTGTTATGCGAAAGGGTGAGGTTGTTGGAACTGTAAGGCGTGAGGATATTAATAAAGAGGAGCTGGCGTATATGATGGTTGGACGCCAGGTTTTGCTATCGGTTGAGAAAGAGGAAACAAATCCAGGGGGTAGCATATTAGAGTTATTTGATGTTTATGCAAGCTCAAGCACTCATCAAGGTTCGCTTAAAGGTGTATCGCTTGTCGTAAATACGGGAGAGATTCACGGTATTGTGGGGGTTGATGGCAATGGGCAGAAGGAGCTTGTTGAGGTTATTACAGGACTTAGAAAGGTCCGCTCAGGGGATATAATTTTTCGAGGCATTTCTATTGCAAATCGGAATCCTAAAGAACTTATCAAACGGGGTATCTCTCATATACCTGAAGACAGGCAGAAAAGCGGACTTATCCTTGAATTTACCGCCTTGGAGAATTTTATCCTTGGCATTCATGATGAAAAACCAATATGTGTAAGCGGTATTATTAATACGAAGTATATAAGGAAGGAAGTTGAAAGGATTATGTATGGGTTTGACATAAGACCACAAGCCCCGGATTTACCGTTAAAGGCTTTTTCCGGGGGGAACCAGCAAAGAGTAGTTCTTGCGAGGGAATTGTATAAGCGTCCGCAATTGATTGTTGCAGCACACCCTACAAGGGGTCTTGATATTGGAGGAATAGAATTCATCCATAAAAAGCTCATTGAATCAGCGCTGCACGGAGCCGGAATCCTTCTCGTTTCTGCTGACCTAACCGAGATTCTCTCGCTTTCTGACAGGATTTCGGTTATCTATGATGGAAGAATAGTTGGTACTTTTAGAAAAGATGAGCTCGATGAGTACCAGCTTGGGGTTCTTATGCTTGGCGGAAAAAAAGAATAACTATGAGCGAAAAACTCCTTTTGAACATCACCGCACCCTTTATTGCTGTTCTTCTTTCGCTCGTAGTTGGTGGATTATTTATTCTTGTTGTGGGTGAGAATCCACTTTTTATATATTCGATTATGTTTAAAGAGACATTCAGCACAGGATATGGGATTGGTCAGCTCCTTTTTAAGATGACCCCGCTTATTTTCACAGGACTATCTGTGGCATTTGCGTTTAAAGCCGGGCTTTTCAATATTGGTGCTGAGGGACAACTTTGTGTTGGTGCTATGGCTATTGCTGTTGTTGGATATTATTTTTCACCCCTGGATAAGGCGATCCTTGTGCCTTTGTGTTTGCTCTCCGGTTTTATTGCTGGTGCTCTCTGGGCTTCAATCCCAGCAGCTTTAAAATCTTTGCTCGGTGTTCATGAAGTTATAAATACTATTATGATGAATTTCATCGCTTATGGTATACTTAATTATTTCCTCGTGAACTTCTTTAATGTTCCTGAGACCGTTCACACACCAGAGCTCAGTATTAATGCTCGTCTCCCAAGGTTGTCAATCATATTCCCCCAACTTGCATCATCACCCGCAAATACGAGTTTCTTCATCTCAATTCTCTGTTTAATTATATTCTGGTTCATTATATCAAGAACAAAGTTCGGCTACGAGATAAGGGCTGTTGGTTATAATCCTGTTGCTGCAGGAGTTGCTGGGATAAATGTTAAGTGGATTAGATTTATTGCACTAACTTTGTCCGGCGGGATTAGCGGTCTTGTTGGCTCAAATTTCGTTATGGGATATAAATATTATTATGAGGAGGGTTTTTCGCTTGGAATCGGTTTTATGGGGATTGCCGTTGCTCTTTTAGGACGAAATGACCCAATAGGTATTTTTCTTTCATCTTTGTTGTTTGGTTTCTTCTCTTACGGTGGGCTCGTTGTTAACAGATATATTCCAAAGGAACTCGTTGATATTCTTCAAGCAATCGTTATAATCTTTGTTGTTCTTCTTTCCGCTATTTTTAAGGAAATAATAATATCTATTCGGAAGCGCAAGCTTGGGCGTTGGGATAAGGGGTAAAGGGATGAGCGAATTTTTTAGCGTGATATTTTCTTATTCGATGATAACATTAGTTGTACGAGTTTCGACGCCTTATATATTTGCTGCCCTCGGCGGGGTATATTCTGAGCGTTCTGGTGTTGTGAATATTGCGCTTGAGGGTATTATGCTTATCGGAGCTTTCTGTGCGACGCTCGGTTCTTATTATACCGGAAATGGCTGGGTTGGTGTTATTGCTGCTATAGTTGGTGGCGCTATTATTGCTGCTATGCACGCTGTTCTTTCAATAAGATTCATGGTAAATCAGATAATATCAGGCATAGCTATTAATATCCTTGCTGTTGGGCTCACAAAATTCTTTTTGAAGTTAATATTCCATTCAAGTTCAAATTCGTCGAGGGTTGAGGGTGTGCCATCAATTAACATCCCGTTTTTACGAACTCTTCCCGTATTAAGCATCTTCTTTGAATACCCGCTTATACTTGTTGCTGTTCTTGCTTTGGTTCTCTCTGTGTATATTATTTATAAGACGAGATTTGGATTGCGTATGAGGGCTGTTGGAGAGAATCCTGAGGCAGCAAGCAGTCTTGGCGTGAATGTTTTCGCAATAAGATATATTTCTGTGTTAATATCTGGAATGCTTGCTGCACTCGGTGGTGCGTGGCTATCCCTTGACCAGCATCAGTTCACTGATGGTATATCTGGTGGACGGGGTTTTATTGCGCTTGCAGCTATGATATTTGGCAAGTGGAAACCTCAAGGAGCTTATATTGCCTGTTTGCTTTTCGGGTTCGCTGACGCCCTCCAACTTCAACTTCAATCAATAGGTACCGTTATCCCTACGCAATTCGTACAGATAATCCCTTATATTATTACTATGATAGCGCTTGCTGGAGTGATTGGAAAGGCTATTCCTCCAGCATCTGTTGGTGTCCCTTTTTATAAGGAGTGAAAATGTTAAAAAAGGAGGTGGTATGAGAAGAGCAATTGTTCTATTCCTTCTTATGTATTCTTTCCTTGCCGCTGAAACCACATTAGAAAGAATTGATAGGGCTTACAAAAGTGGGCTCATAACTTTTGATGATTATTACCTTTACAGGGCTTATTTTGTGTTTGAGCCCGAGAAACTTCCGCTATGGCTCAGGGGTGATGCTGATAAGCCTTTCTGTGCAACACCAATTGTTTTTGATCTTAACGAGAAAATAAATAATCTTTCGGCTGAAGTTGCCACAATTATAAGGCGATACCTTGTGAGACCGTCACTTGATAGAGAATACATCTCTCCTTCAGGCAGATTTAAACTCCATTATACGCTTACAGGAGATAACGCTGTTCCAAGCATTGAGTATGTGCAGAGGTTCGCAAATTATTTTGATGTAGCGTATATGGTTGAGGTTGATACGGTTGGATGTTTTCCGCCACCGCCTGATGGTTCAATGGGTGGGGATTCACGGTATGATGTTTATATTGTTCGTATACCAAGTAGGACTTACGGATACACTCAGACTGAAACCGTGATTAGCGACACAGCATGGAGTATGGTAACATCATATATTATTGTCAGGAACGAATATGAGGGGTTTTATTCCCCTGAGGATGGAGCAATGCGAACTACCGCTGCCCATGAATTCCATCATGCAATTATATTCGGATATAATTATAACACCCCGTCGTGGTGGCAAGAACCGAATTGTGTCACAATGGAGGATAGGGTTGCGGATGATGTCAATGATTGTTATCAATATCTATCGGCGTTTTACACATATCCTGAACGGTCGCTTATGGTTGTGAATGGCAGTCATGAGTATGGTTATTTTGTTTTTGTAAAATATCTTTTAGAGAGGTTTGGGGACTCATTTCTGCCAGATTTTTGGTATAGAATGGCGTATCTCAATGATGTTATAAATGCGCTTGACCAGGTGCTCGGCACTCGTGGGACGAGTTTCGATAATGAATTTGCACTGTTCCATTCCTGGAACTATGTTACGGGAAGCAGGGATGATGGAAGGCATTTTAGGGAGGGAATGTATTATCCTGAGGTTGATCTTGTTGGTTCGCATAGTAGTTATCCTGTTAGTGGGGCTACGAGTGCGTATCCGCCTGACCCGCTTGCAGCTAATTTCGTGAGGTTTATTAACGATTACTCAGGCGGTATTTTGAACCTTAACTTCTCCGGTGGCTCATCGGCTCAATGGAAACTAAAGATTGTGAAGAAGCTCGGAAGGATATATTATGATGAGGATTTTCCTGTTTCTGGAACAATTGGGAACTTAACGATTTCTGATTGGAGTCGATATCCCGAGCTTGCGCTTGTTGTTGTGAACATATCGCGCACTGGTAGCGCGACAAACTTCAATTACTCAGCAACAGTATCAGGAACCGCATATTTGCCTCCACGAAACCTTTCGGCAACATACTGGCAGAACGGCGTAATTCCTCTTTCTTGGCAACCCCCTTCTTCAGGCTCACCATCACGATATAAAATATACAGAGCAGAAATATCAGGTGGACCATATTCATTTCTCTCTTATTCATATACATCATCATACAATGACAACACAGTTATAAACGGGAGGATTTACTATTATGTTGTTTCAGCCGAATATTCTGGAAATGAGAGTGGGTATTCAAATCAGGCTGCGGCTATTGCAGGTCCGGGTGGTGGAACTATAGATACACTTATAATTGATAATAGAAATGAGGTTTATTATTATGGTGGTAACGCGAACCTCCGTTTGGCTAATCTTTTTACGCTTGAACATTTTCCGTCACGAATAGTTGCTTTGCAATTCAACCTTCACGACCCAGGAGCATATTCAGCCGAGATAAGGAAGGTTTCAGGAGGTTCTATTGGTGAATTAGTTTGGCAGGGTGGAGGCTATGCGGGTTCTTCAGGATGGAGTGAGATCACTGTCTCGGATGAAGTTATTGTTTTTGGCTCCTCTGCATTTTTCCCGGAAACATCGTTTGCCGTTGCGTTTAAACCATCATATGATGACCAGAAACTATGGGCAAGCGATAATAATTCAGGAAGGTCATTTTACTGGAATGGGGCAACATGGGTTAGTGTCCCGCTTACATTTATGATAAGGGCAATTGTGGAAAGGTTTGGTTCCCTTTCTATTAGAGAAACTTCTTCAGTTGCAGTCGATTTCAAAATATATCCTAACCCGTTTAATGAGGCTTTTATCGTTGAATTTCCCTATTACGAGCAAGGTTATTTGCTCGATATTTTCGATATAACAGGAAAAAGAAGGAACAGTGATGTTGAGGTTAAAGGATTGAACGGCTATTTCTATCTGAAGCCTGTTAGGATGAATTCAGGGATTTACTTTTTGAAAGTTAAATCGGGCGAGCGCGTGTTTACTGGAAAGGTGATTTATTTGAGATAGGCTATGGGATTTGAGCGGATAAGCAAAATAACGCTTATAGCGGCTTTTGTTGGGCTTGCTGTTGGATTTGGTTATGCGCTTGCATTCTTGCCAAATATTGAACTTATAACTTTCACAATATTTACATCAGGAATTATCCTTGGACCAATATATGCTGCTCTGGTCGGGATATTATCGTTTTCCATCTATTCTGCTTTTAATCCTTATGGAATGGCTCCTTTACCTCTGTTTATTGTTCAGATTTTTTCAGGCGGAATAATCGGTTTATTCGGCGGGATTTTCAGCAAAGGATTGAAAAAGATAAAAAAACATCATCTTCGCGCTCTTCTTGCTTCTACAATTGGAATTGTGGTCACAGTTATCTATGATATCCTCACAAATATCGCCGCATATATCTCTATTGGTAATCCTGAGCTCTCGCTTTGGGTTTTTATTGTGGCTGGGCTTTCTTTTTCTCTTTTGCATATTATCTCAAATGGGCTCGTGTTTTTCTTTTTATCGTTTGTTTGGCGGTATGTTTAGTTTTATCGATTGACATTATTTTAGTTTCTGATATATTAAAATTATGGGAGGCAAACTGAAAAATCGGTTTATTTGTTTTTTATGCGGAATTATTTTCAATTCCGTCATTGTTGCGGAAACAAACATGAAATGGATGGGTGGTTACAGATTTGGCGAGAACAGTTCGGTTGAGATTGAACTTGAGCGGGATAGGTTATATATAGGGTCTGGTGGTGGTGTGCTTGTAGTTGATGTTACTGACCCTGTATATATGTATATTATTTCGGAAAGGATTCAGACGCCAGGCATTATAAGGAGGATAAAAAAGATAAGCAATTACCTATATATTTCGCTTGGGGAAGGTGGATTTGAAATCTGGAATGTGCTTTGGAGCCCGTCGCTTATGAGCCGTAATATTGCGCCTTATGGTGTGTGGGACATAGCGCCTTATCTTTCGTATATTGTTGCGGTATCTGAAAGCGGATATGTATATACTTATTATGTCAGTTCTGTCTCGGAGCCGATTCTTTCTGG